>DASULK010000092.1:0-22486 GCA_036278255.1 Micromonospora sp.
ACTGCCTGGCGGCCACCCTCAGCGCCATCGAACAGGCGCAGCTCTACGCCGCGACGCTCTGAGCGTAGATGTCGATCATCGAGGAGCTGGGGGCGCAGCTGCGGGCCGCCTCCGATGACCTTCCCGTCGGCTTACTGAACATGGCGCTGGAGCATCTCCGGAATGCCAGCGACCGGCTGCGATGGGTGCGCCAGGAGTCGAACGATCCGCTGGGGGTCCCGGAACTCTCCGCAGCCACCGAGCACGCCCAGATGGCGGGCCACACTCTGCGGGTGGCCCAGGAACAGCTCGACGCCTACCTGGCGGCGCTCGGGCTGAACGCCGACGCTGCGCCCACCCCGACCACCACCCAAGGGCGGACCAGCGATCGGACCGCGGCCGGGCCGACGCCGGTGACGCCCCCGCAGCCGCCGCCCGGCGATCGGCCACCCCCCACCCTGCTCCGCTGGTGGTCGGCGCGGGTGGCCGAGCTGACCGGCTTGGACGCCCCCGTCACAACCGCCCTGCCCGAACCGGCCAGAGACGCGGAGGAGCTGCTGCGCCGGGTGAGCCGACCGGTCCACACCGGTGACCGGGCGCGTCTGCACGCGGAGCTACGGGGCGTTGACGCCGACGTGGGACTCGCCCTGGCTGCCGTCACGGCTCCCCTGCTGCGTCGGTTGACCGGCCGGCTGCTGGGGCATCCGCCGCGGGCGCAGGACCTGCCCCGGCTGCGGCAGGAGGTGGCCGGACGGATCCGTGCTCTCCTGCCGGGCCTACCACCCCCGGTGCTCGATACCCTGCTGAGCCGGTTGTGCCGGACTCCCCCACCGAAGAATCCGAACCGACCCAATCCCGCCGATTCGGCGGTCGCCTCCGCGGTGCTCACCGGGCTGCTGCTGCACCGGTTCGACGAGAAGACGCCCACCTCCTCCGGGAGGTCGCATGGCTAACGTACGGACCGAGCTTGTCGCGCGGGTCCGCCGCCTGCTCGCGCAGGCGCAGGGCGCGCCGCGGCAACGGCTGGCGGCGGCCGAACGCGACCTGTCGGCCGCCCGCGCCCGGCTGGCCCGCACCCGCGAAGCCGCAGAAGAGATCCCGCAGCGGGTCCGCGCCGAGCGGGACCGGCGGGTCGCCGAGGTGGCGGACCGGTACATTGCCCGGCTGGCCCCGCTGGTCGGAAAGGCCGCTGCCGCGGCGACACAGGAGGCTCCCGGCGCAGCGGGCGAGGCGTGGACACGGTGGCGGCCGAGCCCCGCTCTGCGCCACGAGCCCCCGGGCGCACTGCGGGTCGGCGCGCTCCGGCTGCCCGGCGGCGAACCGCTGCCGGCCCTGGTGCCATTCCTCGACCACGGGCACATCCACCTGAGCGGTAACCGCGACGGCTCCGATGGGGTGGTCTCCACCCTGCTGCTGCGGGCCCTCGGCCGGGCGGCCCCCGGCAGCGCACGGCTGATCGGCTACGACCCGGAGCAACTCGGCGGCGGGCTGGCCGGGTTCGCGCCGCTCGCCACCGCCGGGCTGCTCACCTTCGTCGGCCCCGGTGGCCTGGCAGCTCTACTCGACCAACTCGTCGATGAGATTCGGCGGATCAACGAGCAGGTACTGGCTGGTGAGCACCGCTCCCTGGGTGAGCTTGCCCGGGCGACCGGGCGACGCCCGGAACCGTGGCGGCTGGCGGTGCTCCTCGGCGGGGACGAGCTTTCCCGGCACGAACGGCGCCAACTAGACCGCGTTGTCCACACCGGCCCGGCCTGCGGGGTGCACCTCGTGGTCCGGGGCCTCGAACTACCCGACGAACCGACGGTTGTACGGTTCGTCGAACGGGAGGGTGGCACCGGGCTGACCAGATTCGGTGCACTCGCCGTACAGCTTGACCCGCCGCCGCCACCGGCATTGGTCACCGCCACCTGCCGGCAGGTTGCAGCCGAGGTGAAGGCCGGCCCCCCAGCGGCTCCGTTCACCGATCTGCTACCGCCGGTCGATGAGATGTGGCAGGCGGACTCCGCCGAAGGCCTCACCGCCCCGATCGGCGACAGCCCGCAGGGCCGACCGGTACGGGTGACACTCGGCGACTACCCCCCGCACGCGCTGATCGGTGGCCCCTCCGGCACCGGCAAGACCAACCTGATCTTCGCCTGGATCGGCTCCCTAACCGCCCGCTACTCCCCCGACGAGCTGGAGTTCTACCTGCTGGACTTCAAAGAGGGGGTGTCCTTCGCCCGGTTCGCTCAGGGCCGCCGCGACCCGAGCTGGCTGCCGCAGGTCCGACTCGTCGGCATCAACGTCAACACCGACCGCGAGTTCGGGCTGGCTCTGCTGCGATTCCTGGCCGAAGAACTACGGCGCCGGGCCGACGCAGCCAAGCAGCACGAGGTCACCAAGCTGTCCGAACTGCGGGCGGCGGACCCGCGGGGGCACTGGCCCCGGATCGTCGCAGTGGTCGACGAATTCCAGATCCTGCTCTCCGGGCGGGACGCGGTGGCGCGGGAAGCAGTCGACCTGCTGGAGGACCTGGCCCGCCGGGGGCGCTCACAGGGCATCCATCTGGTGCTCGCCTCGCAGGATGTGCGGGGGATCGAGGCGTTGTGGGGCCGCCCGGCGCTGGTCGCCCAGTTCACGCTCCGGATCGCACTACCCAAGGCGTTACGGATCCTGGACGAACGCAACCCGGCGGCACAGACACTCCCCCGCCACCATGCGGTGATCAATGCCGATTCCGGGATGGTCGAGGGGAACCAGATCGCCCGCATCCCGGCCGCCAACGACCGGGACTCCTGGAAGGAGCTGCAGCACCGACTCTGGCACCGCCGGCCACCACAGGCCACCGCGCCCCGGCTCTTCGACGGGGAGGCGGTGCCCCGGCTGAACCGGGCACCGGATTTTCTGTCGCTGCAGCCCGCACCCGATCCGACGGTGGGGCGTGGACCGGTCGCCCTGCTGGGCGAGATCATCGACGTACGGGCCCGGTCCGCCGGGATGCGGCTCCCCCGCGCCCCCGGCCGCAATCTCGCGGTGCTGGGCACCCGGGTGGAGGAGGCGTGCGCAGTCCTCGACGCCGCGGCCCGGTCACTGTCGCGGCAGCACCGCCCCGGCACCGCCCGCTTCTCGATCGCCTGCCTGGACCCGGACGCCGACACCGCCGCCCGCGCCCTCTACGACGCGTTGTACCCGGATGCCGGCTGGTACGACGAGGAGACGGTGGCCGAACTGATCACGGAGACCGCTTCGGGTCTGGCGGACGGCGGCCCCGGTGAGCCGCACTATCTTCTGCTCTACGCCGTGGACGCCGCCACCGGACAGCTCTCCGCCCGGGCCGGACACCGCACTGGGCTGGAGCAGCTGCGACGCATCCTGCATGACGGCCCGGAACGCCGTACCCATGTGCTCGCCTGGTGGCGCGGCGTGGCACGGATGCGTGACGACCTGGGCGGCCCGGCCGCCCGGACCGACCAGATCGGCGCCTGGGTGGCCCTCGACGTGCAGGGCGGCGAGCTGACCTCATCGCTCTACCCCGCTGCTGCGGGGGGCCCGGAGTGGTACCCGCGGCCGTGGCGGGGACTCTTCTTCGACCGGGCAGTGCACCGCACCGGCCAGACGATCATCCCGTATGGATCCGCGGATGAGTGAGTACGAGCGGCTGATCGCGCAGATCGCAGACCTGATGGCCCGGATTGAAACCCAGCGGGCCGAGGCGGACCGGTGGCAGCAGCAGCAGTGCGCCGCCGCCGAACGGGCGGTGGCGCAGGCCGAGGCGGCGGTGCGGCAGGCGGAGAAGGACATCGACGCGGCCCGGTGGCAGAGCCAGGCCGTTGATGCCGCAGCGGCGCGGCTGTGGCAGAAGTTGGGGCGGACGCTCGGGTCGGCCGGCCACCGGCTCGGTGACCCGCCGGCGCCGACCGGCGGCGCCGCGGCCGGCCCCGAGGCGCTGCTGGACGGGGTACGGGACCTGCTCGACCGCGCCAGGGAGCCGCGTTTCCTGCCGGCCTCTACCTATCCGCTGCTGGCTGTGTTCGGTGTGCTCGGCGCGGGTGCCGCGTACGCGCTCGGCTTCGCCGCCCGGATCGGGGGGGCCCGACACGGCGGTGACCTGGCGTCGGGGATGCCCGCACTCAGCCTGGTGGTGACCCTGCTCGGCCCGCTGGTCGGCCTGGTGCCAGCGAAGCTACTCACCGAACGTCGGCATGCCGTCCTCAATCCGCGGGCAGTCATGGTGGTGCTGGTGGCCGGGCTGGTGTCGACTGCGGCGCTCTTCGCGCTGCTACGGTGACCACCGTCTGCCCGGTTGCAGCCTGTCATGCTCCGTTCTGAGGTGGCTGCGGCGGGGGTGCAGCGCGAGGATGTGCGCTGATCGGAAGGGCTGGTCCCGCGATGACGAAGGTCGCCCGGCCGGGCGGCCGGGCGACCTTCGTCGCTGGTCGCGGCCTACTTCACGACGTTGTAGGCGTTGACCTCGCCGAATCCGTAGAAGCTGTTACGCGCCCCGCCGGCGCAGGTCGCCTGGTAGTTGGCGAACAGCGGCACCGGGTCGTAGATTCCCGCGGGGCAGGGCAGCGGGTCGGCCGTCCGCTGCAGGAACGACGCCAACGCGCCCGGCTGCAGGTTCGGGTTGGCCGAGATGGCGAGCGCCGCCACACCCGCAGCGTGCGGGCTGGCCATCGACGTGCCTTGCTTGTAACCCCAGCCGTCTGTCCGGGTGGTGGTGTTGAAAGTGGTCGACAGCACCGCGTCGGCGGGGATGGAGCTCGCACCCTGGGTCCGGGAACGGGAGTCGCCCCCCGGTGCAGCAACCTCCACGACCCCCTGACCGTACGACGAGTAGTAGCTCTTCTGCCGGGTCGGGCCGGTGGCGGAGACGGTCACCACGCCGGGTGCCTGGCCGGGCAGGACGAGACAGGCACCGTTGATGGTGCGCTCCTCGATCGGGTAGCTGCCGTCGTTCGGGCTGCCGCTGTCGGTGAACTTGTGCTGCAGGTCGACGTTGGAGTTACCGGCAGAGGCGATGTGCAGCACACCCCGGCTCTGCGAGTAGCGGATCGCCCGCTGCACGGCCTGCCACACCGGGCGCTGCCGCTCATCGTTGCGGCAGTTGAACTGCCAGGGGTCGATGTAGTAGCTGTTGTTTGTGATCTGCATGCCCTGCGCAGCGGCCCACATGAAACCGCAGATCGCCGACTCCGGGTAGATGTAGCCGTCGTTGTTGACGACCTTGACCGCGGCGACCTTCACGCCGGGGGCCACACCGGTGACGCCGATGCCGTTGATCGCCGCGGCGATGGTGCCGGCGACGTGCGTGCCGTGGTCGGAGGTGGTGGGGTTCCATGCGACCTCGGAGGTGTCGACCACACCGCCGAGGCAGGATGCGCTCTTGTCCCGGGCGATCTGGGTGGCCAGGTCGGGGTGGGTGCTGGAGATTCCACTGTCGAGGACCCCGACGACAACATCGGAGCTTCCGGTCGTCACAGCGTGGGCCTGCGGCACACTGATTTGGCTCATGTCCCACTGCTCATCGAACAGGGGTTCTCCGGTGGGATCACCGTCGGCGGCTTCCAGCACAGTGGAGTCGACTGTCTCCAGTGTCACGCCTTCGTCGAGCAAGGTGCCAAGCCCGGTGGTGGAGGCCACGGACTCAACGCCGGAGCCGGCGACGTCGCTGGCGAAGGTGGGGTTGGTGGAGCGCGCGACCAGGACACCGATCTGGTGGTAGTCGGCCACCACTGTGCCGTTGGCGGCAACGATCCGGGACGCGGCCTTGGCCGTTGACCCACCTGGCGCGAGGATGAGATAGGTGGTTTCCGGTCCGGCGGCGGTGGCCGATGCGGCGAAACCTGTAGTAAGGGCCCCAGCGCTGAGCGCCACTGCGGAGGCGACGGCCAGAGTCCTGCGGCGGCTGAATCTCACAAAAGTGCTCCCATCGGACGGCGGGATGTCTGGATGCCGGGCTGTAACGCCGGCGTCACCGCAACCTAAGGCCTATGTCACATCCACGGCAAGACCCCATCGACAAATGGGACGTACTCTATGTTTGATGCGAACAAGGAACAGGTCTCACGGCAACGGGCATCGGCCGCGACGAAAACGCCGCGGCCGGTGTGCTAAGAGTGCCTGAAGGTCAGGGCATCATCTTGCTGAGCCCCTTCGGCATGCTGGTCTTCACATCCGCCCATTCCCCCGGAGTGACGTGCCGCTGTAGCGCGTCCAGGACCACCTGCACGATACGTTCGGTGCCGCCTTCCACGTCGAAGGGGAAGCCCTGGCGGACCTCATAGAGGAAGTCATCGCGCTTGAGCTTGATCGGCACCACGGAGGGATCCCAGCCCTCGAAATAGATCCCCCGGACCAGCACCGGCAGTTGCGCAGCGAAGTGTGCGCTCTCCTGTACCGGCAACCGGTCACGGAGCAGATGCAGCACCGTCCGCAGGGCCGCATAGGACTGGTTCCGCTGCTCCTTCGACCACCCGTACGCCTGCTCAATGTCCTTGAGGATCAGGTTGGTCTTGTCCATGGACGAATCGAAGGTGGAGTTGGGATTGCTAGCCACGGATACTCCCCCGTCCCGCTTCTCGACAGACTCCTTCTCGTACACCTTCACGTTGCCCGGCATCCGGGTGAGGCCCCCTCACCCGCCGCAGGTGAAATCCAGCGGACCGGTGGGCGGCGAACGGACCGGGCGGCCCGGCCGGAACAGCCGCCTCCGCGCTACACGGCGGCCCGCCGCTCCCGGGTCTGCTGGCAATCCACACACGAGGTGGCCGAGGGGAAAATCTCCAGTCGTTCCACCGGTATCGTCGCCCCACAGCCCTCGCAGAGGCCGTACGCACCCTCGTCGAGGCGGCTGAGGGCATGCTCGTACTGCATTCGCCGGTCGAGGATGGTGCGCAGCAGCGACTGGGCGGTGTCCCGTTCCGCCGTCTTCGTGCCGTTGTCGGCCTGGTCGTCGCCGGCGCTGTCGGCCGCCTCGACCATGCGGACCTCCTGGCTCTCCACCAGTGTCTTGTCGTACTCGACGGTCAACTCCTGATGGCGGGCCTGCAGGGTTCGGCGGATCTCAGCGGTGTCCACCTGGATGCGGTCCATCGTGACGTCGTTGAGAGTCATGCGCTGCTCCCTCTCCTCGAAAAGGATGGCGGTCCGCTCCCGGAACCTGTCGGGTCAGGGTGCGTCTCCGCCGGTAAGCCGCGCGAGTACCCTCACCGCCGGCCGGCCAAACCGTGGAGAGAGACCTAGGCTGCCGAGTGTCACCAAGGGAGGCGCCGGGACGGTCACGGCGGTGAGCCGCAACGCAGCCGCAACCGCTGCGTCCAACAGCATCAAATTCCCTCAAGGCCTGCAGCGATGACACGGGAGCCCTCCACGAGCGGCACGGCATAGCCGGGAATGGACGGCCAGCGCACGGTCAGCACAACCGACTCTTCCTGCGCCCACCAGGAGTGGTCGACGCCCGGCCCCCACACCACATAGTCGCCCGGCTCGGAAAGAAGCACCGTGCGGTCGCGCAACCGAACGTGAAAGCATCCGGAAACCAGCACCAGCAAGGCGGTACGGCGTTCACCGGTCACCCATTGCGCCCGCCGATCGTCACGCGGATGAATCCCCCACTTCACCTCCACATCTCTGCTGTGTCGGATGTCGGCGCCCGACGGCATGAAGTGGCCGAGCAGCCAACCCCCGTTACCCGCGCCATCCTGGCCCGCATTGCCTACATAGACGCCGTCCGCCACGATGCCTCCATCAAAATCGGGAGCAAATTAACACGCGGTCCGAGAAGTCGCCGGGCGGATAAGGTGGGCGGATGGCGGAGGAGTTGGACGAGGCGACGCTGGCGTTCGCACACCGGATGTTCGACCTGGCACGCGCCGGGCAGACCGACGAACTGATCGGGTACGTTGACGCCGGCCTACCGGTCAACCTCACCAACGACAAGGGCGACACGCTGCTGATGCTGGCCGCCTATTACGCCCATCCCGACACCGTCGCCGCGCTGCTGGATCGGGGTGCCGATCATGCCCGAGTCAACGCCCGAGGGCAGACGGCGCTGGCGGCGGCGACGTTCCGGCGCTCGGCCGAGGCGGTGACGGCGCTGCTGGCGGCCGACGCCGACCCCGAACGCGGCTCGCCATCGGCGGTCGAAACAGCCGTCTTCTTCGACCTGCCGGAGATGATCACGCTGCTGAGACCGGAGCGCCCGGCCACACCCGGTCAAGCAGAGACCGGCGGGCATCAGGGAACGGCCGGGTAGACGGTACGGTCCCCGGCACCGTCAGGCCGATGGCCCTCGGCTGGCCCCCGTTGTTCGAGCCACCGATCGTTTGACCGCGGGGACCGGGGGTAGCCGGCGGGTTGTGAAGACCATGACCTCACCTGATGCCATCCTGCTCGGAGGCCCTCGCGACGGCACCCTCTTCACCGCCGGCGAGACCGGGGTGGTGGAGTTGGAGATCGGCGGACTGATGCAGCGCTACCTGCGCACCCGGAGCCGGCAGGAGCACAACGGCCGGTCGGTGACCGTCTTCGTCTACGACGGCGCGGCCAGCCCCACCGAACCCCGGCTCTGAGCCCGCATCCGCGGCTCGGGCGGGTATACAGGACGGGTGGATGATCCGGTAGCCGCGCGGATGCGCGCCGCCGCAGCCGACCTGCTGGACTCGCTCAGCGATCCGCAGCAGGGACTGGCAGCCCGTCCCTTCACCGATGACGCGGCCCGCCGCTGGATCGAGTACCGGCCACGGCCCCGCCCCGGGGTATGCCTGGCCGATCTGGACCGGAGCGGGCGTAAAGCGGCGCACCGCCTGCTGGCCACCGGGCTGAGCCAGCACGCCTACGCCCAGGCGATGGCGATCATCGCGTTGGAAGAGGTGCTCGACCGGGCGGAGGATGGACGGCGGGGGCGGCACAGCAACGACTACTGGGTCGCGGTCTTCGGCGACCCGGCGGGTGAGGAATGGGCGTGGCGGTTCGAAGGGCACCACCTGTCGGTGACCATGACCGTCGCTGGTGACCAGGTCTCCCCGGCGCCGATCTTTTTCGGCGCCAACCCGGCCCGGGTCAGCTACGCCAGCCACACGGTGTCACGGCCCCTGGCGGCGGAAGAGGAGCTGGGGAGGGCGCTCCTGGAGACGATGGGGAGCGCCGCGCGGACGGCCGCGGTGGTGTCGGAGCGGGCACCCGGCGACATCCGCAGCGCCACCAACCGGCACGCCCCGGCCCGCATCCAGCCGCTCGGGGTGAGTTCCGTACGGCTCGGCCCCACCGCCCGGGCGCTGCTCGACCAGATCGTCGCCCTGTATCTCGACCGGCTGCCGGTCGAACTCGCCGCCCATGAGGCGGCCCGGATCGCCGGGGACGAGGTTTTCTTCGCCTGGGAGGGGCCGACTGGCCCGAACCAGCGCCACTACTACCGGGTGCAGTCCGACGATCTGCTGATCGAGTACGACAACACCAGCGAGGACGGCAACCACGTGCACACGGTGTTGCGCCGTCCGTGCAGCGATTTCGGCGAAGATGTCCTCGCCGCGCATCTGGCCGACCACCGTCGATAGCCGGCCACCTGCGCGACACCGGCCGCGGCTGACCGAGCGGCGAGGAAGGACCCCTCTTGTACAGAAAGGGCGCCCTTCCTGTCAGGTGTGCCGGTCAGCGCCGGCCGGCGAGGCGGCGGCCGACCGACGCGATGAGCCGGTCGAGTTCCGAACCGAACGGGTTGTCGTGCACCAGGTAGGTCCAGGTGGCGCTCGGCCTTACCAGGTCCGCCTCGTCAGGCTGCCAGTCGTCGTCGAACTCGGCTTCCTCGAAGGCCGCCACCGTACGGACCTCGATCTCAGGGATGAGTGCGTTGAAGGCCGGCACCGCCGCCCGGTGGAATTCGTCGAGCGGGTCGAGACGCCCGAGCGCGCGCAGATGCACCCCCTCCCGCACCTCGGAGAGCTCGGCCAGGTGCTCGGTCCAGAGGCGGTCGAGGTGGTAGAGGGCGATCGACCGGGCAACCCGCGACAGCAGCTCCTCATCCATCTCCTCGGTTCGCTCGGGGAAGCGCTCGCGCAACATATCGGCCGCCACATCGGTGGTCAGCAACCGTTCCCGGCGCTCGGCCAACGCCTTGCGCTGCTGCTCGATAACCACGTTGTAGCGCCAGGTGTTGCGGTGGAGTTCGTAGTTGACCCCTTCGGCGATGCGCTGAGCGTGTTCGATGGCGAACTCCACCTGATCGTCGGTGACCCGGCCGTCGGCGTCCATCCGTGGCGAAGGGGGGACGGCGTCGGGGGCGTGCCGAACCACCAGCTCGTCTTCGAGGCTGACGAAGGAGACCGACCCGCCCGGGTCGCCCTGCCGGCCGGCCCGCCCGCGTAGCTGGTCATCGACCCGCCGGCTGTCGTGTCGGCCGCTGCCGATCACGTACAGGCCGCCGAGTTCGGCGACCTGATCCCGGTCGGCCTGGTCGCTGCCGCCGAGCCGGATGTCGACGCCGCGACCGGCCATCTGGGTGGAGACGGTGACGGCGCCGTACGCGCCGGCCTCGGCGATGATCGCGGCCTCTTCGGCGTCGTTCTTGGCGTTGAGGACCACACAGGGAATGCCGGCGGTCGCCAGACCCTTGGCGAGATCTTCGGACTCCTTGACGTCGAGGGTGCCGACCAGGACCGGGCGCCCCACCTCGTGACAGGCCTTGATCTCGGCGATCAGCGCCTCGTCCTTCTCGGCCCGGGTGGCGTAGATGCGGTCAGGCTCATCGACGCGGATGCAGGGGGTGTTGGGCGGGATCACCGCGACCTCGAGGGAGAAGAACTCCCGAAGCTGGTCACCGACCAGAACCGCGGTGCCGGTCATCCCGCAGACCGTCTGATAGAGGCTGATGAAGGCCTGCACGGTGATGGTGCCGAGCACCTCCCCCTCGGCACTGGCGTCCAGCCCCTCCTTGGCCTCGACCGCAGCCTGCAGGCCGTCCGGCCAGCGGCGGCGCTGCGCGACCCGGCCGCGCATCTCGTCGATCAGCTCCACCGCGCCGTCCCGCACGATGTAGTCGACGTCGCGGTGGAGGAGCGCGTGGGCGTGGAGGGCGACGTGGAGCGTCGAGAGCTGCTCGACGTGCTCGTCCGCGTAGAGGTCGATGCCGTCGAGCTTGGCTTCGACGGCGGCCAGGCCCTCGCTGGTGAAGGCGACGCTGCGCCCGTCGTCGGCCACCTCGTAGTGCTCGCCGGCGCTGAGCTCCCGCACCACGGCGGCGGCGGCGTGCACCGGATCCTGTTCGCCCGGCACCGTCCCGGCCAGCACCATCGGCACCCGGGCCTCATCGATGAGGATCGAGTCAGCTTCGTCGACGATCGCCGTGGCCAGGGACGGCTGGACCCGGTCGGCGAGGTCGGTGACGAGCTGGTCCCGCAGGTAGTCGAAGCCGGCCTCACTGACCGAGACGTAGGTCACGTCGCAGGCGTACGCAGCCCTACGCGCCTCGGGGGTGGAGGTCTCGGTCACCCAGCCGACGGTCAGCCCGAGGCGCTGGTAGACCGGCGCCATCCATTCGGCGTCGCGGCGGGCCAGGTAGTCGTTGACGGTGAGCACATGCACCGGGCCGTTACCGCGCCGTACATGCCCGTAGGCGGCGATGGCAGCGGTCAGCGTCTTGCCCTCGCCGGTGGCCATCTCGGCCACCTTGCCGGCCAGCAGCGACATGGCGCCGAGCAACTGCACGTCGTACGGCCGCTGATCAAGGGCGCGCCGAGCGGCCTCACGCCCGATCGCGCAGATCTTCACGTACTCCTCGGCCAGCCCGGCGGCCTCGGTCAACTCGTCGTCGGTCAACGCCGCGAGGTCTTCCTCGCATGCCTCGATCGAGGGCAGCAGCTTCTCCAGCGGCGCCAGATCAACCGTGCTGCCGGGCCGCTGGAGGAAACGCCGGAACCTGTTCTTCAACCGCTGCGACACACCCATGACGGGCAACGGTACGCGACGCCGGACCCTTTGCGGATCCCCGCCCGACCCTGTTTTCCGTCCGTGCCGCCAGCGCTTCAGCTGGCCAGCACAACCTGCAGCTCCTGGCGGCGGCGGTGAGCAAGATCGGCCAGCAGCACCGGGGCCTGATCGAAGGGGACGAGCGCCGAGACCAGGTGGTCACGTACCACCTCCCCGTGCCTCCGCAGCAGGTCGACCGTCTCGGCGGAGAGCCGCTCCCTGTCCCAGGTGGCGCCCAAGCCACGCGGCATCCGGCCGATCTGCGCACAGCGCAGCGACAGGCTGTTGTGATGGAACTCCTCCCCCAGCCGGACCTCATCGGCGCCGGCCTGATAGAAGGCGAGATCGATCGCCGTTCCCTGCGGACGCAGCAGACGCAGGGACAGGTGCAGCGCCGACGCCTGCCCACGACACTGGAAGACCACGTCCGCGCCCCGGTCGCCGGGGCCGTGCCGCCAGCGTGTCTTGAGCGCCTCGGCCGGATCACCGGCACCGGGGTCGAGGGTCTCCAGCCCAAGGCTCTCGGCCACCGCGCGCCGCTGCGGGGTCGGGTCGATGACGACCACCGAGGCGGCCCCGTGATGACGGGCCAGCAGGGCGGTCAGCAGGGCGACCACGCCCGCGCCCGTGACCGCCACCCGCCGACCCCGTACCCCGTCCGCCAGGCTGCGCACGTCGCTGCCGTACAAGTCCGCGGCGGCGTGCAGCAGGCCGTTGGCGCAGATCGGCCCCATGTGCGCCACATAAATGCCGAGTAGCGGGTCCAGCTCCTCCGGCAACGACACGAACCGGTCGGCGAGCGGGTCGGCCAGGTAGCCGGTGCGGTGCCCGTACGCCATCGCCACCACCTCCCCTTCGGCCACGGCCGGGGTCCGGGTCTCGACGACCCGGCCGACCTCCATGTAGCCGAGCCGGTCGACGGGGTACGGCGTGGCCGGCTGGCCCGGTTGGAAAAGCCCCAGTTCCGGGTTCCAGGTGACGCAGAGATAGGGGTTGGTGCCTTTGACGTAGCTCAGCTCGGTCCCGGACGACACCCCGCTGTAGAGCGTCCGCACGCGGAACGTGCCGGACCGCAGCGGAGCCGGCTCCTCCTCCCGGATGGCGACCTGGCCAGGGCCAGGAACCACCACCACCCGCTCAGCCATCCCAGCCCGCCATCGCCCATGCCGGGTCGATTCTTCCCGGCGGCGGCTGCTCCGACGACGGCACCTCGGGCAACCGGACGGTCTCGCCGGTGAGCACCGACTCCGCTACCGCGCAGGCCAGCCGGTGAGTCCGCACCGCCTGCGCGTAGGGCACCCGGATGTTGTTCCCGAGACCCCGTACCGCGTCGATGAAGGCTCGGTCCACGGCGACCCGCGCCGCAGCCGGGTCGCCCCGGAACCGGTACTCCCGGCCGTCTTCGCGAACCATCAGCTCGTCCTCCCCCACCTGCAACACCAGCCCCTCAGCGACGATCTCCACCGCTGCGCAGTGTTTCCAGTCCAGTACGCAGGCGGATGTCAGCGTGCCGACCGCGCCGTCGGCGAAGCGCAGCGCCGCGACGGTCACCCCGTCGATGTCTGCCCCGTCCACCAGCGGAGGTGAGCCGTCGCCGAACGCGGCGACCTGGCTGACCTCGCCGGCGAGCAACCGGATCAGGTCGAGCACGTGGGCCGCCTGTTCGACCACCGGCCCTCCGGAGCGGTGGCGTCGGGTCCACCACTCCACCGGCGGGACCCGGTCGAGCCACGATCCGTTGACCAGGCGCACCGCCCGGCCGGCCAGCAGCTGCCGCGCCCGGTCCACCACCTCCAGATATCGCCAGTGGTGGCCGACCGCGGTCAGAACGTCCTGTTTCGAGACGAGTGCGTTGATGCGGAGCGCCGTGTCCAGATCGACCGCGACCGGCTTCTCGACAAACATGGGGAGTCCGGCGTCGAGCACCGCCTCCTCCGCCGCCCCGTGGGCGAAAGGTGGGACGCAGACGTAGACCGCATCCAGTTCGGCGTCGATCAGGGTTTCCATATCGTCGAAGACGCGGACCTGGTGCTGGTCGGCCAGGCTCTGCGCGGACTCGGCCACCACATCGGTGACCCCGACCAGTTCCACATCGCCGAACCCGGCGAGCACCCGCGCGTGGCGTTGCGCCACGTTTCCGGCACCCACCAGTCCAATCCGACAGCTGCGCACGCCGCTCGTCCTTCCGCCACTCGATCTGCCGGGACCGGTGATACCCGGCCAGCAAGACCTGTCCCACGTCTAGAGCGGGATCAAACGTCCATCGGGCGACCAGATACCTGACGTTTATCGTTGATCAAGGGAATGGAGCTGGCACGGTTAGATCATCTCGGGCCGGGAAATCTTCAACCAAGCCTTTCCGGATCACAACTGGGGGTGCGCCTGTGTGGCATTCGCGAACGACGACCTCTCCCATCGTGGAAGCCTGGTCCACCTACCGCACCCACACCGGTGACGAATGGACCGCCCACCAATTGCTCGCGGAGAAGGGTGACGACAAGGTCAGCGTTGTCATACCCGCGAGGGATGAGGAGACCACCGTGGGTGCGATCACGGCCACCATCCGCTCCCACCTGGTGGAACAGATCCCCCTCGTCGATGAACTGATCGTGGTCGATTCCCGCTCCACCGACGACACCGCGGCGGTCGCTGCCGCGGCCGGCGCCACCGTGGTCAGCCAGGACGAGATGACCCGTGGGCTGCCCCGCCTCGAAGGCAAGGGGGACGCGCTCTGGGCGGGGCTGGCCGCGGCCGAAGGCGACGTCGTGGTGTTCGTTGACGCCGATCTGCGGGAATTCCGGCCGCACTTCGTGACCGGCCTGCTCGGGCCGTTGCTCACCGACGCATCGGTCGCCTTCGTCAAAGGCTTCTACCATCGACCATTGGTCGGCTCCGCCGGCGTCGAACCAGAAGGCGGCGGGCGGGTCACCGAACTGGTGGCCCGCCCGTTACTCAACCTGTTCTGGCCGGAGCTGGCCGGGTTCATCCAGCCCCTGGCAGGCGAATACGCCGGCCGGCGTGCGACCCTGGAGCGGTTGCCGTTCGTCTCCGGCTACGGCGTGGAGACCGCCATGCTCATCGACCTGCTGGAGCTGGTCGGGCTGGACGCGCTGGCCCAGGTCGATCTCGGTGAGCGGCTGCACCGGCATCAGGACACGGAGGCGCTGGGGCGGATGTCTGCGCAGATCATCCTGACCGCCTGGTCCCGGCTGCACCGCCAGGGCTGGGTCACCTCGGCAACCCCGCCCACCGCGATGCTGACCCAGTTCCGGCGCGGCATCACGCAGGCCCTGCCGAATGTGGCACGCGAGGTGGTGGTGAGCGACGTATCGGTACAGGAGCGCCCACCGCTGATCGATCTGCAGGACCAGATGGGCCAACATCGAATTCGGGCGGTGACCGCATGATCACCGTATTGTTGAACGCCGGACCGTGGCTGCCCGTGCCACCGCAGGGCTACGGTGGGATCGAGAACGTCGTCGCTACCCTGGTGCCGGATTTGCGCAAGTTGGGCGTACGGGTGGTGCTCGCCTCCGTGGACTCCAGCACCCTGCCGGTCGACGAACGGCTGTCGATCTTCGCCGACGGGCAGTTCGCCGCGCTGCAGCGCCCGTACAACCAGGTGTGCGGGATCGCCCAGGCCCACCTGAATCGGGTGATCCGAACGCTGCGGGAGCGGGACGACATCGACTTGGTGCACGACCATGTGGAGGCGGTCGGCCTGGCCACCCTCGCCGCCACCGGCTCCGACATGCCCCCCATCCTGCACACGCTCCACTGGGATCTGGGCAAACACCCGGACCTCTACGCCAATCTGGATGGCGGCGACCGGGTGCGGGTCAACGGGGTCTCGGCGGCACAATTGGCTCGTGCGCCCCTCTCGCTGCGTCAGCACGCGATCGGCCACGTTCACCTGGCAACTCCGCTGGCCGTCGGCGCCGACCGTCGGCCCCGGGTGGAGAAGGGCGATTATGCGGTGATCCTCGGCCGGATCACCCCCGGCAAGGGGCAGGATCTGGGGGTTCGGCTGGCCCATCGGGCTGGCTTCAAGCTGGTGCTGGCCGGCCCGGTGGGGCCGTACCGCCAGCCCCGGGACCTCGCCGCGGCGCAGGCGGCGGAACAGAACCCGGACGTGCGCTACTGGCGGGAACAGGTTTCCCCCTTCGTCGATGGTGACCGGGTGCGCTGGGTCGGAACGCTGGCCGGGCAGGAGCGCGACGAGCTGGTCGCCCGGGCCCGACTGATGCTCTTCCCGCTGCGCTGGGAGGAGCCGGGCGGCACGGCGGTGGTCGAGTCTCTCGCCCTGGGCACCCCGGTGGTGGCGCTGCGCCGCGGCTGCCTGCCGGAACTCGTCGAGCACGGCCGCACCGGCCTGCTCACCGATGAGGAGGAGGGGCTGGCCGACCTGGTGCAGGCCGCGGGCCGGCTGCCGGTTGACGAATGCCGGCGAGAGGCCGTCCGGCGTTTCACACCGGCGCGGATGGCTCAGCGCTATCTCGAACTCTACGAGCAGGTACGGCAACTGCGCTCTCCGGCGGTGAAGGTCGCCTGACCGCTCCGGTTTGCCCCGTGCGTCGACGGGAACGCGATCACCGGTAGCTCCTCAATGGAGGTGAGCAGACATGGTGAGCAAGGCTCCAACGATGGCTCGGCAGGCCACCGCCGCTCGGCCCATCGCCCGCACAATGGCCGGCCTGGTCGGATCGGTCTTCTTGCTGATCGGTGTGCTGGGGTTCATTCCCGGCATCACCTACGACCTCGGCTCGATGACCTTTGCCGGGCACCAGTCCGGCGCCAAACTACTGGGCCTATTCCAGGTGTCGGTGTTGCACAACTTCGTGCACCTGCTATTCGGGGTCGCCGGCCTGGCGATGGCGCGCTCGGTTCCCGGCGCACGCCGATACCTCATCGGGGGTGGAGTCATCTACCTGGCGTTCTGGCTCTACGGCCTCATCGTCAACCAAGGCAGCACAGCCAACTTCATACCCTTCAACACCGCCGACAACTGGCTGCACCTGCTGCTGGGCGTCGGCATGATCACCCTGGGGCTGGTGAGCACGCGGGGCCCGCAGGGCCAGGCCCGCTGACCCTGGCCGAACATCATCGCCGTCCCGCCTTCGGGTGGGACGGCGATGTACTTGCCGATCTGCGTAATCGGGCCGCAGCCCCCGGGGGCTGCGGCCCTTGTCCGTGTTGCCATTGTCGTCTCACCGTTCTCCGTGGGGCACGACCGACCGGCGATCCGTCGCCTGCGGCCCGGATGCGGCCATCAGGCCCACCAGCGCCAGCGAGCGCCGCAGACCAGGGTTGGCCCGCGCCAGCCGCAGTGCGACACCTGCACGCTGGGCGGCCCCCCGGGCGGCGAGCAGCGCGGCGATCCCACTGGCGTCGAGGGTCGCGACGTCCGCCAGGTCCACCACCACCTCGGCGGGCTGTCCGGCAGCCACCGCGTCAAGGACGGCACGACGCAGCCGGTCGCTGCTCTCCCGATCGACCTCGCCACTGACCTCGATGATCATCCGTTCCCCGGCGCGGCGGACGGAAGTACGCAGCCGGTCAGCCTCACCGCTGGCCGCTCCGCCATGCCAGGGGGCTGGGGCATCGGCGAGCATCGCCTGGCGCAGCCACGCCAACGCACGCGACAGCAGGCGGGAGACGTGCATCTGCGAGATCCCGAACCGGGCAGCGATCTCGGCCTGAGTCTGGTTGCCGTAGAACCGCATCGCCAGGATGCGGCGCTCACGCCACGGCAGCCGGCTCAGCAGGCCACTGACCGTCACCCGGTCGTCCACCGACTCGAGGTCGTTGTCCGACTCGCCGACGAGGTCACCGAACTCCGCCGCGCTCTCCCCGCCGACGGGGGCGTTGAGCGAGGCTGGGCTGTAGCCAGCTGCGGACTCCAGGGCCGCGAGGATCTCCTCCTCCGGAATTTCCAGCCGTTCGGCCAACTCCGCGACGGTGGGTGAGCGGGACAGTTCGCTGGTCAACGCCGCGGTGGCTTGGCCGACCTCCAGGATGAGGTCGCGCAGGCGGCGGGGGACATGCACCCCCCAGGTCCGGTCCCGGAAGTGCCGCTTGATCTCCCCGACGATGGTGATAGCGGCGTAGGCGGTAAAGGAGCCGCGTTCCGGGTCGTACCGGTCAACCGCGTTGACCAGACCGAGTCGGGCGACCTGTTCGAGGTCTTCGAGCGGCTCCCCTCGCCCGCGGTAGCGGCGGGCCAGCCGGCCAGCGAACGGCAATGCGAAGCGCACGAGGTCCTCACGGGCCTCCTGCCGCCGATGGGCCGGCCCCTCGGCAATACGCGCCGCATACGCCATCGCTGCAGCATCAAGGTCTTCGAGCCCGCGGTCCGTCGAGGCTGTCGTGGTGATCTGTCCGAACATCCGCGCCTCCCTCCTCGAAAGGCCCCCGCCCCCAGGCTGCGGAGCCGGCCGTTCGGCGGCAGCGGACCGCATGGGACCGGGGTCACGGGAACAGGATTGTTGACCGGAATGGTGGCCGAGCGGAGAAGCCCACTATCACTAAGAGTAGTCGCCTCACTGCGTCATGTTTCCCGGTTCGTTCAGGCTCGATGAACCTTTGTCAGTAAGGATTCGTTGCGCTCAGTGACGCGCGTGGTGGGGTACTGACACGGCTGGCCACTATGGCCCTCCGATATGCGGCCCGGCCGAGAAAGCGACACCGCTGGGGCGCTCGTTCTGCTCCACTTCGAGCACATCCGCACCACGTGAACCACTACCGACAGTCACCAACGCTACAGAGAAAGGTTCATTCATCTCATCAGCAACCGACGGCCGCTGAGCAGCCGGCTCGACGATCAGGCGTGGCGGCCCGGGGTTGCGGCATCGGCGTACCGCAGTACCGCGCCGATGCCGTTCTGGAGCGGGGCTTCGTCCGGGCCGACCAGGGCCACCGCGGCATCGGTGGCAGACAGGGCCCGCAGCAGGGCTGCGTCCGCCCGCACCTCCACCGGATCGGGCACCGCAAGGGCTCGCAACCCATCCGCGTCGAGGGCGATGTCGGTCGGGTCCGGCCCGATCCACAGGGTCGCGGTTGACGACGGATCGTCGACGATCAGCAGGGTGTCGACCTGGCTGCGCTGCAGGGCCGCAACCACCGATTCGAGTCCGTTGCCCAGCCCCTCCTGCTCGCCGTAACGGTCGAGCGCCGACCTGGTGTGCTCGGCAGCCACCTCGGCGATGGACTGGACGGTGACGTCCTCCAGCCGGTCAGGGTCCGCTCCGGCCGCCCGCGAACCTGCATCGGTCAACACCACCCGGTCCCGCCACCGCTCCGGCAGCGCATCGGCGAGGGCGGCACGGGCGTGCGGATCGCCAGCAACCACGATCACCTCGGCGCCGACGATGTCAGCCAGCTCCGCCGTCGCGCGGGCCGTATCGTTGGCGTTGCGCTGCCAGGTCGTCTCCGCCTCGCGCTGGAACCGCGCCTGGGTCCAGGACCCGGGCTTGACCTTGCGGATCGGGAAGCTCTCCCCGCCGCGCACGTGCGCGCGCCGCGGAACCCCGCCCATGCTGACCGAATCGAGGTCTGCGCCGGTGCGGCTGGCCAGCACCCGAACCCAGGCCACCTGCTCGCCCCGCTGCGCCACCAGTGGCATCACGTGCGGTAGAGGGCCATACCTCGCAAGATCGGTTCGCGGAGGTGCGCTGAGGTATTCGGCCAGCACCACCTCACCCTGGGTGCCGAATGCAGCCAGGCCGTAGTCCCCTGGGCGGGGGTCGTGGCGACGGATGACGTCGTCAAGAGCGTCGACCGTCTCCGGCTCCGCGCCCTGGTCCCCCAACTGTTCGTACAACGCGCGCCATCGCAGTTCGACTGCGGGTTTGGCATCAGCGGTGTCCTGGGATGCGTCGAGGTAGACCGAGGCCCACGGCCCCGGGCAGGCGTAGAGCGGGCGCAGGAAGGACAGTTCCACGATCAACCCCTCTCCGAACTCCGCGCCACACATACCCACCGCGGCCCGCTTGTCACCTCACCGTTGCGACTGCTCCGTGAATGTCACTCATTCTCACTCACGCCACCAAGGCTCCTTGATAAATACGATCTGCAGCAGATCCTTGACAATCGGTGGTGAGCCTGTGGACGAGGAGCTCTTCCCGGAACCCGTCGCCCACCCCGCGGGCCCGGTGGTCACCGGTCGGGTCGTTCAACTGATGCCCGGATACGGCCGGGCGGTGAGAATGAGTCCGCCGGTGCTGCTGCTGGTCGTCCTGGCCGCAGGCATCGCTCACATGCTCCTGCTGCTCCTGGCCGCTCTGCGGTCGGCCGGCAGCCGCCGCAACCGATCGCGGCGGCGGTGGAAGCAGCTACGGGAGGGGCCGGAATTCCTGGTCACGCCGCTCCGGATCCGGGACAGCAACCGGATCCTCTACGAGGTGGAGATCCACGGCCATCTCCCGCAGAGCGCCCTGGAAGCCGGCGATCACGTCCAGATCACCCTGCGCCGGCAGGATGACCCGGACCTTCCCGCTCGGGTGCAGCGGATCATGAACCTCACCACGGGGCAACTCCTGGCCCCGCGCATCCCGACACTCTGGTCGCACCTGGGTCCGCCCCTGCTCCTCCAGGCGGGGCTGGGCCTCCTGCTGGCCGGTTCGGTCGCGGCCTACGCCGTCGTGCGCAACGGGTGACCGCCGACTCACGGAGTCAGGACTACCTTGATGCACTCGTCCTGCTTGTTCTTGAACATCTCGTAGGCGCGGCTGGCCTCGCTCAACGGCAGGCGGTGGCTGATCACGAAACTCGGGTCGATCTCCCCGGCGTAGATGCGGTTGAGCAGCGGGCGGAGGTAGCGCTGCACATGGCACTGACCGCTGCGCAGGGTCAGCGACCGGTTCATCACCGCCCCCATCGGGAACTTGTCGACGAAGCCGCCGTAGGCGCCGATCACGGAGACCACCCCGCCGTTACGGCAGCTCATCACCGCCTCCCGCAGCGCGTGCGGCCGGTCGCTCTCCCACCGCATCGCCTGCTTCCCCCGGTCGTATGCGTCGATGGCGGCGGCCGGATGATGCGACTCCATCCCGGCCGCATCGATGCAGGCATCCGGGCCCCGCCCGGCTGTCATCTCCCGCAATGCGTCGAGGACGTCGACCTGCTCATAGTTGATCGTCTCGGCGCCGCCGTGTTCGCGGGCCAGCCGGAGACGGTAAGGGAAACGGTCGATGGCGATTACCCGCTCCGCGCCGAGCAGATAGGCGCTGACGACGGCGAACTGGCCTACGGGCCCGGCACCCCAGACGGCGACCACGTCACCGGGCTTGATCTCGCACATCTCCGCACCCATGTAGCCGGTGGGGAGGACATCGGAGAGGAAGAGCAGCTGCTCATCCGGCAGATCATTCTCAATCTTGATTGGGCCGACGTCGGCGAACGGGACCCGCACATACTCGGCCTGCCCGCCAGCGAAGCCGCCGAGCAGATGGGAGTAGCCGAAGATCCCGGCCGGGGAGTGCCCCAGCAGCTTCTCGGCCGTCCCCGCATTCGGGTTGGAGTTTTCACAGAGCGAGAAGTCGCCCTGCCCACAGGCCCGGCAGTTACCGCAGGAGATGGGGAAAGGGACCACCACCCGGTCGCCGACCCGCAGGTTCCCCACCCCTGGGCCGACCTCCACCACCTCGCCCATGAATTCGTGCCCCAGCACATCCCCCCGTCTCATAAAAGGGATGTAGCCGTCGTACAAATGCAGGTCGGAGCCGCAGATCGCGGTCGAGGCCACCCGGACGACCGCATCCCGGGCGTTGAGGATGGCAGGATCAGGCACCTCCGCCACCTCGACGGTGTTACGCCCCATCCAGCAGACAGCTTTCATACCTCTCCCCACGCCTGCACCGCCGCCGCGTCCTCGCCGGCCGCTCGCGGGGTGGTCACCGCTTCACCGTTGCGGCCAGCGGCCGGGCCGGCCGTTGCCATATCTGTTGGCGGGCGTTGGTCCCGCCCGGACTGCCCTCCGAACGAAGGACCTCACCCGTCTCGATCACCTGCTTGAACCGGCGCAGATCGTCGCGGACCTGCTGCTCCGGCTCGGCTCCGAAGAGCTTTGCGAGAGTCCGACCAGCCGCGCCGCCACGCACTGCGTAACAGAGCTCGACCCGCACCTCGGTACCACGTCCCCCCGGTGCCGGGGCGAAGTGCACCGTGCCCGAGTTGGGGACCCTCGCCCCGGGCAACGACCGCCAGGCGATGAGCTCATGGGGTCGTTCATCGATGATCTCCGCGGTCCACCGAACTCTGCGGCCCACCGGCCCCTGCACCACCCAGTGCGAGCGGCCGCCCCCGATCATCCGCACGGAGACCAGGTGCGCCATGAATCGGGGCAGATTCTCCAGGTTGCGCCAGAAGCGGTAGACATCGGCGACGGACCGGGCGACAGTCACCGATGCGTGGAAGCTGACTGTCCGCCGCCGGGCGGAACGGAGGATCCAGACGGCCGCGAGCAGGCCGACTCCGGCCAGCCCCGCCCGGGCAGCAGCCGGCCACCCCTGGCCGCGCCGGACACGGACCGCGATCGGCGCTGACCGCCCGGTCTCTCCGCTGC
>DASULK010000093.1:0-19590 GCA_036278255.1 Micromonospora sp.
TCGACGAGGGTACGGGCGGCGGTCCGCACACTGTCGGGGTCGAGTTCCTCGACGACCCGCCCCTGGTAGTCCAGCCGCCCCTTGACCCCGGCGGTGTAGCGGCGCTGCACCAGGCTCTCGGGCCGCTGGTACCGGAAGTCGTACATGTGGTCCGAGGGCACGTTGCCGCGCCCGATGAGGAAGATGTCGCGGAATCCCTCGTTGGTGATGATGCCGGTCGCGGCGCCGCGGCGCTCCAGGACCGTGTTGAGCCCCAGGGTGGTGCCATGGATGAAGAGCTCCACCTGCGACAGGTCGGTGCCGAGGGCGGCGACCGAGTTGAGCACCCCTTCCCAGGGCCGGGCCGGGGTGGTCGGCGCCTTGCGGAAGCGCACCCGGTTGGTCCGGGTGTCCAGCTCCATCGCATCGACGAAGGTACCGCCGATGTCCACTGCCAGCCGGATGTGCGGTTCAGACACGGGTCCCACTTCCTTTCATCAGGGCGGGAAGCTCGGGTGCGCGCCAGCACGCCGCCCGGCTCGGGCCGTACGGTCGCAGTTGCTGTTCCTCTTCCCGGCATTCCTGGGTGGCGAAGGGGCAGCGAGCGGCGAGCGGGCAGCCGGTGACGCCGTCGGCCTCCTCCAGGTCCCGGGTCAGTTCGACGCGGGGGCCGGCGAAGCCGGCACCGAGGCTGGGCGCGCTGGAGAGCAGCGCCCGGGTGTAGGGGTGCCGGGGGTTGTCAAACACCTCGTCGACCGGCCCCTCCTCCACGATGCGGCCGAGGTAGAGGACGACCACCCGGTCGCAGAAGCCGCGCACGGTGGCCAGGTCGTGGGAGATGAAGACCGAGCCGCGGGAGGCGTCGCCGACCACCTCGGCGATGACGCGGAGGATCTGCGCCTGCACGGTGACGTCCAGCGCGGAAGTCGGTTCGTCGAAGACGATCAGCTCGGGACGTCCCACCAACGCGCGGGCGATACCGACACGCTGGGCCTGCCCGCCGGAGAGTTCGTGGGGCTGGCGCTGCAGGATGGAGCGATCCAGTCCGATCCGGTCCAGCACCGCGCCGACCTGCTCGGCCCGCTCGGCGGCGGGAATCCCGAGGGCGCGCAGCGGCTCGGCGATGGCATCGGCGACCGTCCGGCGCGGGCTCAGCGATCCGATCGGGTCCTGGAAGACCATCTGCGCCCGGGTACGTATCCGGCGCAGTTCCCGGCCGCGGAGCCTGGCCAGGTCCGCTCCGCGCAGGCGTACGGTCCCCTTCGCCGGGGGGACGAGGCCCAGCATCAGCCGGGCGAGTGTGCTTTTGCCGCAGCCGCTCTCCCCGACCACGCCGAGGGTCTCGCCCGCCGCCACCTGCAGGCTGATGCCGTGCAGCGCATGATGGCCGCCCGAGCCGAAGCGGCTGCGGTAGATGACATGCGCGTCATCGATCTCCAGCACCACCCGTCGGCCGTCGGCGGGGGTGGCGGGACCTGACGGGCCGGGACGGGTGCCGGCAGCCGGTGCGGAGGCACCGACCGGGGCCGCGGCCGACCGGGCCCGTCGGGGCCGTGCGGGAACCTCCGCGCCATCGGCCGGGGAACGGGGGTGGAAGCAGGCCGTGGTCCAGCTGTCATCGGCGGGCATCGGCGTGGTGGCGGGGCGCTCACTGGTGCAGCGCTCGGTGGTGTACGTGCAGCGGGGCGCGAACGGGCAGGAGCGGGGTGCCTGGTGCAGCAGCGGCATCGTTCCGGCGGTGGGCACCACCGGCCGGCCGTCCACGTCGGGCACCGAGGCGAGCAACGCCCGGGTGTAGGGGTGTGCCGGCTCGCGCAGCACCCGCTCGGTCGGGCCGCTCTCCACAACGGTGCCGGCGTAGAGCACGATGATCCGGTCGCAGACCGGCGCGATCGACGCGAGGTCGTGCGAGATCAGCAGGACGGCGCGGCTGTCGGCGTCGGCGGCGAGCCGGAACTGTCGCAGGATCTCCCGGGTCAGGGTGACGTCGAGGCCGGTGGTGGGCTCATCTGCGATGAGCAGGCCGGGGGCGCAGCCGGTCGCCAGCGAGATCATCACCCGCTGGGCCATGCCGCCGGAGAGTTCGTGCGGGTAGGCGTCCAGCCGCCGCTCGGGGTTACGGATGCCGACCGCCTCAAACAACTCGCGCGCGGTGCGTCGTGCAGTCTGGCGGTCCAGTTGCTGGTGGGTGGTCAGGCGGTCCGTCAACTGCCGACCGACGGTGCGGGTCGGGCTCAATGCGCCGCGGGGATTCTGGAAGCAGAGGGCCACGCCGTTGCCGCGGTGGGCCCGGAGCGCCTCCTCGTCCATCCGCAGCACGTCGGCGCCCTCCTCCAGTCGCCCGTCCGGTCCGGCGAAGCGCACCGCGCCGGTCGCTTCGGAACCGCCGGGCAGCAGCCCCACGACGGAGCGGGCGACCATGCTCTTACCGCCGCCGCTCTCACCGACCAGGCCGACCACCTCACCGGCGTTGACGTGCAGGGTGACGTTGCTCAGCGCGGCGACGTCGCCGGCGGGGCGGCGGATGACGACGGAGAGGTCCTCAATCGACAGCATGGTCCCCGTTGTCTCCCGTCCGTCGCTGCGGTGCGCTCCGCTGCGCGTACCGGTCGCGCTCATGCCCGCCGCCTCGCGTCAGCGCGTTCCTGCAGGCCCTCGCCGAGCAGGCTGAACCCGAGCACGCAGAGCAGGAGCATCAGGCCGGGTGGCAGCGAGGTCCACCAGCGCCCGGCGACAATGTCCGAACTGCCGAAGCTGATCATCGCGCCCCATTCGGCGGTCGGGACGGTGACACCGAGACCGAGGAAGGAGAGCCCGGCGAGGGTGAGCATCGCCCACCCGCAGTTCAGGGGCGCGATCACCCGTACCGGGGTGAGGCTGTTGGGCAGGATGTGCCGCCACAGCACGCCGACGGTGGAGGATCCGGCGAGGACCGAGGCGTCGACGAAGGGCAGTTCACGCAGGGACCGCACTTCGGCGCGGACCAGCCGGGCGTAGGCCGGTGCGTTCACTACCGCAATCGTGATGATCAGGTTGACGGTGCCGTTGCCCAGCAGGGCGGCGACGGCGAGCGCCAGGATGAAGGTGGGGAACGCCTGGAAGATGTCGACCATCCGCATGAGGATGTCGTCGAGCCAGCCGCCGAAGTAGCCGGCGATCAGCCCGAGCAGGGTGCCGACCACCACCGCCAGCGCCACCGCCGCGACGGCGATGCCCAGGTCGATCCGGCCGGCGTGCAGCAGCCGTGCCCACACATCCATCCCGTTGGCGTCGGTGCCGAGGAGGTGCCCGCCGCCGGGTGGGGCCAGCGAGGCGTTCGGGTCGATCTCCTCCGGACCCCAGCTGCTCAGCAGCGGCGCGAGGAGCGCGGCGAGGGCGACGACGGCCAGGATGATCGCGCCGGTGACGATCAGCACCCGGGCGAAGGCACCACCACGAACGGGGATCACCGCTGCTGGGGGGGCAGCCGGATCAGCCGTGGTGGCCGCACTCGGCCTGCGGGCGGCTCGCACGTCAGCCATCAGATCCTCACTCTCGGGTCGAGGGCCGCCTGGACCACGTCGGCGATGAGGAACACGATCACGTAGCAGGCGGCGATGATGAGGACCGACGCCTGCACGACCGGGTAGTCGCGGTAGAGCAGTCCACGCAGCGCCCATTGCCCGAAGCCCTGCCACGAGTAGACGTACTCGATCAGGACCGTCGACCCGATCGCGGTGCCGAAGACCAGGGCGGCCAGCGCCGGCAGCCGGACCAGGGTCGCGCGCAGCAGGTAGCCGCGGCGCAGGACCCGCTCGGGTAGCCCGTGGGTGCGGGCGGCCACGTACGCCTCGGAGTGCAGCACCTCCAGCGCGGAGGCTCGGACGCTGCGCAGCAGCGGCGCCACGATGACGATGCTGAGGGTGGCGACCGGCAGGATGAGATGGCTCAATGCGGAGGTGAAGGCGGGGCCGTTACCGGTCAGGGCCGCATCGATCAGTTCGGCACCGGTCAGCGGGGCCAGGTCGGTCTCCGGGTCAACGCGGCCGCTCGGTGCGGGGAACCACCCCAGCATGCTGTAGCCGACCAGGATCAGCACCAGCCCCAGCCAGAACTCCGGCATCGAGTTGCCGATCAGCGCGAAGATCCGCACGGTGTGGTCACCGAGACGGTCGGCGCGGCGGGCCGACCAGATTCCGAGCGCCACCGCGATGATCAGGGCGGTGGTGACGGCGAGGACGACCAGTTCCAGGGTGGGGCCGATCCGGACCGCCAGCTCCTCGGCGACGGAGGCGCCGCTCTGGATCGAGGTGCCGAAGTCGCCGGTGGCCAGCCCGCGGAGGTAGTCGAGGAACTGTTTCCACAGTGACTGGTCCAGCCCGTAGCGGGCCCGGGCCGCTGCCGCGTCCTCCTCGGTGGCGTTGGGCCCGAGGATGGTCCGGATCGGGTCCCCGGGCAGCACCCGGACCAGGAGGAAGGTCACGACGACCACTCCGAGCAGCACCGGGATGAGCTGGAGTAGTCGTCGGACGACGAACCGAAGGATCCGCATGGGGAGGGCGGCGGGTCAGGCCGCGTGGAGGTGACGCAGTCGGGCCAGTCCGTCCATCGGCTGGACCCAACCGGCCACGTCGGCGCGGACGGGGAGGTTGAAGTTGGGCTGGCAGACCATCACCCAGGGCACATCCTCGGCAAGGATTTCCTGCACCCGGGTCCACAACCGCAGCCGGGCCGCCTCGTCCACGGTGGTGTGGGACTCCTCGTAGATCCGCTCGATCTCCTCGTTGCGGTAGTTGGAGTAGTTCAGGTTGGCGCTGGAGACGAAGCTGGTGGCGAGCATGTACTCCACGTCGTTGACCCAGAGCTGACCGGAGGTGATCTGCAGCGGGATGTTGCGCTGCTCCCGCCGCTGCGCCAGCGTGGCCGGGTCCAGCGGGGTCAGTTTCAGCTCGATGCCGGCCTTGCGTGCCTCGCTCTGCACCACCACCGCGAGCTGCTGGTGGGTGTCGTTGTCGGTCTCGAAGACCAGTTCCGAGTTGACCGAGGTGACACCTGCGGCGGCCAGCGCCGCTCGGGCCTTGTCGAGGTCGTGGGTGTACGGGTAGCCATGCTCGTCGGAGCCGGGCATGTCCAGCGGCACCACGCTCTTGGCGGGCCGGGCGTCCCCGCCGTAGATGTTGGCGATGATCTGCTCGTACGGCACCGCGTACGCCAGCGCCTTGCGGACGTTGACGTTGTCGAAGGGGGCAGTGATCACCGACATCTGGATGGCGACCTGATCGTTGCTCGGCGCCGAGATGACTTTGATGCCGTCGGCCTTCTTCAGGTCGGCGATGTCACGCTTGCTGACGCCCAGCGCGATATCGATGTCGCCGTTCTCCAGTTGGAGACGCTGGTTGGCGGCGGCCGGCACCACCGAGATGCGGATGGTGTCGGTCTTGGCCGGATCGGGTCCCGAGTAGTTCTTGTTCGTCTCCAGGACGATCTCCTGGCCCTGGACCGCCCTGGTCACGTTGAAGTAGCCGCCGGTGGGGGCGTTCTTGGCGAACCACTCCTTGGCCCAGGGGTCTGAGTCGGTGGCATGCTTCTTCGCCTCGACGGAGTCGTAGACGTAGAGGGAGATCGCCTGGATCTGGCGGGTGAGCGCGCTCGGGAACGCCTGGGTGAACTGGACGGTGTACTTGTCGATCACCGTCACCTGGTCGGGTTCGGTGAGACCGATGGTGCGGTAGATACCCGCCACGTTCGCCTGCGCCGCGAAGGCGCGGTCCTTGGACCACTTGATGTCCTCGGCGGTCAACTCGTTCCCGCTGGCGAAGGTCACGCCCTGGCGCAGCTTGAGGGTCCAGACCTTCTGGTCGGCGCTCGGTTCGAACGATTCGGCGAAGGTGGGGACGATGTTCTGGGTGTCGAGGATGCGGGCTCCACTCACCTCGGTCACACCGTAGTCGATCATGTACGGGTAGACGTTTTTGTAGAGCATCAACGCCGTCAGGTCGAACCCGACGAAGTCCTGATCCCAGCTGCTGAGGTAGTTGGAGACGGCGATCCGCAGCGTCGAGGCGCCCCGGCCGGTGGAGCTGCTGCCCGAGTTGCCGGACTTGCCCGCCGCACAGGCGCCGGTGGTCAGCAGCAGCGCGACGCTGCCCCCGAGTTGGAGCACCGAACGGCGCGAGATGTTGGGGGTGCCGGCGCCGAACGAACGCGCTGTACCAGCCATGGATACTCCTCCGTCAACTGCAAGGTCAACGGCAGGCCGCTCACCCACCTGCCTGCAGATTGTTCTACCAGGCTAAAAGCTTGTGAACAAGATCTGAATCCGCACTGTTCTCAGATTGTGCCCTTACTAGCTGGTACTTCACTCCGGCGGGAGGCGCCCGCAGCACAGCGCGCCGTTCACCAGCGTTCACATAACCAACACAAATGGTTCAGAGGTTCTTTGTTCGCTCCTGAATAAAGTGTTGGCGTTGGCGACAAAACTTCTGCCCGACAGGAGCTGTCTTTCTGCTGTGACTTGAGTTACGGTCTGGGGCGCAAGCCACAGATCGCCTGCGAACGCACGTTCGGGCGACGCCTGGGCTCCAACACCCCATATGTCCTCGGACGTAGCACCACCAGAGCAGCACGACCGCCCGTCCGGCGTCGGCGCAGGCCTAGCCCGAACGGCAGGACCCGCCGGACCGGCAGACCGGAGAGCACCCCGTACAACGTCATTCCCGCCTCCACCGACCACCGACACGATCGGCCCGGTCGGGCGAACCGTGATGTTCCCCGCGGGATCTGCCCGCACAACCTCATTCAGCAGGAGGTTTCATGCGAAGAACTCTCGGCCGTAAGGCCATAGGCCTCGCGAGTCTCGTCGCCCTCACGGGCGCGAGCCTCGTCACCACATCCACCTCGCCAGCCCTCGCTGAGCCGGCGAGCCACAGCAACGGAAACCAGTTCCGCGTCCTGGTCTTCACCAAGGCCGCGGGCGAGAAGCATCCCTCCACAAACGCCGGGGTTGCCGCTATCCGGCAGCTCGGCAAGGAGTTGCGGTTCTCGGTCCAGGTGACCGACGACGCCCGCAAGATTGACGAGACGCACCTCAAGCAGTACCGCAGCGTCGTCTTCCTCAACACCTCCGGCGACGTCCTCAACGAGGAGCAGCAGGAGGCTTTCGAGAACTACTTCCACGACGGCGGCGGCTTCGTCGGCGTCCACTCGGCGATCGAGACCCAGGAAGACTGGTCGTTCCTGACCGACATCCTCGGTACCCGGGCCACCGACACCTCCGAGGTCACCGAGGCGACGATCAAGGTTGCTGACCGGGTGCACCCCGCCTCGACCGACCTGCCGGAGCGGTGGGTCCACACCGACCAGTGGTACAACTTCAAGGAGAACGTCCGCGGCTACTCGCACGTGGTGGCAACGGTCGACGAGACGACCTACACCGGCGGCAAGATGGGGCACGACCACCCCATCGCCTGGTGCAAGGACTACAAGGGCGGCCGCTCGTTCTACACCGGGCTCGGCCACACCCCCGCCAGCTTCAGCAGCCGCGACCTGCGGGCGCACCTCGGTGGGGCGATCCAGTGGTCCGCCGGTGTCACCAACGGCGACTGCGGTGCAACGGTGCTGGCCAACTACCAGATGAGCGTCATCGCCGCACCGCCAAACGTCGGCGAGCCGATCGGCTTCGAGGTTCTTCCGGACGGGCGGGTCATGCAGACCGAGCGCCTCGGCAGCGTCCGCCTGCACGACCCGAAGACCAACACCACCCACACCCTGGCTGAGATCCCGGTCTACACGCACAGCGAGGACGGGATGTACGGCCCGGCGGTTGACAACGACTTCGCCACCAACAAGTGGGTGTATCTGTACTACGCGCCGCCGCTGGACACCCCGGCCGGCGCCGCGCCGAACACCAGCACCGACCCGAACGCCTGGGACCGGTGGATGGGCTACTACCAGCTGTCCCGCTTCAAGTTCGTTGACGGGGAGACACCGTCGCTGGACGTCGAGTCGGAGCAGAAGATCATGCAGGTGCCGGTCAACCGCGGGGCCTGCTGCCACGTGGCCGGTGACATCACCTTCGACTCGAAGAACAACCTCTGGCTGGTCACCGGGGACGACACCCCGGCCGGCGGCGGCGGCTCCGGTGGCTTCTCGCCGCACAACGGCTCGGTCAGCCCGAGCGGTGTCTACCAGGCGCCGCACGTCGACGCCCGGCGCACCTCCGGTAACACCAACGACCTGGGGGGCAAGGTCCTGCGGATCACGGTGCAGCCGGACGGGTCGTACACGATCCCCGAGGGCAACATGTTCCCGCAGACCGGCGAGAACGTGGGCAAGACCCGTCCGGAGATCTACGCGATGGGCTTCCGGAACCCCTTCCGGATCACCCTCGACAAGAACGACGTCGCCTACGTCACCGACTACTCCCCCGACTCTTCGACGGCGGCGGTGGGGCGGGGACCGGCGGGCACCGGTCGGATGATGGTGGTCAACGAGCCGGCGAACTACGGCTGGCCGTTCTGTGTGCAGCCGGACCTGCCGTACTTCGAGATGGACTGGAACGCCTCGCCGATCCAGCCGATCGCACCCTTCGACTGCAGCGGCCCGGTCAACACCTCCCGGCACAACACCGGTCTGACCAAGCTGCCACCGGTCAAGAAGTCGGAGCTGTGGTACTCGTTCCAGGCGCCGACCCCATGCGCGGAGTCGTACCTGACCACCCCGACGCAGACCTGCCCGGTGCTCTTCCCCGAGCTCGGGACCGGTGGCGTCGGCCCGCACGGCGCGGCGAAGTACGACTACGACCCGGACCTGAAGTCCGACACCAAGTTCCCCGAGTACTACGACCAGGCGATCTTCTTCGGCGAGTTCACCCGCGACTACCTGCGCGAGATCCGTCTCGACTCCGAGGGTGAGATCCTGAAGATCAACAACCTGCTCAACTGTGGACGGGAAATCACGCCGACCCAGCCGTTCCTCTGCGACAACCCGATGGACATGAAGTGGGGGCCGGACGGCAACTTCTACCTGCTCACCTACGGCAACGGGTTCTTCCGGCCCAACCCGGAGGCCCTGATGGTGAAGTTCAGCTACGTCAAGAGCCTGCGGGCACCGACCGCCGTAATGGCGGCCAGCCGGACCAACGGCGCCGCTCCCTTGACCGTGGACTTCTCCAGCGAGGGCTCCCACGACCCGGACCCGGGCGACTCGATCTCGTTCGCCTGGGACTTCGACGGCAACGGCACGATCGACTCGATCGACCCGAACCCGAGCTTCACCTACACCCGCAACGGCGTCTACACCGCGCGGCTCACGGTGACCGACTCCACCGGTAAGTCGGCGTCGGCGAACACGGTCATCACCGTCGGCAACACCGCGCCGACCATCAAGGTGGACGTGCCGGTCGACGGCGGCTTCTTCCAGTGGGGCGACCGCATCCCCTGGTCGGTGACCGTCACCGACCCGGAGGACAGCACCATCGACTGCTCGAAGGTCGAAGTGACCTTCGTGCTCGGCCACGACGACCACGGCCACGGCCAGGAGAACCAGTTCGGCTGCTCCGGGGTGCTGACGACCCACGCGGATGACGCCTCGCACGGTGGCTACATCTTCGGTGTCATCAGCGCCACCTACACCGACAAGGGCGCCAACGGGGTGCCGCCGCTGACCACGATCAGCCAGCGGGTCATCCAGGACAAGCTCCAGCAGGTGGAGTTCGCCCGGGAGCAGTCCGGCACCACGGTGGCGAACACCGCCGACACCGGCGCCGGCCAGCAGCGCGGGAGCCTCGACGCGGGTGATTGGATCGCGATCAACGGCAACGTCAACCTCGTCAACATGGAGTCGGTGACGTTCCGTACCTCGGGTGGTAGCGCGGCCACGGCCGGGCAGCCGAGGTTCGCGGTCGAGCTGCGGCTGGACGCGCCGGACGGTCAGCTCCTGACCACGGCGACGATCAACGCCACCAGCGGCAACAACGCATTCACCAGCACCACGGTCCCGATCACCGATCCGGGCGGTAGCCGCAAGCTGTACCTGGTGTTCAAGACCGTCCCCGGCGGTCCGACCAGCAACTTCGGCAACCTCAACTGGGTCCAGTTCAACGGCCAGGGCGTCGGTCTAGCGCCATCGCCAGAAGTGGTGGGGGGCGCGCAGCCGCCCCCCACCACCCCCCACCTCGTTCACAGGAAGGCAGAAATGAACGACAAGCAGAATCACGGACTGAGCCGGCGCGGTTTCCTCGGTACCGCTGCCGGAGCTGCGGCGGGTGCCGCGGCGATCGCCGCCGGTGTCTCGGCGAGCCCGGCTGCGGCCGCACCGACGAATGCCAACGGGCTGCTGATCCCGTCGCCGAAGCGCGGCATCATCCTCTACAGCGTCCGGGACCGGATCTCGGCGGCGCCGGACGACTCGGGGGTGCCGTACGGCTTCCGCCAGGTCTTCGAGCGGCTGTCGGAGATCGGCTACCGGAAGGTGGAGTTCGCCGGCTACACCCAGAACACCCAGATCCTGGGCCGGCAGATCACCCCGGCGGAGATCCGGCAGCTGCTGGATGACAACGGGCTGGTCGCCAACGGCACCCACACCTCCATCCCCAGCCAGCTGAACGCCAACACCCTGGCCGCCTTCGAGCAGCAGCTGGACACCGCCGAGATCCTGGGGCTGAGCTACATCGGCACCGGCGGCGACCCGACCAGCAGCAACTACAAGGCAGACTGGGACGCCGCGGCGGAGCGGTGGAACACCCTGGGTGAGCTGGCCGCCGCCCGCGGGCTCAAGCTGTACACGCACAACCACGACGCGGCGTACAACTTCCTGCTCGACAGCGGCCCGCTGGACGCGCAGGGTCGCCCGACCCGCTCGTCCGGTATCCGGAAGCTGGAGTACTTCTTCGACATCACCGACCCGAAGTACGTCTTCTTCGAGCTGGACATCTACTGGGCGGCGGTGGCTGAGCACCGCTTCCGCACCTACACCGACCCGGACGGCGTGGTGCAGACCGACGTCCTGGACCCGGTGTCGATCGTGGCGCCGCGCACCAAGCGGTTCCCGCTCTTCCACGCCAAGGACGGCCGCCGTACCGGGGAGGCCCCCGGCGTCGGCAGCGGCTACACCATGGTGCCGTTCGGTGAGGGTGACATCGACTTCGCCGCCTTCTTCCGTCAGATCGGGGCGAAGGGCTGGCACCTGCCCAACTGGGAGCAGGACAACGCCCCCGGCGGCGCAGCCGACCCGGGCCGTTCCCTGCGGTACGCCGAGATCAGCTACAACAACCTGGCCGCCCTGCGCGGCTGACACCGCTCACCAAGGCGGGGGTCGCCTCCCAACCGGGAGGCGGCCCCCGCCGCCGTTTCCGTGAACTCACCGATGCTCGACCGGCGGAGCAGTGTCGGCGGTTACGGGTGCACCTCGTTCGGGCCGCGCCCGACCACCTCGCGGTAGTTGACCGGGTCGGTGGCCCCTTCGGTGTTGATCAGGAGCACGCAGGCCTGCGGGGTCAGGCCCAGTAGCTCACGGTCGACATGGTTGGCGCCTTCGGCGACCGCCAGCAGGCCAGCCAACCCGGCCGCACCGGATTCACCGGCGACGATCCCCTCATCGGCGAGGAGCCGCATCGCCTGGTGGGCGGCGTCATCGTCAACGGCAAGGAAGACGTCGGCGCCCGCCTGCAGCGTCGGCCAGGCCAGTGCGGAGGGCAGCCCGCAGTTCAGGCCCGCCATGGTCGAGCGGTGCGGTCCGGGAACCTCAACCAGATTCCCGGCGCGGGCCGACTCCAGGAGGCAGTTCGCGCTGGACGGCTCGACGATGGCGGTGCGGGGGGTACGGGTGGCGGTCGGTTTGCCATGCCGGAAGTGCTGGAGCCCGGCTGCGGCGAAGGAACCGACACCGGCCTGCAGCGCCACAACGTCCGGGGCGGGGAGTCGCCGCGCTGCGATGGCGGCGTCGATCTCGGCGAACAGGGTGGAGTAGCCATCGATGACGACGGCCGGAGTCTCCTGGTAGCCCTCCCAGGCGGTGTCGGAGACGACCAGGGTGAACTCGTCGGCCATCCGAGCGGAGGCGACGATCGCGTCGTCGTAGCTGCCGTCGATCACCCGGACCGTCGCCCCTTCGGCTTCAATGGCGGCGATCCGGGCGGATGCCGTCCCGGCCGGTACCAGGATCTCGCTGCCCACCCCGAGCAGGTTCGCCATCCGGGCAACCCCGCGGCCGTGGTTGCCGTCGGTGGCGGCGACCAGGCGGCGCGCCTCCGGGTTGGGAATCCGCGCGGCGACCTCTTCGAGGGTCAACGATCCGTCGTCTTCCCCGAGCCAGTGTTGTACCACCGCGGTGATGGCCGCCCAGGACGCACCAAGGATCTTGAAAGAAGGGAGCCCCATGCGGATGGCTTCATCCTTGACCAGCACGGTGGCCACGCCGAGCCGCCGGGCCAATGCCGGGCATTCGTGCAGTGGGGTGGGCTGATACCCGGGCATGGCCCGGTGAAAATGGATCGGCGCGCGGCCGGAGCGCCGGCCGGTGGCGATCACCGGCAACACGCCCGTGGCGGGATTGGCGAACTTCTCGTAGAACATGGGCCTCGACCCTACTTCTGCAGGCCCATGGCTGCCGTCGACCACCAGTGCCAGGCCGGTCAGGTACGCGGAATTTGGCCCGTGGCGCCCTTTCCATGGGTCAACTCAGCATTCGTAGTCCGGCTGACCGGGCTCCCCGCATGTCGACGTACCGGGCGACGCGCTGCCTGATGCGCTGGTAGTTGGCCCGACGGGCGGCGGAGAGCTCCTCGTCGTCGATCGCGGCAGCCAGGTCGATCACCCGGGCCGCCGGGCGGTACTCCATCCAGGTGGCAAGCACCTCCACCCGGGTCACTTCCCAGTTGCCCGTCCCGGTGCGGGTGAAGGTGAAGCGCGGCACCACGGAGTCCTGGGTGTTCTCCGGCGAACCATCCGGGAACCGCGTGGTCAGGTTGCCCAGCCCGTACGCCACCCACTTGTTGCCGATCTTCTCGAAGGGCTGCACGACGTGCACATGGTGGCCGATGATCAGGTCGATGTCGGGCGAGGCGAGCAGTTCGCGGGCGAGGCCGAGCTGACCGATGTCGGGCTCGTTCTGATATTCGGTGCCCCACTGCACCGACAGGATGACGATCTCCGCGCCCTGGTCACGGGCGCGCCGCGCCTCGGCGAGGATGGTGTCCCGGTCGATGAGGTTGGCGACCCACTCCTTCCCCTTCGGACGCGGGATGCCGTTGAAGCTGAAGGTGTACGACAGCTGCGCGACCTTCACCCCGGCCACGTCGAGGATGTTCAGCTGGGACGCCTCCTCCGGGGTGCGCGCGGTGCCGGTGTGGCGCAGCCCCACCCGGTCCAGGTTTTCGAGGGTGCGGGCGATGCCCGGCAGGCCGGTGTCGAGGGAGTGGTTGGAGGCGGTGGAGCAGGTGTCGAAGCCGGCCCAGGCGGCGGCATCGGCCAACTGCGGCGGCACGCTGAAGATCGGGTAGCCGGTGAAGGGGCCGGAGGGTTCGGCCAGCGGTGTCTCCATGTGGCAGATCGCCAGGTCGGCCTGGCTCACGATCGGCCGTACCGCGGCCAGCACCTGGGTGAAGTCGTGGCCGCCGCGTCCGGCGGCGCGGGCGTCGGCCGCGGCCTGGGCGGTGAGCGGAGGGTGGACGAGGAGGTCACCGGCGGCGACAACGGTGAGCTCGGTCTTCGGCGCGGGCGAGGGCGACGGGCTGCCGCTGGCCGGTGCTCTCCCCGCAGAGTCGCCCGGTGTCCGGGTGGCGGGCCCGCTGCAGCCGGCAATGAGGAGGAGCACCAGAAGGACCCCGAATAACATTCTCCGCATATCGGATATCTTGGGCTCTCCCCGGCCCGCTGCGGCAGGGAAACGGGCGGCTGTCCACCCGTCGGGTGACAAACCGGTTCTGCCGGACACCCGGGTGACCGCGAGGTCAGACAGCGATCACCAGCGGCGGTTTCACGGCGGTCTTCACGGGGATGAGGACAGGTGTTGACGGACCGCAGCCTGGGAGGCATGCCGTGGCGGATGTGACGATCATCGGTGCCGGCAAGATGGCCCGTGGCATCGCCACCCGGTTCTTTGCCGGCGGCACGAGCCTACAGATCCTGGCGCCTACCGCCGAGCACGCGATCTCGCTCGCGAATGGGGTGGGGAAGGGCGCCGAGACGGTCATGGGGGCGGGGGTGCAGGAACCGCTCTCCGGAGCGGTGGTTGTGCTGGCGGTTCCGTACGAAGCGGCGCTGGACTTCGCGAGCAGTCGGAGCGGGGAGCTGACCGGCAAAGTGCTGGTGGACATCACCAACCCGGTGGATTGGGCCAGCTTCGACCGGCTGGTCACCCCCGCCGACTCCTCGGCAGCCGAAGAGATCGCCAAGCGGGCTCCGGGAGCACGGGTGGTCAAGGCCTTCAACACCACGTTCGCCGCTACGGTGCAGGCCGGCACCGTCGCCGGGCAACAGCTCGACGTTCTTCTCGCCGGGGATGACGAGGACGCCAAGGCTCGGGTGGCGGGCCTGGTGACCGCCGGCGGCCTCCGGGCCATAGAGGTCGGGCCGCTGCGCCGCGCCCATCAGCTGGAGCAGTTGGGGTTCCTGCACATGGCGCTGCAGGAGAAGCTGGGCAGCAACCACGGCAGCACCATCAAGATCATCACCCCCTGAACCCGGTTGATCTAGGGCAAATTCCTACTAGTTGATCTATGGCAGACCCGCCGCGGCGCAGCACCTGAGTGACCTCGCGCGGTTGCGCCGCGTTCGCGACCGGATCGACCGGGAGTACGCGCAGCCGCTGGACGTCGAGGCGCTCGCCCGCGGCGTGAGCATGTCGGCCGGACACCTCAGCCGCCAGTTTCGGCGCGCCTATGGCGAGTCGCCGTACGCCTATCTGATGACGCGGCGCATCGAGCGCGCGATGGCACTACTGCGTCGTGGCGGCCTCAGCGTCACCGAGGTCTGTTTCGCGGTCGGCTGCTCGTCGCTGGGCACCTTCAGCACTCGCTTCACCGAGCTGGTCGGCGTGCCGCCGAGCGTCTATCAACGCCGGGCGGCGCGCGCGACGGCGGGGATGCCGCCGTGCGTGGCGAAACAGGTGACCAGACCGGTCAGGAATCGAGAAGCGCCGTCCCCTGAGCCGCAACTAGCGTGACTGCCATGGACATCACCATTCACTCGAGCTTCCTCCCGCACACCGACCCGGACGCCTCCCTGGCTTTCTACCTCGACACCCTCGGCTTCGAGATCCGCAACGACGTCGGATACGACGGGATGCGCTGGATCACGGTCGGCCCTGCCGACCAGCCCGACACGTCCATCGTCCTGCACCCGCCGGCCGCCAACCCCGGCATCACGGACGACGAGCGCCGCACCATCCTCGAACTCATAGCCAAGGGCAGCTATTTCGGCGTCAATCTGGCCACCGCCGACCTCGACGGCACCTTCGCAAAGCTGGAGGCCAGCGGCGCCGAAGTCGTCCAGGAGCCGATGGAGCAGCCATACGGCCTCCGCGACTGCGCCGTGCGCGATCCCGCGGGCAACATGATCCGCATCCAGGAGCTGCGCTAGCGCGCCAACCCCGGTCAACACCGCCGGTCAGGTAGACAGCGGACCGTTGTCGCGACCGAGCCGACGAGGGAGAGCCGGGCGTACTGTTCGAAGCTGGTCAGATCGAGCCAGGCGACGCTGACGGAGACCGCGAAGGCGGCCCCGCGTAACAAATGGAGACACGATGAGCACGGCTAGGAAGACGGACACGCATGCGCCTGCGCTGCACGCTGCCGACAGCCACGACCTGATCCGCGTGCAGGGCGCGCGCGAGAACAACCTCAAGGACGTCAGCATCGAGATCCCGAAGCGCCGGCTGACGGTGTTCACCGGCGTCTCCGGCTCGGGCAAGAGCTCGCTGGTGTTCGGCACGATCGCCGCGGAGTCGCAGCGGCTGATCAACGAGACCTACAGCGCCTTCGTGCAGGGCTTCATGCCGACGCTGTCGCGGCCGGAGGTCGACGTACTGGATGGCCTGACGACGGCGATCATCGTGGACCAGGAGCGGATGGGCTCCAACCCCCGCTCCACCGTCGGCACCGCCACCGACGCCAACGCGATGCTGCGCATCCTCTTCAGCAGGCTCGGGAAGCCGCACATCGGCTCGCCCAACGCGTACTCGTTCAACGTCCCCTCGGTGAAGGCCAGCGGTGCGATCACCATCGAGCGCGGCGCCGGCAAGACGAAAACCGAGAAGGCGACCTTCACCCGTCTCGGCGGCATGTGTCCGCGCTGCGAGGGCATGGGCTCGGTCACCGACTTCGACCTGTCTGCGCTGTACGACGACAGCTTGTCGCTCAACGAGGGCGCGCTCACGATCCCCGGCTACAGCATGGACGGCTGGTACGGCCGTATCTTCCGCGGCTGCGGTTTCTTCGACCCGGACAAGCCGATCCGCAAGTACACCAATAAGGAATTGCACGACCTGCTCCACAAGGAGCCAACCAAGATCAAGGTCGACGGGATCAACCTGACGTATGAGGGACTGATCCCGAAGATCCAGAAATCGTTCCTGTCCAAGGATGTTGACGCGCTGCAGCCGCACATACGCGCCTTCGTGGAGCGGGCGGTGACGTTCACGACCTGTCCCGAGTGCGACGGCACCCGGCTCAGCACGGAAGCCCGGTCGTCGAAGATCAAGGGCAAGAACATCGCCGACGTCTGTTCGATGCAGATCAGCGACCTGGCCGACTGGGTCCGGGGCCTCGACGAGCCCTCGGTGGCCCCACTGCTCGCCGGGCTGCAACACCTCCTCGACTCGTTCGCGAAGATCGGGTTGGGATATCTCTCGCTCGACCGGCCGTCGGGCACCCTGTCCGGGGGGGAGGCGCAGCGCACCAAGATGATCCGCCATCTCGGTTCGTCGCTCACCGACGTCACCTACGTCTTCGACGAACCCACCATCGGCCTGCACCCCCACGACATCCAGCGGATGAACGACCTCCTGCTGCAGTTGCGAGACAAGGGCAACACCGTGCTGGTCGTCGAGCACAAGCCGGAGGCGATCGCGATCGCCGACCACGTCGTCGACCTCGGGCCCGGCGCCGGTATGGCGGGCGGCAGCGTCTGCTTCGAGGGCAGCGTCGAGGGTCTGCGGGCCAGCGGCACCATCACCGGACGGCACCTGGACGACCGTGCCTCGGTAAAACCATCGGTCCGGGCACCGTCCGGGGTGCTCAAGGTGCGTGGCGCCAGCACCCACAACCTCCAGGACGTCGACGTCGACATCCCACTCGGCATGCTGGTCGTCGTCACCGGGGTGGCGGGCTCGGGCAAGAGCTCGCTGATCCACGGCTCGGTGTCCGGGCGCCCCGGTGTCGTGTCGGTCGACCAGACACCGATTCGCGGATCACGGCGGAGCAACCCGGCCACGTACACCGGGCTGCTGGACCCGATCCGCAAGGCGTTCGCCAAGGCCAACGGCGTCAAGCCGGCGTTGTTCAGCGCCAATTCCGAGGGCGCCTGCCCCACCTGCAACGGCGCCGGTGTCATCTACACCGACCTAGGCGTCATGGCCACCGTCGAATCCACCTGCGAGGAGTGCGAGGGGAAGCGGTTCCAAGCGTCGGTGCTCGAGTACACGCTGGGCGGCCGGAACATCGCCGAAGTGCTCGCGATGTCGGTGACCGAGGCCGAGGAATTCTTCGGCAGCCGCGAGTCCCGGGTCCCGGCGGCCCACAAGATCCTGCAGCGGCTGGCCGACGTCGGACTCGGCTACCTGACCCTCGGCCAGCCATTGACGACGTTGTCCGGTGGGGAGCGGCAGCGGCTCAAACTGGCCACCCACATGGGGGAGAAGGGTGGCGTCTACGTCCTCGACGAGCCGACCACCGGCCTGCACCTCGCCGACGTTGAGCAGCTGCTCGGCCTGCTCGACCGGCTCGTCGACTCCGGCAAGTCGGTCATCGTCATCGAGCACCACCAGGCCGTCATGGCGCACGCTGACTGGATCATCGACCTAGGTCCGGGTGCCGGCCACGACGGCGGCCGGATCGTCTTCGAGGGCAGCCCCGCCGACCTCATCGCCGCCCGCTCCACCCTCACCGGTGAGCACCTCGCGGCCTACGTCGGCGCCTGACCGAGACCCTCTCGCCGAGATCAGGAGCGGGTGGCCTTGAGGGTGGTGACGAAAATGGACCAGGCCGCCGGGTCGAAGGCGAGGGCAGGCCCGGACCGGTCCTTCGAGTCGCGCACACCGACCCCTTCGGCCGCAACCCGCACCTCGACGCAGCTAGCGTTGTTGGAACTGCGCGAAGACTTGAACCAGCCCCGGTCGGGGATGGTGTCAGGGGTCATGTCATCTCCTTGGCAACTCGTCGCATGAGGGCGAGCGAGTCGTCCAAGTTTAGCGCCAGCTCCAGAGCCTCCTCGAAAGTCACTACGTAGTCGGTAACCTTGGTCGACTGGTCAATGATGTCGCTGGAAGTCAGCACCTCCTGCCAGACAAGCTTTGGCAACCGCGGCGACGGAAACGACAAGATCTGAAACGGTCCCCCGAGTGCCGGATGAGCACCTGCGGTGAAGGGCATGACCCGGATCTGGATCTGCTCCGGCCGTTCAGTCACGAGGGTGACCAGGTGATTGAGTTGATCCCGCATCACTGCCGGCCCACCTACCTGTTGGCGCAGGACCGCCTCACCGAGCACCATGGTCACCCGAATCGGCTGCGGACCGTTGAGGCGTTCCTGCCGAGCCATCCGTACGGCAACCCGCCGCTCTACTTCGGTCAGGCGGATAACGGTAGTGCCGCCGCGGATCACTGCGCGTGCATACTCCTCGGTCTGCAGCAGGCCATGTAGCAGTTCGTTGTCATAGCTTCGGATGTGTTCAGCCCCCGCCTCATAACCGAGGAACCGGATGAACTCAGCCGGGAAGAGCTGGGAATACTGATGCCACCAGCCACGTTGGGCAGCCCCCACCCGCAGCCTTTCCAACTCGGCCGCTTCGTCTGCCTCCATCTCATAAATCTTCACGAACTGGGCTAGCCGATCAGCGGGCAGCTTGACCCGTCCGGCCTCCACCCCCGACACGTATGCCTGAATGATCCCGACTGCGCGACCGGCAGCGGCTGCGGTCAGACCGACCTCTTCCCGCCGTTGACGCAAGCGCAAGCCCAATTCCCAGGCCTGGACAGTGGGCGATGAAAGTGAACTCGTCGTCGTGTATGGCTGCGACGGCTCGGGGGCTTTGCCCTTCATCACGACTCCCAACCCAGTTGAGGATGATCAGAGCGACTTCATTCAATCACATCAGAAATATTTGCGGCACATCTTGATATAAATCGCTCGGTACATGATCCTGATGCGAGGCAGAACCGGTGATTGAGGAGGGACGATGACCATCTCGGGGACCTGGGTGTTGCAGCGGCCACGGGTGCGGTATGCGTTCACGCTCTGCCGGGTGGTGGACGCGGGCACGGTGGACGAGTGGTACGACCTGCTCGGCACCATCGAGGTCAATGCCGACCGCCGGCGCCCGGAGCAGCTCCGAGACCAGCTTCGCCCGTGGGCGCTGGCCACCCTCTCCGCCGGCTCATACGGCTTCGGCCGCTTCTACACCGCGTACGGCAAGTTGG
>DASULK010000094.1:0-25266 GCA_036278255.1 Micromonospora sp.
TCCACCTCGGCCTGCCCGACCCCCACCGTCTCGACCAGTACCACGTCGCAGCCGGCGCCTTCCAGCACCCGGACGGCCTGCGGCGTCGCCGCCGACAGCCCGCCGAGGTGGCCGCGGCTGGACATCGAACGGATGTAGACGCCGGGATCGGTGGCATGGTCCTGCATGCGGACCCGGTCGCCGAGGATAGCTCCGCCGGTGTACGGGCTGGACGGGTCGATGGCGAGCACGCCGACCCGGTGCCCCCGGGCGCGCAGCGCGCGGACCAGTTCGTTGGTCGTGGTCGACTTCCCCACTCCGGGCGAGCCGGTCAGGCCGATGACCTGGGCCTGCCCGGTGTGGGGCGCCAGTGCGGCCGCCACCTGGGGCAGCAACTCATCGCCGGACTCCACCAGGGTGATCAGCCGGGCCACCGCGCGGTGGTCGCCTTCGCGCGCCCGTTCGATCAGCAGCGGAATGTCCCGGCTACGCCGCACGCGCAGGGTCGCGGCACCGCCGTGCTCTGCCGCCGTCATGCTTTCGGTACGTGGATGATCAGCGCATCGCCCTGGCCGCCGCCACCGCAGAGGGCGGCGGCGCCGGTCCCGCCACCGCGTCGCTTCAACTCCAGCGCCAGCGTCAGGACGAGGCGGGCCCCGGACATGCCGATCGGGTGTCCCAGTGCGATGGCCCCGCCGTTGACGTTGACGATCTCCGGCCGTACCCCGAGGTCGCGGGTGGAGACGATGCCGACCGAGGCGAACGCCTCGTTGATCTCGATCAGGTCGAGGTCGGCTACGGTCAGCCCCGCCTTGCCCAGCGCGTGTTCGATGGCCCGGGAGGGCTGGGAGTGCAGGGAGTTGTCGGGCCCGGCGACGTTTCCGTGTGCGCCGATCTCGGCCAGCCAGGTGAGGCCCAGCTCCTCTGCCTTGGCCCGGCTCATCACCACGACGGCACAGGCGCCGTCGGAGATGGGCGAGGAACTGCCGGCGGTGATCGTTCCGTCGGGGGTGAAGGCCGGACGGAGCTTGCCCAGCGTCTCCACGGTGGTCTCCGGGCGGATGCCCTCATCCTCCCGGACCACCACCGGCTCCCCGCGGCGCTGCGGGACCTCGACCGGGACGATCTCTTCGGCGAAGACACCGTTCTTCTGGGCAGCCGCAGCGCGCTGATGACTCGTCGCGGCGAATGCGTCCTGTTCCACCCGGGTGATGCTGTGCTTCACGCCGTGCCGCTCGGTCGACTCCCCCATCGCGCAGCAGTCCCAGGCGTCGGTGAGCCCGTCGAGCGCCATGTGGTCCTTGATCGTCACGTCGCCGTACTTGTAGCCCGACCGCTGCCCCATCAACAGGTGCGGGGCGTTGGTCATCGATTCCATCCCGCCGGCCACCACGATGTCGAACTCGCCGGCCCGGATGAGCTGGTCGGCCAGAGCGATCGCGTCCAGCCCGGAGAGGCAGACCTTGTTGATGGTCAGCGCTGGCACCGACATGGGGATGCCCGCCTCCACAGCGGCCTGCCGGGCGGGCATCTGCCCGGCCCCTGCCTGGAGCACCTGACCCATGATGACGTACTGCACCTGCTCGGCGGCGACCCCGGAGCGCTCCAGCGCGCCTCGGATGGCGATCGCCCCGAGCTTGGTTGCCGGGAAGTCCTTGAGGTTGCCCAACAGTCGGCCCATCGGGGTCCGCACCCCGCTGATGATCACGGAACTGGTCATTGTTCTCGCCTCCGAGGGATGGGGCCACCACGTCGCCTGAACGGCTGTTCAGTCAGAATATCGTCATGACCGACCACTGCTTGCCTGAGCCTGCTGCCGATCTGGTCACAGACATCGGGCTGCTGCGCATCGATCACGTCGGCGTTGCCGTCGCCGACCTCGACGCCGCGATCGACTTCTATCAGCGGGTCTTCGGGATGCGCTGCGTGCACGTGGAGACCAACGAGGAGCAGGGTGTCCGTGAGGCCATGCTCGCGGTCGGTCCCTCGACCGAAGGAGGCTGCATCCAACTTCTCGCCCCGCTGTCGGCGGAGTCGACGATCGCCCGATTCCTGGACCGCAGCGGCCCCGGGGTGCAGCAGGTCGCCTACACTGTCACCGACATCGATGCCACCTGCGCGGCCCTGCGCGAGCGAGGCGTGCGACTGCTGTACGAGGCGCCGAAGCGGGGTACCGCCGGCTCCCGGATCAACTTTGTCCATCCTAAGGATGCCGGCGGGGTCCTGGTGGAGTTGGTCGAGCCGGCGGGTCATTGATCGCTGCCTTTTTCCGCAGGGGCCTTCCAAGCTTAGCTACCGACCAGTAACCTCCGCTCTAAGCGGACATGTCTCCCCGTCGAATGTGTCGGGTGCCGACATGGCGGGCGGGGTCGCACGGCGCAAACAATTGCCCGGCGACAAACTGGAGGTAGGCCATGCAGGACATCCTCGAAGCGATCATGTCGGCGGAAGACTCGGCGGATCCGCGCCACGAACTGGCCGCACTCGCCGGCCTACCCGTGCCGGAGAGCTACCGCGGAGTGGCGGTCCGGGCCGCGGAGGCCGAAATGTTTGACGGAATGCCCAGCCGGGACAAGGACCCGCGCAAATCGCTGCACCTGATGGAGGTGCCGACCCCCGAACTCGGCCCGGGCGAAGCGCTGATCGCCGTCATGGCGAGCGCGATCAACTACAACACGGTGTGGACGAGCATCTTCGAGCCGCTCCCCACCTTCACCTTCCTCAAGCGCTACGGCCAACTGTCGGAGTTGGCCCGACGCCACGACCGGTCCTACCACGTGGTGGGCTCCGACGCCGCCGGAGTGGTGTTGCGGGTCGGCCCGGGGGTGACCCGATGGCGGGTCGGCGACGAGGTGGTGGCGCACTGCCTGAACGTCGAACTGGAGGACGCGCCCGGACACGACGACACGATGCTCGACCCGCAGCAGCGGATCTGGGGATTTGAGACCAATTTCGGCGGGCTGGCCGAACTGGCCCTGGTGAAGGCCAACCAGCTCATGCCCAAACCCCGGCACCTGAGCTGGGAGGAGGCCGCCAGCCCAGGGCTGGTCAACTCCACCGCCTACCGCCAGCTCGTCTCCCACCACGGCGCCGACATGAAGCAGGGCGACATCGTCCTGATCTGGGGCGCCTCCGGTGGTCTCGGCAGCTACGCCACCCAGCTCGCCCTCAACGGCGGGGCGATCCCGGTCTGCGTCGTCTCCTCACCGGAGAAAGCCGAACTGTGCCGGCGGATGGGCGCCGAACTGGTGGTCGACCGTGCCGCCGAGGGCTTCCGGTTCTGGCGCGACGAGCAGACCCCGGACACCCGCGAATGGCGGCGCTTCGGCGAACGGATCCGGGAACTCACCGACGGAGAAGACCCGGACATCGTTTTCGAACATCCCGGACGCGAGACCTTCGGGGTGAGTGTCTACGTCGCCAAACGCGGGGGCACCATCGCCACCTGTGCCTCGACCAGCGGATTCCAGCACCAGTACGACAACCGCTACCTCTGGATGAATCTCAAGCGCATCGTCGGCAGCCACTTCGCCAACTACCGTGAGGCGTGGGAGGCCAACCGGCTGGTCGCGCTCGGCCGCATCCACCCGACCATCTCGCGCACCTTCCCCCTGGAGCAGACCGGCCAGGCCGCGTACGAGGTGCATCGCAACACCCACCAAGGCAAGATCGGCGTACGCTGCCTGGCCCCTGTGGACGGCCTCGGCGTACGTGACCGGGAAATGCGTGCCCGCCACGAGGCCGCGATCAACCGGTTCCGCGGAGAGTGACGGCCGGGTCAGCCCTTGCAACCCCCCCCTGCCCATCTGTCAGTATGTGCCAATGCCCCAGCAGTCTCCCCCGCTTGCGTTCTTCGAGAACGCCAATACCCAGCCTGATTTCACCGTTCAGCTCCGTGGCTACAAAATGGAGCAGGTTGACGACTTCATCGGCCGACTGAACTCCGCCCTCAGCCAAGCGCAGAACGATCGCGCCGAGGCCGAACAGCGGATGAACGACGCTCAACGGCGGCTACGCCAGGCCGAACAGCGCCTCGGCGCGATGGAGCAGAAGCTCACCGACACCCACAAGCAACTCGAAGAAAACAACCGCCCCACCCTGTCGGGGCTCGGCACCCGGGTCGAGCAGATCCTGCGGCTCGCCGAGGAGCAGGCAAGCGACCACCGGGGCGACGCCAAGCGGGAGTCGGAGGGGATCCTCTCCGCCGCCCGGCTCGAAGCCAGGGAGATCACCGACAAGGCCCGCGCCGAGGCCGCCGCGATGAAGGCGACCGCCGAGCGGGAGGCGAGTAGTGCCCGCACCGCCGCCGAGCGGGAAGCCGCCGAGGTCCGCGTCCAGGCCCGCCGGGAAGCGGACACGCTGCGGGCCGACGCCGAGCGCGAGACCAAGCAGCTGCGCACGGTGACCGCGCACGAGGTCGCCGAGTTGAAGTCGACGGTCGAGCGTGAGGTCGCGACGCTACGGGCCACCGCGGAGCGCGAAATCACCCAGCTGCGCGCGAAGGCGGCCCGCGAGGCCGAGGAGAAGCGCGCCGAGGCGACCAAGCTGCTGGCCGACGCCCGCGACAAGCGGGACAAGGACCTGCAGGCTCTGGAACTGCAGCTGGCCGAACGCCGGGAGCAGGCGGAGCGCGAGGAATCCGAACGGCACGCCGCGCAGGTCGCCCACACGCAGAAGCTGGTTGCGGAGGCCGAGAGCCGTGCCCAGGCCGCGCAGGATCGCGCCCGGGAAATCGAGCAGCGCGCGGAGGCCCGTCGGGTCGAGTCCGAGCGTTCCGCTGCCGAGCTGATCGCCAACACCAAGGCCGAGGCGGAGAAGGCCCTCAACGAAGCCCGGGCCGAGTCGCACCGTGTGCTGAGCGAGGCGCGTACCGAGGCGGAGCTGACCACGCAGGCCGCCCGCCGGGAGGTGGAGGACCTGGCCAGGCAGCGGGACGCGATCAATGGTCAGCTCAACCAGATCCGCTCCCAGCTGGCCGGGCTCATGCCAGCGATGCCCGATGCCGCCGCGACCCAACACTCAGAGGGCGATTCGGGCGGTGACGCGTCCAGCTGACGGCTGGCGCGCTTGAGCCGCCAAGATCTACTGGACCGTCAATTCGGCAGGCCCACACCGACAGAACCGGCCACGCAGCCGAGACAGCAACGCCGACGGGGTCCGCACCAAAGCATCTGGTGCGGACCCCGCCGGCGTCCGGGACAGCCCGGCCCCGCAGCCACGCACAGTTACCGGCACCCCAGGTCGGCTACCAGCCCTTCAGGTCGGGGCAGGACTGGTTGTATCGCCCCCTCACCACGACGAGGCATGTGAGGATGGGGGTATGTCGGATGCCGGGGAACTGTTTGCGCTTGATGGCGAAGTGAACTCCGAGCCGAGCTTCGACTCGGCCTTTCGGGGCTACGACAGGGGGCAGGTGCACCGCTACGTCTCCCGGGCAGAGGGTGAGATCTCTCATCTGGCCTCGGAGCGCGAACTGGCCTACACCCAGATCCACACGCTGCACGGCCAGATCAACCAACTGCAGCACGATCTGGCCCTCGCCCGCGACAACAGCCTCGCACCCGACCCCGTGTCGTTCCGGCATCTCGGGCCCACCGTCGAAAAGATCCTGGCACTCGCCGAGCAGCAGGCCGAGGAGATCAAGACCGCGGCGGAGCGGGAGTACGAAGAACAGCGCGCCGAGGCGGAGAGGGTACTCACCGCAGCCCAAGAAGAGGCCGAGACCGTACGGCACGACTTTGAACTCGCCATGAAGGCACGCCGACGCGAAGAGGAGAAGGCGGCCGCCGCCCGCCGGGCGGAGGCGGAGGCGTCGATGGCCGCCGCAGCGGAGGAGGCAGCGCGGCTGCGGGCTGCCGGCGAAGCCGCTCAGGCCCAGGCCGAGCAGGAGGCGGAGCGGGTACGCACCGAGACCGCTGAGTACGCCGAGCGGGTACGGACCGAGACCGACACCATCGCGCAGCAGGCCCGGGCCAAGAACGCGGAGGAGCTGGCGACGTGGCGGGCCGGCGTGGAGCAGGAGATCACCCAACGCCGCGAGGCCACCGAGCAGGAGCTGACCGCCGCCCGCACCGCCGTCGAACAGGAGATCACCCAACGCCGCGAGGCCACCGAGCAGGAGCTGGCTGCCACCCTCGCCGCGGCCGAACAGCAGCTCGCCACGGAACGCTCCGAGGCGGAGCGCCAGGTGGCACAGCTACGCCAGCAGGCCGACGAGATCCGCCGGCAGGCCGAGGAGCTGCGCCAGCAGGCCGACGAGTACGCCACGGCGACCCGGCAGCGCGCCGAGGACCGGGCCGCGGCCCTTCGGCGTCAAGCCGAGGAGCGGGCGGCGACCATCCGCCGGAGCGTCGACGAACACGCCGCGGCGACACAGCAGCAACTCGCCGCGGCACAACAGCATCTCGCCACCACGCAGCAGGAGGCGGTCGCCGCGCGACAGCAGTTGGTCGAGGTGGTGCAGGAGATTGCGCAAGCGCAGCAGCAGCTGGCGGACATCCGGCAGGAGACGGTAGCGGCGCGGCAGCAGTCCGACCAGATCCAGCTACTTCTCGCCCAGGTGCATGAGGAGCTCGCCGTCGAACGCCAGCGGCTGACCGAGGCGCAGCGCGCTGCTAAGCAGTCGGAGCGGCCGGTGGTGACCGCAGCAAGCCTGCAGCCGGACACGGGGGACGGCTACCCGGGCGGCCACCCGGACGGCCACCCCCCGGGCGGCCAGGCGGCGCGGAAATTGGAGTCGGCGGTTCCGCCGCACATCGAGAACACGAAGAAGCCGGCGAAGGCAGCCCAGGGCGACCCGGAGTCGCAGCGTGTCACCGTCGAAGCCGACTAGGTGGTAGTCGGTCCCGCCCGCCACCGATCGTTCGCGCCGACCCGCCGCTCAGAGTTGGCCGGGTCGGCGTTGCTCGCCGGCGTTGGCCTGTGCCTGGCGGGCGAACGCGGCCACGGTCCGGTCGGCGTAGGCGCTGGCATCGCCCTCCTCGACCGGGCCGTCAAAGGTGGTCGGTAGGGGCACCGGCGTACCCGGGGCGACACGGCGGACCACCTCGTCGAGCACGGTCTCCGCGTCCCCGACCCAGAGGTGCTTGGCGCCCGCCACCCCGACCATTTCGGCCTGCGGGATCTTGTCGAAGCGCCACCGTGCCTCCTCCGGGCGCAGGTAGTCGTCGAACTCGGGCACCAGCGCGGTCATGCGCTTACCGGACGCCGCCCACACCGCAAGATCCTGCTCGGTGGAGTACCGCAGCGGAGGGGAGAGCAGGATCGCCCCGGTGATGCCCGGGTCACAGCCGTACTTCAGCACCAGATCGGTACCGAAGGACCAGCCCAGCAGCCAGATGTCGGGCAGTTCGTGGAACTCGGCGTACTCGATCGCCGCCATGACGTCGAACCGCTCCCCGACCGCATAGTCGAAGCCCCCCTCGCTGGTGCCCCGCGCACTGGTGGTGCCCCGCGTGTTGAAGCGCAGCACGGCGAGACCTGCCAGGGCGGGTAGCCGCCAGGCCGCCTTACGCAGCACGTGGCTGTCCATCATGCCGCCGTGGGTGGGCAGCGGGTGCAGGCAGACCAGCGTGGCGACCGGGTCACGCTCGGCCGGGAGGGCGAGCTCACCGACCAGACGCAGCCCGTCGGCGGTGTGCAGTTCGATATCTTCCCGGCGGGCGGGCAGGATGGTGTTGGCGCGGATGGAGTTGCTCACCCGGTTAACCGTAGCGGTGTCGTCCACGGGTGCGCTGGATAGTTGGGCCTCTTCGATCACGGGCCCGCCAGCAGCCGGTGTGCCAGTGCCGGCGATCATTCAGGTCACCCCGGCCGTCCGCCGGCCAGACCACCAGGTGGGCCACGCCGGGTCGGATCTCCTGATCGCAGCCGGGGCAGCGGTAGGTCTTGACGGCCCCGGGGCCGGGGATGGCACGGACCTGCCACTCGCCGTCCCGCCACGTCTGCACCGAGACGACCCCCCGGCGTACCCGCTCCATGTCGAGCGGTGGCGTCGGGTCACGGCGGTGGCGGTTACGGCGCGGACTCATGGATCAAGAGTACGGAAGGGTCAAGGGTACGGACGTCCCGGCGGTGATCACGCCTACGAGCGCGGGCTGGTCCGGACCGGTGGTCAGCGGTTGGTGTAGTCGCGGAAGCCGCGGCCGGTCTTCCGGCCGAGATAGCCGACGGTGACCAGGTGCTCCAGCAGCGGCGCCGGGGCGAAGCCGGGCTCGCGGGCCTCCAGGTAGAGCTCACGCTGGATGGCCAGCGCCACATCGAGGCCGACCACGTCGAGCAGCTCGAACGGCCCCATCGGGTAGCCGCAGCCCAGCTTCATCGCGTGATCGATGTCGTCGGTCGTCGCGTAGGAGGCTTCCAGCATCTTGACCGCGTCGTTGAGGTACGGGAAGAGCAGCGCGTTGACGATGAAACCGGACCGGTCACCGCAGACCACCCCGGCCTTGCCGAGTGCGGCGACGACCGCGCGAGCGGTCGCGGTCGTCTCCGATGAGGTGCGGATGGTCTGCACCACCTCGACCAACCCCATGACCGGCGCGGGGTTGAAGAAGTGCAGTCCCACCACATCGGCCGGACGCTGGGTCGCCATCGCGATGTCGACAACGGAGAGCGATGAGGTGGTGGTGGCCAGCACCACCCCGGGCTTGCAGATCTCGTCAAGGCTGGCGAAGAGTGCCCTCTTCACGCTCAACTCCTCGACCACCGCCTCCACGACGAGGTCGACGTCGGCGAGGTGGTCGAGGGTGGCGGACCAGTGGACGCGGGAGAGGGCGGCGTCACGGTCGGCTTCGGCGAGTTTGCCGCGGACCACCTCCTTGTTCAGCGAGGTCTTGACCGCCTCGCACACCCGCGCCGACTTCTCCGCGCCCCGGGCCACCGACACAACCTCGTACCCGGCCCTGGCGAAGACCTCGATGATCCCGGTCGCCATCGTCCCGGAGCCGACCACACCGACCTTGGCGATGGCCCGCGCCCCCTCGGTGCCGGTCGGCGCCCCCGACGAAGGCGTCTGGCCGTCGGGAACCACCACCGGCGACCCCGGCTTCTCGTAGGTGTAGAAGCCGCGGCCGGACTTCCGCCCGAGCAGCCCGGCGGTGACCATCTGCTTGAGCAGCGGAACGGGGGCGTGCCGGCGGTCCCGCCCACCCCGGCGGTACATGGTGTCGAGGATCTCGTACGCGGTGTCCAGCCCGATCAGGTCCATCAGGGCCAGCGGCCCCATCGGCAGGCCGCAGCCCAGCTTCATCGCCGCGTCGATGTCCTCACGCCTGGCGTAGCGCGCTTCATACATCTCCACGGCGTGGTTGAGGTAGCCGAAGAGCAGGGCGTTGGCGATGAATCCGGCCCGGTCGCTGATCGTGACGTCGACTTTGCCGAGTCGGGAGCAGAGCGCCTCGATGTCGGCGACAACCTCCGGATCGGTGACGACCGTACGGATCACCTCGACGAGCTTCATGATCGGGGCCGGATTGAAGAAGTGGAGTCCGATCACCCGGTTGGGGCGGGTGGTGGCGACGGAGATCTCGGTGACGCTCAGCGAGGAGGTGTTGGTGGCGAGGATCGCCTCCGGCTTACAGACCCGGTCGAGCTCAGCGAAGATCCGCTGCTTGAGATCGAGTTGCTCGGGCACCGCCTCGACGACGAGGTCGACCTCGGCGAAAGTACCCACCCCAACGCCGAAGGTAACGCGGGCCAGCAGGTCATCCCGTTGCTGGGCGGTGAGCTTGCCGCGTGCGACAGCGCGGCCGGTGGAGCCGGTCAGCAGGGACTTTCCCCGCTGCAGGGCCGCGTCATTGACCTCGACAGCGACCACGTCGATGCCGTTACGGGCGAAAACCTCCACGATCCCGGCCCCCATGGTGCCGAGCCCGACCACGCCGACCGTGTTGAACTTCCGCGTCACTCCAAGCCTCCACTCGTCGCCGACCTCATCCGTTCCCCAAGAGGGCAGGTACAGGGCAGCCCTGTTGAGGAAAAACCGGAGGGGATCAGCCCCGGATGGCCGCCACCACCGCCGCTGCACCGGCCGAGCCGAGCAGGATCGTGTAGTGGTTGACCTCCGCCACCGTCGCTTCGGTGCTGCCCGGCAGCCAATCCGCGGCGTAACCGGCGGGGTAGAGCGGCGCATCGGGTTCATCGAGCATGCCGCGGGCGGCCCGCAGAAAAACCGCCAGCACCGGCAGCGGCGCCGGCGACACCCCGGGGAGGGCATAGACGTCGTGGGCGTCCTGCACCGCCGCCTCGGTCCGACAGGCAGCCCGAAGGTGCGGCGCCTCGCCCACCAGGTCGTAGTCGACGTACGCCCGCATCACCTCCGTCCATTCTGCAAAGGCGGGGTGCGCCCGCCACAGGTCGTGGTAGGCCACCCGGTCGGGGAAGGTCATCTCCAGCCGCGCGAAGGCGGTGCCCACGGTCTGCCCGATCATCTCGGTGATCGTCGCCTCGTCCGCGGCCGCATCCACCCCGGGCGGGACCGGCAGCGGCGCGCCGCCGTCGACCAGCACCAACCGCTCGACCAGGTGGGGGTAGCGGCGAGCCAGCTCGACCGCAACGAAACCGCCCATCGAGTGCCCGGCCACGACCACCGGAACACCGTCGCCGTACGCCGCAATCACCGTGGCCAGGTCCGCCGCGTGCCGTGCCATGCCGTACGGGCCGGGCAGGTCGCGGCTGCCGCCCCGGCCCCGCAGATCGACCGCGACGAACCGGTGGTCGGCGCCGAGTTCTGCGCCAACCAACTGCCAGGCCAGGTGTGAGGAGGTGATGCCGTGGGCGGCGACCACCAGGGGGCCGCTCTCCCCCCACACACCGATGGCCAGGTCACCGCCGTCAACGGGCAGACGTTCTCGGAGGTAGGGCGTGGTGGTGGTCAACTCATCAGCTCCAGGTCGGGCGCGCCACCCGCGGCACGGCGGGCAGATCTCTCCACCCGCCGATGGTGCCACCGCGTTGACCGTCGGCGCTATATGCGGCCCCCACACGCCCGGACCGACCAGTGTGGGCCTGCGCGCTCAGTTCCGGGCGCCGAACCCTACCGGCGGGTAATCAGCGGGTCTAGACTCGCGCCATGACGGCAGTGCACACCCCCGGCGCCCCGGTCGTCGACAAGAACGTACTGGCCTCCACCAATCCCGCCACCGGCGCGGAGGTCGGCCGGTTCCCCGTGGCCACCACCGGCGACATCGCCGCCGCCGTCGCCCGTGCCCGGCAAGCCGGCCGCTGGTGGGCGGAGCTCGGGTACACCGGGCGCCGGACGCGGCTGCTGCGCTGGCGTGCGCTGATCGCGCAGCGGATCACCGAGATCGCCGAACTGTCCCACCGCGAAGGAGGCAAGCCGGTCGCTGAGGCGATCATCGAGGCGGTCTCCGCTGTCGAGCAGACCGACTGGGCGGCCCGCAACGCCAAGCGGGTGCTGGGCCGCCGCCGTCGGCGCTCCCGCCTCGTCCTCGCCGAGTTCTCCGCCCACCTGGAGTACCAGCCCTACGGGGTGGTCGGGGTGATCGGGCCGTGGAACTATCCGGTGCTCACCCCGCTCGGCTCGATCGCCTACGCGTTGGCCGCCGGTAACGCCGTGGTGCAGAAGCCGAGCGAGTACACCCCGGCCGTCGGCCAGTGGCTGGTCGATACCTTCGCCGAGGTGGTGCCGGAGCAGCCGGTGCTGCAGGTCGTACACGGGCTCGGCGACGTCGGTGCTGCTCTCTGCCGCTCCGGCGTCGACAAGATTGCGTTCACCGGGTCCACCGCCACCGCCAAAAAAGTGATGGCCGCCTGCGCCGAATCGTTGACCCCGGTCCTGGTCGAATGCGGCGGCAAGGACGCGATGATCGTCGACGTCGACGCCGACCTGGACGCTGCGGCGGAAGCCTGCGTCTGGGGCGCGCTCACCAACGCGGGCCAGACCTGCATCGGAATCGAGCGGGTCTACGCCGTCGAGCCGGTCTACGACGCCTTCGTCGCCAAGGTGGCGGAGAGGGCCGGCCGGTTGACCGTCGGCGAGGAGGGCGACATCGGTCCGATCACCATGCCCACCCAGGTGGAGGTCATCCGCCGGCACATCGACGACGCGGTCACTCGAGGTGGCCGTGCCGTGCTCGGCGGCCCGGACGCCGTCCAGCCGCCGTACGTCCATCCGACCATCCTCGTCGACGTGCCGGAGGATGCGGCGGCGATGCAACAGGAGACCTTCGGGCCGACCCTGGTCATCAACCGGGTCCACGACGCCGACGAGGCGGTGGCACGGGCCAACGCCGTCCCGTACGGCCTGGGGGGTTCGGTCTTCGGTCGACGGCGGGCGGTGGCCCTCGCGCGGCAACTGAGGACGGGCATGGCGGCGGTCAACTCAGTGATGAGCTTCGCCGGCATGTCGACCCTCCCCTTCGGCGGCGTCGGTGACTCCGGCTTCGGCCGCATCCACGGCGACGACGGCCTGCGCGAATTCGCCCGGGCCAAGGCGATCACCCGCCGACGCGCCCCATCGCTCATGCCGGCGATGACCTTCGAACGGACTCCCGCTCAGGTCGAGCGGATCGTCCGGACGGTCCAACTGATCTACGGTCGGAAACGCTAGCCGCCGGCTGCTACCACCACAGCGAAAAGCGCACCGGCCAGCAGTGCCGGACCGAGCGGAAGCTCGGTGCGCCGACCTGCCCGTCGTGCCAGCAGCAGCCCGAGCACAACCGGCCCGTTGAGCAGGTGCGGCAGCGCCAGACCGAGAAGCACCGCCGGCCAGCCGAGCCAGCCGAGCAGGAATCCGAGCACTCCGGCGAGCTTGACGTCACCGAACCCGAGGTTGGCGCCGGGCAGCAGGGCGAGCACGAGGTAGACCAACGCCGAGACCAGTGCACCGAGTCCGGCCCGGACCAGCGCCTCCCCCTCCCCCTCCACCGCGGCGATGACCGCGAGCCCGCCACCGCCGGCCAGAAACGCCGCCGCGACCAGCGGATCCGGCAGCCGCAGGCAGGCCAGGTCAACGAAGGCGAGCACCACCCCGCAGCCAGCCACCACCAGGTAGAACGGAAGCAGACTGCTCGCCCCCAGCGCCCAGCAGAGCAGGGCGAAGGAGCCGGCGCCGGCCAGCAGGCACGGCCACCGGTGCGGTCCGAGTCGGGCCCGGCAATCCGGGCAGCGGGTGGCGAGCCGGATCCACCCCGCAATACCGGCGGCGAAGGGCCTCGCGCAGTGGCCGCAAGCGGCTCGTGACGGCGAGCCGTACTCCACCGAGAGCCGGTAGACGATCCGGGGGGTGACCGCCCCGACCGCCGCACCGGCGACGGTGCCTGCGGTGACCAGCGCGACGGACATCAGCAACCGTCGGGGTCAGAACAGGGTCAACTCGTCGCGTTCGATGCCGCGCATCGCGTCGTAGTCGAGCACCACGCAGCGGATACCGCGGTCCTCAGCGAGGACCCGCGCCTGTGGCTTGATCTCCTGCGCGGTGAAGACACCACTCACCGGTGCGAGCAGGGGATCCCGGTTGAGCAGCTCCAGGTAGCGGGTCAGCTGCTCCACCCCGTCGATTTCGCCGCGCCGTTTGACCTCCACCGCCACCGTCGCCTCGGCACCGTCGCGGCAGAGCAGGTCTACCGGGCCGATCGCGGTCATGTATTCGCGACGGATCAGGGTGAAACCCTCGCCGAGGATCGTCGGCGAGGCGGCGAGGAGTTCTTGCAGGTGCGCCTCCACACCGTCCTTACGCAACCCCGGATCGACCCCCAGGTCGTAGGAGATGTCCTGGAAGATCTCCTCCAGGGTGATCCGCAGCTCCTCGCCGGCCTTGTTGACCACCCGCCACACGCCCGGCGCCTCCTCCAGCCGGCACGGCGGGCTCATCCAGTTGAGCGGCTTGTAGGCGCGGTCATCGGCGTGGACCGACACCGACCCGTCGGCCTTCACCATGAGTAACCGGGTTGCCATCGGCAGATGCGCCTGCAACCGCCCTACGTAGTCCACCGAGCATCGAGCAATCACCAACCGCACGCCACGAAGGGTAGCCGAGAGGCAAATCACGGGGCCGACACGCTGGACCGACGGTGAGATGCTGTGAGGCGTGCTGGAAGCGCTTACCGGAACCGGACTTGCCGCATCCGCGGGACTCAATGCCTACATCCCTCTGCTCGCCATGAGTCTGCTCGGCCGCTACACCGGTCTCGTCGACCTGCCACCCGAGTGGCAGTGGCTCTCCAACGGGTGGGTCATCACCCTTCTGGTGGTGCTGCTGGTGGTCGAGTTCGTCGCCGACAAGGTGCCCGTGGTCGACCACATCAACGATGTGCTGCAGACCGCCGTGCGGCCGGCCGCCGGCGGTCTCGTCTTCACCGCCGGGTCTAGTTCGGAGACCGTGACGGTCAGCGACCCCGGGGAGTTCTTTACCTCGAACCAATGGATCCCAGTGATTGTCGGCGTCCTCATCGCGCTCGCGGTGCACGCCGTCAAGGCACTGGCCCGCGGCGTTATCAACGCCACAACAGCGGGCATCGGCGCGCCGGTGGCGAGTACGGCCGAGGATGCGACCAGTGCCATCATGTCGGTGGTGGCGATCCTCCTGCCGGTGCTGGTGCTGCTCTTCCTGCTCGGCCTGGTCGTCGTTGTGGTGTGGTCATTGCGGCGGCGCCGGCTGCGGAAACATGAGCTGCAGGCCGCCCGTGCGGCAGGATTCCGGGTCTGAAGCATGAAACGTCGTACTCCGCTGTTGCTGACACTGGCTCTGATCGCCGCCATCGCCGGCGCCACCATCGTCGTCGTCGGCGTGGTCACACGAGCCGACCGTCCCGCGAGTACCCCGCGCTCCGCGCCGACCTCGGCCTTTCCGGCCGACACCCCCACGCCGGCCCCGGCGACCTCGGCGCCGGAGCAGCCGCCCGGCACCACCCGTCCGGGCGCCCGGCCACCGGTGGTCGACCACGGTCCGCGTACCGGCAACAAGGTCGCCCTCACCTTTGACGCCGACATGACCGACGGGATGCTGCGCAACCTGCAGACCGGGCGGGTGAAGTCGTACGCGAACCTGCGCATCATCGAACTGCTGGAGGAGGAGCAGGTCCCGGCGACGTTCTTTCTGACCGGCATGTGGGTGGAGCAGTATCCGAAACTGACCCGACGCCTCGCCGAAAACCCACGGTTCGAACTGGCCAACCACACCTACAGTCATCTGGCTTTCACCGGGGACTGCTATGGCCTGCCGCGCCTACCGGCCGCGCAGATGACCGAGGACGTGGCGAAGACCTTCACCCTGCTGGAACCATACGGCGGCCGGCAGACCCGCTACTTCCGCTTCCCGGGGCTGTGCCACAACCGGGCGGCGCTGGACGCACTCGCCCCGCTTGGCGTCACCGTCGTCGACGGTGACGTGATCAGCGGCGATCCGTTCGCTACGGCCTGGCAGCCGATCGTCCACGCCGTGCTGTCGCAGGTTCAGCCCGGCTCGGTGATCATTCTGCATGTCACGGAGGCGAATGCGGCGATGACCGATGAAGCGCTGCCGCACATCCTGGCCGGCCTCCGCGAACGCGGCCTGACCCCTGCCCCGCTCTCCGAGGTCCTCGTCAGCGCCCCTCGTGCAGGCTAGCGCCTGGGGGATGGCCACCCGTCCTGTACGTCGCACTATTCGACCCCGACCCCCGATTGAACCGTCCCTGCCGGCCGGACTGGACGAGGCGATGCGCCTCGAGCACGACCTGATCGGACTGTCATACACCCTGGCGCATGCTCTTGGCATTCACATCGACACCGGCGACGACGAGTAGCTGCTTAGTGCCGACGCACTTCATCGAGTGCGTTGGCTTCGCGGACGACGGTGACCAGGTCGTCAATGATGCCGGTTAGGGCATAGTCCTTCGGGGTGTAGACGCGAGCCACTCCGGCCGCCCGCAGCGCCTCGGCGTCGGCCGGGGGAATGATTCCGCCGACCACCACCGGCAGGTCGGCCCGTCCGGCGACGCGGAGGCCGTCGAGCACCGCGGGTACCGCAGCCAGGTGCGCCCCGGAGAGTACGGAGAGCCCGACCAGGTCGACATCTTCCTGGACCGCGGCGGAGACGATCTGCGCCGGAGTCAGCCGGATGCCCTGGTAGATCACCTCGAAGCCGGCGTCGCGGGCGCGTACGGCGATCTGTTCGGCGCCGTTGGAGTGCCCGTCCAGCCCGGGCTTGCCGATCAGCAGCCGCAACCGGTCACTGCGCAGTACACGGGCGGTGCGGCGGACCCGTTCCCGTACCGCCGCCATCGCCGCGTCTCCCCGGGCGCCGGCTCCGCCCTGCAGCCCGTTCGGGGGTCGGTACTCCCCGAACACCTCCCGTAGGACTCCCGCCCACTCTCCCGTGGTCACCCCGATCCGAACGCACTCCAGTGTGGTTGGCATCAGGTTCACATCGGCCGACGCCTCCGCCCGCAGCCGGTCCAACGCGGCGCGTACGGCCGCCTCATCCCGGTCGGCACGCCACCGGCGTACGGCCTCCGCGGCGGCCGCTTCGACCGCCGGGTCCACCTCCTGCACCGCCTCCGCCCCGCTCGCGGTCAGCGGCGACGGTTCGGTTTCGGCGAACCGGTTGACGCCCACCACCACGTCCTCGCCGGACTCCACTCGGCGGCGCCGCTCGGCGAGCGAGGCGACCAGGGCGCTCTTGAGGTAGCCGCTCTCCACCGCGGCCACCACCCCGCCCAACTCCAGAATCTTCTCCAACTCGGCCCGCGCGCCCTCCATGATGGAGTCGACCAACGCGTCGACGACGTACGACCCGTCGAAGAGGTCCGGATATTCGAGCAGGTCCGACTCGTAGGCCAGCACCTGCTGCAGCCGCAGGGACCACTGCTGGTCCCAGGGGCGGGGCAGGCCGAGCGCCTCGTTCCAGGCCGGCAACTGCACGGCGCGGGCCCGCGCACGCCGGGAGAGCGTGACCCCGAGCATCTCCAGCACGATGCGTTGCACGTTGTTCTCCGGCTGCGCTTCGGTCAGGCCGAGGGAATTGACCTGCACGCCGTACCGGAAACGGCGGGCGCGTGGGTCGGTGATGCCGTAGCGCTCGGCGGTGATCTCTTCCCAGAGTGCCGCGAAGGCCCGCATCTTGGCCATCTCTTCAACGAACCGCACTCCCGCGTTGACGAAGAAGGAGATGCGGGCCACCACATCGGTGAGGCCTTCGGCCGGCACCTGGCCGGAGTCCCGGACCGCGTCCAGTACGGCCACGGCGGTGGCGAGCGCGAAGCCCACCTCCTGCACCGGGGTGGCACCGGCCTCCTGGAGGTGGTAGGAGCAGACGTTGACCGGGTTCCACTGCGGAGCATTCGCCACCGTCCACGCGATCATGTCGGTGGTCAGCCGCAGCGATGGAGCGGGCGGGAAGATGTAGGTACCGCGGGACAGGTACTCCTTGATGATGTCGTTCTGCGTGGTGCCGATGAGGGTGGCGGGATCGGCCCCCTGCTCCTGCGCGGCGACGACATAGAGCGCGAGCAGCCACATCGCGGTCGCGTTGATGGTCATGGAGGTGTTGGCCTCGGCGAGCGGGATGCCGCTGAAGAGGGCACGCATGTCGCCGAGGTGTGCGACCGGGACGCCGACCCGGCCGACCTCGCCGACGGCGAGCTCATGGTCGGGGTCGTAGCCGGTCTGGGTGGGCAGATCGAAGGCGATGGAGAGGCCAGTCTGCCCCTTGGCGAGATTCCGGCGGAAGAGCGCGTTGGTCGCGGCGGCCGAGGAGTGTCCGGCATAGGTGCGCATCACCCACGGTCGATCCCGCTCGGGGAGACGGCGGTCTATGGCTTCCATGAACGGAGTTTAAGTTACTCACGAGTCACTTGCGTTGGTGAAAATCCACACAATGCAGAGTTTGCGAATGGGTCCACGGGTGCCCCGCGGGCAGGGGCCGATCATCACGGCGGCATAGTTGAACCATGACTGACCAGCTCGCGATCTCGGTGCGGAGGTTACGCAAATCGTACGGCGGGAGCCCCGCCGTGGACGGCCTGGATTTGGAGGTACGCCGCGGCGAGGTGTTTGCGCTGCTCGGCCCCAACGGTGCCGGCAAGACCACCACGGTGGAGATCCTGGAGGGCTTCCGCCAGCGTGACGGTGGTGAGGTCAGTGTGCTCGGCACCGATCCGGCCCTCGGCGATCAGGCGTGGCGGGCGCGGATAGGCATCGTGCTGCAGGGCACCGGCGAGTTCGATGAGCTGACCATCGCCGAGGTGGTCCACCACTTCGGCAACTTCTATCCGGAGGCGGACGATCCGGCCAGAGTCATCGAGCGGGTAGGGCTGACGCAGAAGGCGCACGCCCGTACCCACACCCTCTCCGGCGGGCAGAAACGTCGCCTCGACGTGGCGCTGGGCATCATCGGCCGGCCCGAGCTGCTCTTCCTCGACGAGCCGACGACCGGGTTCGACCCCGAGGCCCGCCGCGGGTTCTGGGACCTGATCCGGGACCTGGCGGCGAGCGGAACCACGATCGTGTTGACCACCCACTACCTGGACGAGGCCGAGGCGCTGGCCGACCGGGTCGGTGTGATCGCCAACGGCCGGCTGGTCGACGTCGGCACACCGTCCCAGCTCGGTGACCGGGAGAAAGCTTTGGCAACCATCTCCTGGCGTACGCCGGAAGGACGGGTGGAGAAGGTGCAGAGCGCGACGCCGACGGCTTTCATCGCGGAGTTGGCCACGCGCTGCGGCGGCGAGGTGCCCGGCCTCACCGTGACCCGGCCCAGTTTGGAAGACATTTACCTGGAGATGATCGAGCGCCCATGACGATAGAAATGCTGCACCGCCGCATCGGACCGCTCGCGCTCGGCCTGCGGCAGGGCCGTCTGGAGATCAAGCAGTTCCTGCGGAGCCGGGAGTCGGTGGTTTTCACGCTGCTCTTCCCGGTCGTTATGATCCTGATCTTCGCGTCGATCTTCACCTGGGAGATCACCGAAGGGGTGAAATTTACCCAGTACTTCGTCACGGGCATGATCGCCACCGGGCTGATGACGGTCGGTTTTCAGGCCCTCGCCATCCAGATTCCGATAGAACGCGACCGCGGGGTCCTCAAGCGGCTGCGCGGCACCCCGATGCCGAAGTGGGTCTACTTCGCGGGCAAGGTGGTCCTGGTTGCGGCGATCGGTGTGGCCGAGACGGTGCTGCTTCTCGCGGTTGCCGTGGGACTTTTCGATCTGCAGTTGCCGGCGACGGCCGTGAAGTGGGTGACCTTCAGCTGGGTGTCACTGCTCGGCATCACCGCCTGCACGCTCTGCGGTATCGCCTTCTCGTCACTGGCGCGGTCTGCGCGGGGGGCGCCGGCGGTGGTCACCCCGGTCGCGCTGGTGCTGCAGTTCATCTCCGGGGTCTTCTTCGTCTTCACCGAGCTTCCCGGCTGGATGCAGCAGGTCGCCGCGATCTTCCCGCTGAAGTGGATGTGTCAGGGGCTGCGGTCGGTGTTCCTGCCCGAGTCGTTCGCTACTCAGGAGCCCGGTGGTTCGTGGGAACTCGGCCGGGTCGCGCTGATCCTCGCGCTCTGGTGCGTGGTCGGCCTGGTCCTCTGCCTCACCACCTTCCGCTGGACCACCAGACGTGACGGCTAACCGTCCCCCTTTTGTGAGTTGATCAGGGAGTTGGTGCAGCGGCACGCCGTACGACACGCCCACCAACTCCCTGATCAACTCGAATACTCAGTAGGAGTAGAAGCCCTTGCCGGACTTACGGCCCAGGTCACCGGCGGTGACCATGCGCTGCAGCAGCTCCGGCGGGAAGAACTTCTCATCGGCGGTGTCACGGTAAATATTCTGCGCCGCGTGCAGCAGCACATCCGCCCCGGTCAGGTCGGTGGTGGCCAGCGGCCCCATGGCGTGCCCGAAGCCCAGCTTGCAGGCCGTGTCGAGGTCTTCGGCGGAGACGACACCGGACTCGACGAGCTTGACCGCCTCCACTACCAGCGCGGCGATGAGCCGGGTGGTGACGAACCCCGCGATGTCCCGGTTGACCACGATGCAGGTCTTGCCGATCCCCTCCGCGAAGGCGCGGGCGGCTGCCAGGGCCTGGTCGCTGGTCTTGTAACCGCGGACCAGTTCACAGAGCTTCATCATCGGCACCGGGGAGAAGAAGTGGGTTCCGACCACCGACTCCGGCCGCTGCGTGACCGCGGCGATCTGCGTGACCGGGATGGCCGAGGTGTTCGTCGCCAGGACCGCGTCGGGGCGACAGATCTTGTCCAGCGCGCGGAAGACCTCGTGCTTGATGTCGAGCCGCTCAAAAACCGCCTCCACCACCACGTCGGCCTCCGCCGCCGCCTCCAGGTCGGTGGTGGGCGTGATCCGCTCCAGGGTGGCTTCGATGTCCTTCTCGGCGAGCTTCCCTCTGGCCGCGAACTTCTCCAAGGAAGTGCGGATGCTCTTCAGGCCCCGCTGGGTGGCGGCCTCGTCCAGGTCCCGCAGGGTCACCTGCCACCCCGCCTGCGCCGCTACCTGGGCGATGCCGGAGCCCATCAGACCAGCTCCGATTACCGCGAGTCGACCCGCCATCTACTTCTCCCTCACCGCCGGGCTGTTCTTCGATGAGCACCCTAGCGGGGCGGTCCGGGACGAGTTTCGGCGGCGGCCGTCAGAGACTGAAGATGGGCTCCTCGGGCGCGACCGATCGCTCAACCGGCACGCCGAGCTGTCGCAGGTCGGCCACGAAATCGGGGTAGCCCCGGTCCACGTGGTGCACGTGGGAGACCTCGGTGACCCCCTCGGCACACAACCCCGCAATCACCAGGCCCGCACCGGCGCGAATGTCGGTCGCCCGCACCGGAGCACCGGAGAGCTGCTCCCGGCCACAGACCACCGCGTGGTGCCCATCGGTCTTGATCTCAGCGCCCAACCGAGCCATCTCGTTGATGAACATGAACCGGCCATCGAAGATGTTCTCCGTGATCAGTGAGGCTCCTTCACTGACCGAGGCGAGTCCGATCGCCATCGGCAGCAGGTCGGTGGCGAAGCCGGGAAACGGCAGGGTCACGAAGTCGACCGCGGAGGGGCGGCGGTCCATCCGTACCCGGAAGGAATCTTCCCGAGGCTCGACCAGGCCACCAGCGGTGACGATCTTGTCCAGCGCAATCTCCAGGAACGCCGGGCTGGCGCCGGTCACCGTCACATCGCCACGGGTCATCGCGGCCCCGAACGCCCAGGTGCCGGCGACGATGCGGTCGCCGACGGTGGCATGCTCCACCGGCCGCAGCTCGTTGACCCCCTCGATCCGCAGGGTCGAGGAGCCCGCCCCGTCGATCCGTGCCCCCATCTGGGAGAGCATCTGGCACAGATCGACGATCTCCGGCTCGCGCGCCGCATTGTCGATCTCGGTTACCCCCTTGGCCAGCACCGCCGCCATCACCAGGTTCTCTGTGGCGCCGACGCTCGGGAAATCGAGCCAGATGGTCGCGCCGCGCAAGCCGCCGGGGGCTGAGGCGATGACGAAGCCATGCTCACCGGAGATGTCGGCTCCCATCCGGGCCAGTCCGGAGACGTGCATATCGAGCCCACGGGAGCCGATCGCGTCGCCACCAGGGTGAGCCACCCGTACGTGGCCGCACCGGGCCAGGAGGGGCCCCAGCACGCAGATCGATGCGCGGAGCCGGCGCACCAGGTCGTAGTCGGCCTCCGAACCGAGTTGGTCGGGCACGTCGATGGTGACGGTCCGGGCGCGGTCCCCCGCGGGGCCCCCGTCGACACCGAACGCGACCTCGCAACCGAGTCGGCGCAGCACCTCCGCCATGATGGCGATGTCGGTGATCCGGGGAACGTTGGTGATGACGCTGCGGCCGGGGGCGAGCAGCGCCGCCGCCATCAATTTGAGCGCTGAATTCTTGGCGCCCACGACGTGGACCTCTCCGGCCAGGCGGACACCGCCCTGCACCCTGATCACGTCCACGTCTGTCATCGTAGGCTGATCGTTCTTGCTGATCTCCGGCAACGTCGGCTGGCCGGGCATTCGGCCGGGACCGGCCCCGGCCGGGATGCGCGTGCGGTTGGGCGCACCGCTACCGACGGGCCGCGCTGGTATCCGTACGCTGTGCGTCATGGCCGTCCACCTCACCCGTATCTACACCAGAACCGGCGACACTGGTACGACCCGGCTGGCAAACAACGACCAGGTCGAGAAGACCGATCCCCGCATCGTCGCGTATGCCGACGTTGACGAGAGCAATGCCGCGGTCGGTGTCGCTATCGCGCTCGGGCAGCTCACTGACGACGTGCGCGCTGTCCTGGCAACTGTCCAGAACGAGCTATTCGACGTAGGCGCCGATCTCGCAACCCCGGCGGATCCGGATCCGGAGTACCCGCCACTGCGGGTCACCGAGGAGTACGTCAACCGACTTGAGGGCTGGTGCGACGAATACAATTCCCGACTCGGCAATCTCGACTCCTTCATCCTGCCGGGCGGCACTCCGGGCGCGGCGCTGTTGCATATGGCACGCACCGTCGTCCGGCGCGCGGAACGCGCGGCGTGGGCGCTGATGAGTTACGAACCGGACCGAACCAGTCCTCTCCCGGCAAAGTATCTCAACCGGTTGTCGGATCTGTTGTTCATCCTGGCGAGAACCGCTAACCCGGACGGTGACGTGCTCTGGGTGCCCGGAGGCAAGCGGTAAGGCAGGCGGGGCATCGGCACGCCTGGGGGTTACCCGACCTGGCGGCAGCCTCACATCACCGCCCCGTCGATCTAGGGCTTCTGGTCGTAATCGGAGATCAAAATACGACCACAAGCCCTAGATCAACGACAAGGGGGGGCCGGGTGGGTGAGCTAGGTGACCGGCCAGTCGGTCGCCAGACGCGGCGAGGCCGCTCCGGGCGGGGCGGCCTCGATCCAGGAGAGAAACCCGGCGGCGGTCGACTGCGCCATCGCAATCTCCACCGGGGCATGGTGGCTGGTACAGCGGAGAATCACCCAGTCGGCAGGGAGAAAGAGTCGCTCCTGCCCCTCCGGGCGCCGGCGATGCTCCACCGCCAACCCGTGACGGGACAGCACCCGCTTGGGCCGGATCGCAAAGCTAAACATGCGGTACCAACGCAGCTCATCACCGGCGAACCGGGCAAAGCCGGGCGACCAGCCCCGTTCCCGGAGCATCGTCGACACCCGCAGATACAGCCGGATGGTGCCACCGGCCCGGACCACCAGAGCCCGCCGGAGGAACAGCAGCGCCACCGCAGCGAGCAGGATGAGGACGCCGATTCCGATCCACTCCAAGACCATCATCGACGTCTCCGGCTCAGCTGGTCGGGGCGGCGGCCGGCTTGGCGCTCTCGGCGAGGACGGTGACCCCGTCAGCGGTCACGGAGAGAAAGCCGCCGTCCACGTCGAAGGTGAGCTGGTCACCACCGGCAAGCTTGACACGGACCTGGCCGGGCTCGGCGAGCTGGCCCAGCAGCGGAGCGTGGCCCGGCATGACGCCGAGTTCCCCCTCCGTCGTCCGCGCGAGGAGCATCTCGGCCTCACCGGACCAGACCTTCTCCTCCACGGCTACGAGCTCGACGTGCAACTGCTTTGCCACGCTGTCTCCTTGTACGACGGGATGGCCCGCTGCGGCGGATTGGCTAGGGGATGCGCCGAGTCTAATCCGACCTTCGCGCGGATCACGTAGCGGGTGGCAGGACACACATCCGTCAGCCCGGACGCGCACCGCCTTCCCCTGCCGGCGGCTCCCGCCGGGTGCTGGCCGGCTCCACCGGCCCCCGCAACACAGACACGCCAGCGGGTGTGGGGCGGCCCAACCGACGGATCAGGATCACCACTGCAGACGTTGAAGGGACCGAGCCAAGGCGCGGTCCCTTCAACGGTGGTAGTGGGCTGCTACTTCATCAGCTCGTGGGCCTTACGCTCCAGGTCATCCAGGCCACCGCACATGAAGAACGCCTGCTCCGGGAAGTGGTCGTACTCCCCTTCGCTGATCTTCCGGAAGGCCTCGATGGTCTCCTTGATCGGCACCGTCGAACCCTTGATGCCGGTGAACTGCTCGGCGGCGTAGGTGTTCTGCGACAGGAAGCGCTCGATCCGCCGGGCCCGGGCCACGGTGATCTTGTCCTCCTCCGAGAGCTCCTCGATACCGAGGATCGCGATGATGTCCTGCAGGTCCTTGTAGCGCTGCAGGATCCGCTTCACCTCGGAGGCGACGGCGTAGTGCTCGGCACCGACGTACTCCGCCGCGAGAATCCGCGACGAGGAGGCCAGCGGGTCCACCGCCGGGTAGATGCCCTTGTCGGAGATCGACCGCTCCAGGTTAGTGGTGGCGTCAAGGTGGGCGAAGGTCGTCGCCGGAGCCGGGTCGGTGTAGTCGTCCGCGGGCACGTAGATCGCCTGCATCGAGGTGATCGCCTGCCCCCGCACCGAGGTGATCCGCTCCTGCAGCTCCCCCATCTCGTCGGCGAGCGTCGGCTGGTAACCCACCGCGCTCGGCATCCGGCCGAGCAGGGTGGAGACCTCCGACCCGGCCTGGGTGAAGCGGAAGATGTTGTCGACGAAGAGCAGCACTTCCTGCTTCTGCACATCACGGAAGTACTCCGCCATGGTCAGCGCGGTCAGCGCGACCCGCAGCCGGGTGCCGGGCGGCTCATCCATCTGCCCGAAAACCAGCGCGGTCTTGTCGATAACGCCGGAGTCGGTCATCTCGTGGATGAGGTCGTTCCCCTCACGGGTCCGCTCCCCCACCCCGGCGAAGACCGAGGTACCACCGAAGTTGTTGGCAACCCGGATAATCATCTCCTGGATGAGCACCGTCTTGCCGACGCCCGCGCCCCCGAACAGGCCGATCTTGCCACCCTTGACGTACGGGGCGAGCAGGTCGAGCACCTTGATGCCGGTCTCCAGCATCTCGGTCTTCGGCTCCAAATCGGCGAACGCCGGCGCCTTGCGGTGAATCCCCCACCGCTCCTTCACCTCAAGCCGCTCACCCGCCTTGAGGTTGAGGCACTCACCGATCGCGTTGAAGACCCGGCCCTTGGTGACGTCACCGACGGGCACCGAGATCGGGGCGCCGGTGTCCCGCACCTCGACCCCGCGGACCAGGCCGTCGGTCGGCTGCATCGAGATCGCCCGCACCGTGTTATCGCCCAGGTGCTGCGCGACCTCCAGGGTCAGCGTCTTGTCCCCCTCGGAGAGCGAGACGTCGACATGCAGAGCGTTGAAGATGTCCGGCATGGCGTCACGCGGGAACTCGGCGTCGACGACCGGGCCGATGACCCGGACCACGCGGCCGGTTGCCGTCTTGGTCTCAACAGTGGCTGCAGTCATCACAATTCACTTCCCGATGCGGCCAGCGCGTTGGCGCCGCCGACGATCTCGCTGA
>DASULK010000095.1:0-2007 GCA_036278255.1 Micromonospora sp.
CATGTCGCGCCGGTAGCGCCTCTGGTTCCCTGCCGTGCGGCGGCTGGTGATGAGGCCCTCGCGCTCGTAGAAGTGCAGTGCAGAGACGCTGACGCCGGCCCGTTTCGCCAGCTCTCCGACCGTCAGCTCATCAGCCAGCACCAGCGCCTCCCTTGACCTCAACTTTGGTTGAGGTTACATGCTGACCGCCATGCAGATGATCATCTTCGAGGAGTTCGGTCCGCCTGAAGTTCTTCGAGTACGTGAGGTACCGAAACCCGACCCGGGACGTGGGGAGGTGCTCATCGACGTCGCCTACGCGAGCGTCACGTTCGTGGAGACACAGATTCGGGCCGGCCGCGGGCCGTTCGAGGTCGACCTGCCACGCGCTCCGGGCAACGGCGTGGGCGGCGTCATCACCGCCGTCGGAGAGGACGTCGACGCGGCGCTGCTCGGCACCACCGTGGTCAGCACCACCGGCGGCACCGGTGGTTACGCCGAAGCGGTCACCGTCGACGCCGATCTCGTCATCCCCGTACCCGAAGACCTGCCTCTGGACCAGGCCGTGGCGCTCCTGGCCGACGGCCGCACCGCCGCCATGCTGCTGGAGCTCGCCCCGGCGCGGCCGGGTGATCGGGTTCTTGTGCTGGCCGCCGGAGGCGGGGTTGGTTCCCTAATGGTCCAGCTCGCCGCGTCGAGTGGCGCGACCGTGGTGGCAGCGGCCGGAGGCAAGGCCGAGCTGTTGTACAACCTCGGTGCACAGGTCGCCGTCGACTACCGGGCCGCGAACTGGCCGGCGGCTGTTCGAGACGCCGTCGGCGAGGTGGACCTGGTCTTCGACGGCGTCGGAGGGGATCTGGCATCGGAGGCCTTCCCACTCGTCGCCCGTGGCGGCCGGGTGGTCAGCTACGGGATGGCGAGCGGCGACTGGGCGGACATCCCTGAGGAAGCGGCCAGCCGCCGTGAGATCAAGCTGTTGCGGCCCGGTCCCCTTGCCGTTCACGAGGCGAAGCGGCTCAGCGCCCGAGCCCTTCACCTGGCGGCGCAGGGGCGGCTGCGGGCCGTGATCGGGCAACGGTTCCCGCTCTCCGCGGCTGCCGAAGCCCATCGTGCGATCGAGTTGCGGCAGACGACCGGCAAGACGCTGCTCGAGACGCGGTCCGCCGGATGACGACAGATCTGGATGCCGGCGAGCCAGCTGCGGAGCCAGGTGCTGACTTCCGCGCCCCGGCAACCGTTCGATCATCGGCCCTGCTGCGGCAGCAGCCGTTCCTTCTCCTGCTCCTCGCTCGGGCGGTCTCAGCCCTGGGTATGTCGTTCGGACCGCTGGCCGTCACGTTCGGCGTCCTCGGCCTTCCGGGGGCCTCCGGGTCGACCCTCAGCGTCGTACTGGCAGCCCAGGCCGTGCCGCTGGTTCTCATGCTCCTGGTCGGTGGTGTGCTGGCGGACCGGTTCTCCAGACGAACCATGATGGTGATCGCCGACCTCATGGCGGGCGCGGCGTTCACCGCGCTGGCGACGATGTTCCTCACCGGAATGGCGCCGACGGCTGGGTTGGTCTGCGCCATGGCGGTTGCCGGTACCGCGTTCGCCCTCTTCTACCCAGCTCTCACCGGGATGGTGCCGGAGATCGTGGCGCCAGCAGACCTGCAGAAGGCGAACGCGACGCTGCGGCTGGCGACGAACACGATGAGCATCCTGGGGCTGGCGTTGGCCGGGGCCGCCGTGGCATTCCTCGGCCCCGGCTGGGCCCTGACGGTGAGTGCAGCGGGCTTCCTCGGGTCGGCGGCGTCCCTGTCGAGGCTCCGTCAACCAGCGAGGCCGCCCCGGCGTGCAGGTCGCAGCCTGATCAGCGACCTGCGGGAGGGTTGGGACGAGTTCGCCTCGCGGCAGTGGCTGGTGGTGATCGTGGCCCAGTTCGCCCTGCTGATCGCCGCGACGCAGGCCGGATTCGGAGTCCTCGGCCCCCTGGTTGCGGAAGAGCAGTACGGAGGGGCGCGGGCCTGGTCAACGGTGCTCGCGGCCCAG
>DASULK010000096.1:0-28079 GCA_036278255.1 Micromonospora sp.
CGAGTTGGCCGACTCGTGGTGCCGGGTGCCGGCACTCGCCAGCGGTGAGTGGATCTCCGCGGCTGCGTACGCGGCCGCGCTGGCCGGCCGCGACGGCGCCGTACGGGTACGCGACATGCTCACCCCGGTCGAGCACCACACGCCCTGGACCCGGGCGGCGCTGCGGACGGTGGACGCGGCCCTGGCCGACGCCGATCAAGATCATGCGGGGGCTGGCCGACTCCACGTCGAGGCGGCGCGGATCTACGCCCGGATCCCGGACCAGACCGACCGGATCATCGCGCTCGCGTTGGCGGCCAGCGCGCAGCAGCGGGCGGCGGACTGGGGCGCGGCCGAGGCGATCCTGAACGAGGTGCGGAAGTTCGCCCTCTGTAACCGGGCTCCCGGTCTGCTGCGTCTCGCCGGGGAACACGGGCACCGGCTCGCGGTCTGAGCGGCGGGGTGGGCTGTCAGGCGGCGACCGGTGCCGGCGGTTCGGCGCCGGGCGCCGGCGCGGCGGGTGCCGACTGCTCCTTCTTGATCTGCTGCGCGTAGATGTCGACGTACTCGCGCCCGGAGAGCTCCATCAGCCTGTACATGATCTCGTCGGTGATGGCGCGCTCGACGAACCGCTCGCCGGCCAGGCCCGCGTAGCGGGAGAAATCCAACGGCGCCCCGAACCGGATCTTCACCCGCTTGATCCTCGGGAGGAGTTTCCCCGGTGGCTGGATCTCATCGGCGTTGAGCATGACCACCGGGATGACCGGGGCGCCGCTCTCCAACGTCAGCCGCGCTACCCCGGTCTTCCCCCGGTAGAGCCGGCCGTCCGGCGACCGCGTCCCCTCCGGGTAGATGCCGGCCAGTTCGCCGCGACGCAGCACCCGCAGTTGTGTGTCCAGGGCGGCCTGGGCGGCCTGCCCACCGGAACGGTCGACGGGGATGGTGCCGGTGCCGACGAAGAACATCCTGGTCAGCCAGCCTCTGAGACCGGCGCCGGTGAAGTATTCGGATTTAGCGACGAAGGTCACCTTCCGCTTCACCATCAACGGCATGAAGATGGAATCGGAGAAGGACAGGTGGTTGCTGGCGAGGATCGCCGGACCGGAGTCGGGCACATGCTCCCGGCCCTCGACCTCAGGACGGAAGACGAGTCTCAGCCAAGGGCCGAGGATGACGTACTTGAGCAGCCAGTAGAGCACAGCGTCCTTCTTCCACAGGTCCCGCACGGCGGCGACCCTCAAGCCTACGGAGCGGGCGGGGCACGCCACAACGCACTCCCGGAACCGGCCGCCCACGTGTCACCATTCAGGCCAGGGTGCGCAGGTGCGGCTGAGGAGGATGTCCGGTGGCAGTGGGAGGTCCCCGTCGTGGTCGACGGGACAACGGGCTGGATGCGGCGGAGTACGCCGTGGCCGGCGATGTGGATCCCCGGGTCGGGGAGCATCTGCTCGACGTGCTCGCGGTCGCCGGTATCGCCGCCTATCTGCAGCCCTCCGCCGATCTCAACCCGATAACCCGCACCACCACCGTCCCCGCCCGCCCCACCGACCGCCTCTACGTCGACCGGGCCCATCTGGCGGCCGCCCGCGATTTCATGGCGCGCCTCGCCGACGAGGCGGCACCGGAGAGGGTCGCCGCCGGAGACTCCGCCCCCGGCGCGGACCGTGACCTCGACTCGGCCTGGGCGGCAATCGTCGCCGGCTTCCACTCCGCCCCGGTCGGGGGAACCCCGCCGTGGCCGGCCGCGGAGGACCTGGGCGATTCGAGCGGTTCCGGATCCGCCGCGCCCGCCCGCCCCTCCGACGAGGCGGGCCCGCCTCCCCGCCGGCTGCCGTTCGCAGCCGACATCTCCGGCATCTCCGTGGGACGGCGAACGGACGAACCATCCCTGTTGGACGGACTGGACACCTTCGGCGCGGACCTGCCCGACGATCCCGAGGAGGGCTATACCCCCCCACCCCCGCCGCCGCTGCCGAGGATCTCCAAATACGCGGTGGCGGCCGTACTGGCCATCGTCGCCGGCTTCGCGCTCTTCCTCTTCCCCACACTGCTGCCGATCGACCGCGGAATGGCCATCCTGGTCGGGTTCGCCGGCATCATCGGCGGCTTCGTGACCCTGATCCTGCGGATGCGGCCCGGCGACGAGGACGACTACGACCCCGACGACGGAGCCGTGGTCTAGTCGCGTCGAGGCTCACGCCGCCCCGGCTCGGAGCCGCCGCGACGGGGATCACGTCACGTTCTTGTCCAGCCAATCGAGAATCGCGTCGATCGGCTCCCGCCACCGGGCATCCAACATCAGGTCATGCCCCATGCCGGGGAAGAGCAGCGGCGCCCCACCGTAGCGGCGCGCCGCCCGGATCAGCGCGGACGACGGGACCACCCGGTCGTCAGGGCTCCCCACCACCAGCACCGGCGGATTCCCCACAGCCGGCTCCGGCGCGCGGTGCGCGAGCAGCTGCCACTGGGCACGGGCGGAGGCGCGCCCCAGTCGCGCCACATAGGAACGGGCCACCGCGTCCGGCAACTCCCGGCTGAACAACTGCCGGCGGCTGAGCCGCAACCGCCCCCCGACCAGGGCGGGCAGGGTGCCGAGCGGGTTGCGCCGCAGCGCCGTGCCAAAGGTGCTCCAGCTATCGAGCACCGGCGCGGCCAGCACCGCGGCCCGGGCGGGATAGCGCGCCAACGCGTGCGCCACGACCAAACCACCACCGCCATGCCCGACCAGCACCGCCTGGCGCGGCAGGCCCGCGGCCACCTGGACCACATCGTGAACGTACGCCCGCAGATTCGCTTTCGGCGCCGTGCCGCTGCCGCCATGGCCCCGCAGGCTCACCGCATGGGCTGCGAATCCCCGCGTAGCGGCCTGCTCCAGCCAGTGCTCGGCGTACGCCCAGGCACCGTGCCCGAACCCGGGCACGAAGAGCACTGGCGGCTTGCCCTCATCCGCCTCCGGCGTCGCGGTGAGCACCTCGCGGCGTACCGGCGGCACCGGCCGCGCCCAGTCCCGCGCCCGCATGATCCGCAACCGACTCATTTCACCGGCTCCAGACTGTCGATGGTGCGCTGTAGCGCACGCAGGTAGTCGGTGTGGCTGACCTCGAACCAGTGTCGGGTCGAATCTTTGACCTTCGCCCGGCTCCAGCGGCGGCCAGCACCGGCCTCGATCTGTGCGGCGAACGCCGCCGCCTTCTGCGGCGCGGTCTGCCGCAGCCGCAGCCATCGGGCAACCGCCACGGTCTGCCAGTGCACCAGCGGGAACAGGCCCGAGTCGGGCTGCAGCAGTCCCGCCACGGCGAGGGTCTGATGGCGTCGGGCGAATGCGTGCAGGTGCAGGCTGGGTCGCCCGGAGTCGTCGATGCCGAGGAGGTCGGGGGCGAGGAACTCGAAACGCGGCAGATAGCCGGTGGCGAACACGACCAGGTCGGGTTCGATCTGCTCGCCGTTGACCAGTTCCACGCTGTGCGGGTGGAACCGCGCGATGTCGGGCACCGGGGAGATCGCCCCGTGCCCGGCGTAGTAGACGAGTTGGCTGTTGACGATCGGATGGGTCTCGTAGACCTTGTGATCGGGCTTCGGTAAACCGAACCGGGTCAGGTCCCCGACGGTCAGGTTCAACGTGCGGTGGAAGAGCCACTGCCGCAGCCGCAGCGGCAGCCGCAGCGCCAGAACCGCGTCGTTGACCTGATCGGTTGGCCGGCCCAGGATGTATTTGGGGGCGTACCAGTAGCCGCGCCGGGTGGAGTGCCAGCATTTCGCGGCCGACTGGGCCGCCTCGGCGGCGATGTCGCAGCCGGTGTTGCCGGCTCCGACCACCAACACCCGCTTGCTCCGTAACTGGGCGATGTCCTTGTACGCCGCAGCGTGGATGACCGTGCCGGTGAACTCCGACAGCCCCTCGTACTCGGGCAGCTTCGGTGACCAGTTGTGGCCGTTGGCCACGACCACCGCGGCGTAGCGGTGGACCCGGGTCGCACCGTGCCCGCCGGCGCTGCGCGTGGTCACATCCCAACGCTCACCCTCCGCCGGCTCCACGCGGACCACTTCGGTGCCGAACCAGATGTGCCGGCGCAGATCGAAGTGGTCGGCGTAGCGTTCCAGATAGGAGAGCAGCTGGCTGTGGTGCGGGTAGTCCGGCCACGAGTCGGGCATCGGAAAATCGGGGTACTGGGTGAACGGCTTGGACGAGATCAGGTGGGTGCTGGCGTAGACGGGACTGCGGTCGTGCCGCCAGTTCCACGCGCCGCCGACCCCGGTCTCCCGCTCGTAGCAGTCGACGCCGAAGCCGTGCTCCCTGAGGTTCTTGATCGCGGCCAGACCGCTAGCTCCGGCTCCGATGACACAGACGGTCTCCCCCCGGTCGTAGACCGGGCGGCCGTCCCGCCAGAGCGTCGCGTCCGTCGCATGACTGTCATGATCGGTGGAGGTCGACAACACGTCTCCTTTTGGGGCTGGCTGCGAAATCCTCTCGATTAACGGCCACTTTGTCCACCCCTCGGTGAATTGGGTACGGCAACGCCCGCGTCAGCGCGAGGCCTCAATCGACGGCGGGACCGATGACGGGGAGGCGGAGGTCGACCAGCAACGGGAAGTGGTCGCTGGCCCGCCGCGCCTGCGGGGTGTCGATCACATCGAAATCGAGCACCCTGATCCGCGAGTCAACGAAGATCGCGTCGATACGGCGGCGCGGGTTCGCACAGGGGAAGGTGAGCCGGTCGGCCCGCCCGGTGGCCACCGCCGCATCGGTCAGACCATCCGCGACGGTGCGCCAGGCGGTACCACCGGGTGTCTCGTTGACATCGACGCCGAGGATCACCGGCAGGTGGATCTGTGCCATCGCCGCCTTCAGCAACGTGGCCTGTCCCGGCCGTTCCGCCGCGTCGGTCGACAGATGCGATCCGGCGACGACGAACCGGGCCGCGCCCACACCGCATTCGGCGAAGGCAACGCCCCGCAGGTGGCGGCCCGGGGTGAGCGGAAACCGCTGGCACCAGGTCTGGTGTACCCGCACCCGCAGGCTGGTGAGCAGCAGATTGCCCAGCCCCGGTAATCCACCCGCGGCGACCACCAGCCCGAAGGCGTGGGCCAGCGCAGCGCACTTGGGTCGCCAGCGGAGCCGTCGCGGCCCCTCCTGCACGATCGCCACGTCGGGTTCAACAGACCGCACCACTGCCGCCAGCGCGGCACGGTCGTCACGCTGGCTGTGCACGTTGTAGGAGAGCACCCGCAGACGCACTCCGCCCTCGACTCCGTCGGCGGGGCGCTGCGGTGCCACCGTCAGATCCGCCGGGCCAGGTCGGCGGCCCCGATCACCCCGGCCGTGTTGCCCAGCTCGGCCGCTCGCACCGCGGCCATCGGCAGCCGGCTACGCCGCGCCAGCGCTGCCACATAGGACTGGTATACGGGTTCAAGCAAGAGCGGCCCGGCCTCGATCACCCCGCCGCCGATCACGAGCAGCTGCGGGTCGAGGATCTGGACCAGGTCGGCCAGCCCCATGCCGAGCCAGCGTCCGACCTCGGTGAACGCTTCGACGGCCACCTCGTCACCGGCCTGGGCGGCGGCGGTGACCATCCGCCCGCTGATGGCCTCGACGTCCCCCCCGGCCCGCTCCAGCAGCCCGACGGCCCGCGCCGGCTCCTGGCGGGCGCCCGAACGCGCGAAACGCACCAGTGCATGACCGCTGGCGTACTGTTCCAGGCAACCCAACCGGCCGCAGCCGCAGGGGTGCCCGTTCTCGACCGCCAGCAGATGCCCGAGTTCCCCGGCGATACCGTGCGACCCGCGCAGCAGTTCACCACCGAGGATGATCCCCCCACCGACCCCGGTGCCGATCGTCAGCATCACCATCGAGTCATCGGCGTCACGCCCGGCACCGTAGCGGAACTCCGCCCAGGCGGCGGCGTTGGCGTCGTTCTCCACCACCACCGGCAGACCGACCGCGTCGCCCACGTACTCCCGCAGCGGTTCGTCCCGCCAGGCGATGTTGGGCGCGAAGAGCACCGCCGAGCGATTGGGGTCGATCCACCCGGCCGCCCCGATACCCACGGCCGACACCTGATGGCTCTCCGCCAGCTTCGCGACCACCTCGACGATGACGTCGCGGATCTTGGCAACGTCCTCGGCCGGTGTGTCCCGCCGTACCTGCGCCAGCACCTCACCGGCGCTGTTGACGACGCCGGCGGCCACCTTCGTGCCGCCGACATCAACTCCGATGGTCAGCGTCACCGCTGCCGCTCCCCTCCACCGCCCGACTCCTCGTCGTGGCCGGCCTCCGCCCGAGTAGCGGCGGCCCACACATCCTGCTCAGCGTCCGGCCGGATGCCCGCGCCGGCGTCCTGCCCGGGAACATCGTCGTCCCCGGCTTCCTTACTTTCGGCGTCCGCCTTCCCCGGCTCGGCGCCCCTGCCGGCCGGCTCGGCGCTGCTTCCGGAACTGTCCCGCGCCCCGGACGCGTCTGCCGGCCCGGCGGCGCCGGCTTCCGGGGCCGTGCGCGGTCCCGGCGTACGGGAAACCGCCGAACTGAACGACCGCAGCAGAGTAGCCACCCCGGCCGCCAGTTCACCGGCACCGGTGGCCGCCCGCTCGGCAAACTCGGGGTTCGGCTCGCGCAGCACCTTGATCACCCGGCAGAGCGGGCAGGTGCAGCAGGTGTCGTCGCCGGTGGCGAACTGACCGGCATGACCGGCGGAGGCAGCGGAACGCGCCGCGGCCAGGGCCGTGGCGACCAGGCGCTCCGCCTCCTCGCGCACCGAACCCGGATCCGTCCTGCCCATCGCAGCCTCCTCAGCTCCACCATCCCGATCCCGGGCAGCCCATCACGCCAGCCGGCGGCGCGTCACACCCGGTGCGCGGCGCCTACCCCGCGCCCAGGGTCTCCACCCGGCGCTTGAGCTGCTTCAGCGCGGCATCCATGATGGCTCGCTCCGCCTTGCGGCGGAACATCCCCAACATGGCGACCGACAACTCGATCTCCAGCGTGTAGGTCACCGTGCAGGTGCCGTCATCGTTGTCGACAAGGTCGTACGACCCACGCTGGACCTTCTGCATCTTGGAGGGGGCGACGAGGCGCCACTCGATCCGCGAAATATCTTCGGCGTACTCGTAGGCCAGCGTGTACTCGTCAGCCACCACCCCGGCATCGAGCACGAATCGCACCTGGCTGGGGTAGCCGTCCTCATATTCTTCAAGGACCGTGGCGTTCTTGATCGCGCCGGCCCATTCAGGATAACGCGGAAAGTCACAGATGACGGCGGCCACCCTGGCCGGGGGCGCGTCGATAACGATCGACTGGGTGGAGGTTTCCGCCATGGTGGGCAGGCTACCCGGTGCCGAACCGGCCCCGTGCGGGTGCCCGAGCCGTAAGAGTAGTTTCGGAGGCGGCCGGATCCCGCCAGCTACGGGACGAACCGCCGGCCCTGTCGTTCAAAGGAGTGTAGGTGCGCGAGTTCTCCGTCCCTCCGGTCGTCACCGTTGCGGACGACGCCAATCTGGTCAACCCGGTCTGGGACAACGCCGAGACCGCGCCTGACACGGTGCAGTTCCGCCGCCGGGCCGACAGCGGCTGGACGGATATCACCTGTGCGCAGTTCCGGGACGAGGTGCTCGCCGTCGCCCGCGGCCTGGTGGCCGCCGGGATCGAGCCGGGCATGCGGGTCGGTCTGATGAGCCGGACCCGGTACGAGTGGACCTTGTTCGACTATGCGATCTGGGCGGCGGGCGCGGTGACCGTGCCGATCTACGAGACCTCCAGCGCCGAACAGGTCGCCTGGGTGCTGGCGGATTCCGGGGCGGTCGGATGCGTGGTGGAGTCCAACGCCCACGCGCTGCTGGTGGAGGGGGTCCGCGACCGGCTACCGGCGCTTGAGCACCTGTGGCAGCTCGAACTGGGGGCCGTCGACACGCTGGTCGCCGAGGGCACCTCCGTCGCCGCGGCCGAGATCGACAAACGCCGGCAGGGGGTCAGGGCCGACGATGTGGCGACCATCATCTACACCAGCGGCACCACCGGCCGCCCCAAGGGCTGCGTGCTGACCCACCGCAACATCTACTCCGATATCGCGAACGCCATCCCGGTGCTGCCCAACCTGTTCCACGAGGGCGCCTCAACCCTGCTGTTCCTGCCGCTGGCCCACTCCTTCGCCCGGCTGATTCAGGTGGGCGTAGTGCAGGCCCGGGCGGCGATGGGGCATACCCTGGACACGAGGAACCTCGTCGCCGACCTGCAGAGCTTTCGCCCCACCTTCGTCCTCTCCGTGCCGCGGGTGTTCGAAAAGGTCTACAACACCGCCCAGCAGCGGGCGCACGGCGAGAGCAAGGTCAAGGGCAAGATCTTCGACTGGGCGGAGCGCGTGGCCGTCTCCTACAGCCAGGCTCTGGACACCTCGCCCGGTCCCGGGCTGGGGCTGCGCCTGCAACACCTGCTCTGCGACCGCCTCGTCTACCGCAAGCTCCGGGCCGCGCTCGGTGGTCAGTGCCGCACCGCGATCTCCGGGGCCGCCCCCCTGGGGGTACGGCTCGGTCACTTCTTCCGCGGCATCGGCGTGACCATCTACGAGGGGTACGGGCTGACCGAGACCTCCCCCGCGGTGGCGGTCAACGTCCTTGAGGCCATCCGGATCGGCACCGTCGGCCGTCCCCTGCCTGGGGTCACCATCCGCATCGCCGACGACGGCGAGATCCTGGTCAAGGGCGACGTGGTGTTCCGGGAGTACTGGAACAACCCTGAAGAAACCGCGCACGCCTTCAAGGATGGCTGGCTCCAGACCGGTGACCTGGGCTCCCTGGACGACGAGGGTTTCCTGCGCATCACCGGCCGGAAGAAGGAGATCATCGTCACCGCGGCCGGCAAGAACGTCGCCCCCGCCGTCCTCGAGGACCGGCTCCGCGCCCATCCGCTGATCAGTCAGAGCATGGTGGTCGGCGATAAGATGCCCTTCATCGCCGCACTGGTCACCATCGACGAAGATGCATGGCCGGGCTGGCTGGAGTCGCACCAGCGGCCAGCCGGGACCCCGGTTGCCGAACTCCGCGACGACCCGGCACTCTGCGCCGAGATCCAGTCGGCCGTCAACGAAGCGAACAAAGCCGTCTCGCATGCGGAGGCGATCAAGAAGTTCCGCATCCTGCCCCACGACTTCACCGAGGCCCGCGGGGAGCTGACCCCGACGATGAAGGTCAAACGTGACGCCGTTCAACGCACCTATGCTGCGGAGATCGACGCGATCTACGGCAGCTGACTACGATCCGTGTCGTGCCCCCGTCGATCACCCCCCCGCTGATCCCCCGCCCGTTCGCGGCAGGGGTGCGGCTCGTCCTGCTCGCGTTGATCACGGGCGTCATCCTGGCCAGCACGGGGGAGATCGCCCAACTGCGTTGGGTCGGGCTGCTCGCCGTCGCGGCGGTGCCCGCGCTGACCGCACCGGGACACCGTCGGCTCGCCCCCCTCGGCCGCTTCGCCGAGGTGGTGATCGTCGGGTTGGCGGCCGGTCAGGTGGCCGCCACCGCGGCGGCCGGCGGTCCGGCCGGCGGGTTCTTCGGCGCCTCGGCGGTCCTGCCCTACCTGGCGATCCCTCTCGTGGTGACGGCCCTGCTGCGCCGTCACCACGAGGGCATCGGCCTGCTCGCCGTCTCGGCGGTAACCCTTTTGGCCAGCGCCGCCATCACCCACACCCCCGATGGTCGACAGATCACCGAGGCCGGCTACCTCGCCGCGGCCACCCAGTGGCTGATCCTGGCCGCGCTCGCCGCGCTGGCGGCCGGCCTTTACCAGCGGCTCGTGCACATCCACGACGAGGGCAGGCCCCAGCCGTATGCGGAGGCGACGCGACTGCTGACCCAACTGCGCAGCGTCGCCCGGCAACTGCCCGGCGCCACCCTCGACCCCGGAGGCATCTCCGAACACCTGCTCGACGAACTGCGGACCGTGACGCGCGCCGACCGGGCTGCGGTGCTGTCGGCCAGCGGCGGAGGGCGCCTCGTGGTGCTGGCGCAGTCGGGCACCGACCGGGTGGACTGGGAGACCAACCTCGATGCGGATTCGGCCATCGCGGATGCGTGGGCCAGCCAGCAACCCTTGGTCGTACCCCGCTCCCAGGCCCGCTCCCGCCCCCACGGCGAGGTGTCCGCGCTGGTCGTCCCCCTGATCGCCGGGGTACGTACGGTGGGCCTCCTCGCGCTGGAAGCCGACATCGCCAGCGCCTATCCCCCGGCCACGGTCAACCAGGTGAAGGCCCTGACCCGACCGGCTGCGTTGCGCCTGGAAGCGGCACTGCTCTTCGACGAGGTACGCTCGCTGGCAACAAACGAGGAGCGGCAGCGACTGGCCCGGGAGATCCACGACGGGGTCGCGCAGGAGCTGGTCATGGTGGGATACGGCATCGACAACGCCCTGGCCGCGCTGCCCGCAGGCGCCGCCGAAACCGGGCAGGAGCTGCGGACCCTACGCGGCGAGGTGACCCGGGTGATCACAGAACTGCGGTTGAGCCTCTTCGAACTACGCAGCGAGGTCGACCGGCACGGTGGCCTGGCGGCCGCCATCGCCGAGTACGCACGGACCGTGGGTGCTTCGGCGGGACTCCGGGTACATCTGTCGCTCGACGAGTCGACCGCGCGGCTCCCCGCAGCCGTCGAGGCCGAGTTGCTGCGCATCGCCCAGGAGGCGATCACCAACGCCCGCAAGCACGCCGCGGCCGCCAATCTCTGGGTCACCTGTGAGGTGGACCCGCCGTACGCACAGATCGAAGTATCGGACGACGGCCAGGGCATCGCCGACCAACGCCCCGACGGGCGCTACGGCCTTGCCATCATGGCCGAAAGAGCGGAACGTATCCGGGGCCGGCTAGAGATCAGGCCACGGCACCCCAGCGGCACGACGGTCGCAGTGGTGCTCGGCACCTCGACCCGGCGAGATAGCGTGCGCGAGAGCGTCACCGCACCAGAAGTGGAGTAACCGGAGCATGACCACCAGTCCCACGCCGACCACGCGCACCAAGGTCCTGCTTGTGGATGATCACGATCTGATCCGCAAGGGGTTGCGCCACGCCTTCGAGCGGGACCGGCAGTTCGAGGTCGTCGGTGAAGCCCCCACCGCGGCGGAGGGAATACGTCAGGCCGGCGCCCTGCAGCCCGATGTCGTGATCATGGATCTGCGTCTCCCCGACGGCAGCGGCCTGGAGGCCACCCGAGCCCTGCGTAAGTCCAACCCCTCGTTAGGGATCGTCGTGCTGACCATGTACGCCGGCGACGATCAGCTTTTCGGCGCCCTGGAAGCCGGAGCCAGCGCCTTCGTACCCAAGACGGCACCGGCCGACGAGGTGGTCGCAGCGGCCCGCCACGCGGCCGCCTCCCCGAGCGCCTTCACCGCGGCTGACCTGGCCGAGGCGATGAAGCGCCGCCTGGCCCCGTCCGGCCCGCAACTGTCCCCCCGCGAGGGGCAGGTGCTGCGCCTGCTCGCCGACGGCATGAGCGTGGCCGGCATCGCCAAGCAACTCTTCGTCAGCGAGTCGACCGCCAAGACCCACATCTCGAAGCTCTACGAGAAGCTGGGCGCGGCCAACCGGGCGCAGGCGCTGATGACCGCGTTGCGGCTCGGGCTGCTGGAAGCACCCGACGCACCGAAGTTCTGATCTCGCTCGGCGGCACCGCGCCCATGAACAGGCGCGGTGCCGCCGCAGTGTCGGCTCAGTCGGTGCAGGAGACCGGGTCGTCGAAGTGTCCCGGCGTACCCGGGTACGGCTTCCCCACGCCGTGCTCCTTCTGGTCGGCGACATAGACGTAGGCCAGTTCAAGGTAGGCCGATGTGCCTGGGGTGGTCACGTCGGCGGCCGTGCGCCCCGCCCCCGAACCCCACGCCAGCTGGGTCAGGAACTTGTGCACGGCCGGGCTGTGCTGACGGATGTCGTTGTAGCCGCCGTAGGCCGCGTTGCAGTGGGTGTAGAGGTTGTAGGCCCCGTTCCAGTCAAACAGCCGGTCGCCCGGGTTGGGTCCGTTGGCTGCCACGTCCGCCTGCAGCACGTCCCGGTCCCAGCCGCCGTAGATCCAGTCGGTGCCCTGGTGGTGCTGGTTGTCCCCGACGCCGACCGTCGCGTCGTTGTCCATGTCCGTCATCTCGAACCAGACGCAGGGGTCGATGGTGGTCCGACCGGTGGTCAGCGGCCACGCGCCCGGCGCGCAATTGTCGGGATAGGAACCGCGCGGCTTGAAGTCCAGCAGGTCCGCGCCGAGCACCGCGGCGACGGCCGGCCCGCTGGTCGCCCCGGCCCCACCGAAGATGTGGTCGACGAACCGGTCCTGGTCTCCTCGAGCGGACGGATCGAACACACCGTTGGTCAGGCAGTCCGGGGTGTCCGCATTCAGCACCGGGTCACAACCCTTGCCGCCCCAGAGCACATCTGCACCGCCCGCGCCGAAGATCTGGTCGCCGCCGCTGTCGCCGTTGACCAGGTCGTCGCCGTAGCCGGCGTGGATGTTGTCGTTGCCGGCGCCGCCGCGGATCCGGTCGTCGCCGCCGGCGGTGAGCCCGTCGTGGGGCATCGCCTGCGCGGTCGGCCCGCCGATCCAGGTGTCGCCGTCGGTGTCGTGCAGCAGGTCCACCCGCCGGTCGTAATAGCCGGCGCGGAAGCCCGTGTACTGCTCCGCGGGCGCTCCGGAGAGCCTCACGGTGAAGCCGAGTGCGGCGGCGTCCTGCGGGTTGAGGTACCGGTTGACCACGCCGCCCCGGTCGCCGAGGATCGCGTCGTCGCCGGCACCTCCGAAGATGACATCCGCGCCCAGTTCACCGAAGAGGTCGTCGTCGCCGGCCCCGCCGTGGATCGTGTCGTCCCCGTCCTGGCCCCAGATGCCGTCGTCACCGTCGTCGCCGTAGAGCTTGTCGTCGCCGAAGGCGCCGGCCGGTTCGCAGGTGGCCTGCGCCGTGGTGCAGAACCGGGTGGAGGGGCCCGGCAGGGCCGGATCATGGGTACGCGACACGGTCGCGTCCGCCGGCACCGCGCCAGCCGGATACCGCTGCGTGTAGACCCGCTCCGTCCCGTTCGGCTCGATCGTGCGCAGCAGCGAGCCGTTGTCGCCGAGGATCACGTCGGCGCCGCCGTTGCCTTCGATGATGTCGCCGGTGTCGCGGAACCCGGGGCTGGCCGAGCCACCGATCAGGTCGTCCTGCCCATCGGGTGCGCCGGGGCCGTTCAGCTCCTCGGCGCTGCCCGGTGAACCGGGCCAGCCGGGATCAGAGATCTGTGTGACGGCTGCGTGGCCGGCCTCGTGCAGCGGGCGGTCGCCGCGCAGAATGTCCGCGCCGCCGTTGCCCTCCAGGTAGTCACCGTCCCCACCGCCGCTGATCGCGTCGTCGCCGTCCTGCCCCCAGGCCAGGTCGACGCCGTCGCCGCCACTGATCCGGTCTGCGCCGTAACGCCTCGGGTCGGGGGTGCCGCGCCAGCCGTCCTCGCCGGGGCCGAGGTGCCGGTCGAGGAGGACGACGATTCGTCCCGCAATCGGTTCCCCGTCCGCGCCGACGCGGACCGTCGGCGCGCTCGGCCGCTCGCTGGGCAGCGGACGCAGCACCGCGCCGTTATCGCCGAGGATCACATCGGAATCCGGGCCGCCGAAGATGACGTCGGCCCCGTCGGGCTGGCCGGTGGCGTCCGCGCCCGACCCGTCGTATGGGGTCGAAGAGCCGCCGACAAGATCGTCCTGCCCTCGGCCGCCTTCGATCCAGTCGATGCCCGGGCCGCCCTCGGCGTAGTCGTCGCCGTCGCCGGCACGGATGCGGTCCGGCCCCACCTGCCCGAAGATCACGTCGTCACCGTCGTCGCCGAGGATGAGGTCGGCGCCGCCGGTTCCCGCCGTCAGGTTGAAGCCCAGATCGAGGAGCGTCACCTTGCGTGGGGCGATGGACCGGCCCTGGGTGACCCGCGTCGCCTCATCCGTCGCCGGCTCGAACCGCGCGTTGTCGCCGGCGATCAGGTCGGCACCATCGCCGCCGAAGAGCCGGTCACCGGTGTCGGGGCGGCCTACCCCGGGGCTGGCCTCCTGTGAGGACCCCCCGATGATCTCGTCGGAGCCGCCGTCGCCGTACACCACATCCGCGCCGTTGTTGCCCTCCAGGTGGTCATCGCCGGCATCACCGTGGATCTCGTCGTCGCCGAGCCCGCCGTAGACGATGTCGTCGCCGTCACCGCCGGAGATGATGTCCCGGCCTCCGGCTTCTGGCATGTCACCAGCCAGGTCCAGTGGATACGGACCGACGTCCCCGACCTTCGGGGTGCCGTTGTCGCCGACGATGCGGTCCGCCCCCTCATCGCCGTAGAGGTGGTCGATGCCGAGGTCTCTCGCGCCGGCCGCGCGGCTGCCGCCGTAGATGGTGTCGTCGTCCGGGCCACCGAAGGCACGGTCGGCGCCGTCGTTGCCTTCGATCGTGTCCGCTCCGGCGCCACCGTAGATGGCGTCGTCGCCGGTGTTGCCGAAGAGCAGGTCCTCGCCAGCCTCGCCGAAGAGCTGGTCGCGGCCGGGCCCGCCCCATGCCTTGTCGGCGCCGTCGCCCAGGTGGAGGATGTCGTCGCCGAGCTGTCCGCAAGCCCGGTCATCACCAGGGCCGAGATCGACGCGGTCGTCGCCGCCGCCGGCCGAAACGATGTCCGATCCGGTGCCGCCGAGGATCAGGTCCCGGTCGCCCTGATCGGCCGGGTCAACCTGGGTGAAGGTGTCGTTGTCGGCGCAGAACTCGCCCGGCAGGTATTTATCTCCGTAGATGACGGCACCGCCGTCCCCGCCGATGACGTGGTCACGGCCCACGCCACCGACGAGGAGCTTCGCCTGCGCGACGGTCCCGGCGGGCAGCGGCTCGTGGGTGACCAGCCGGCGCGGCCCGTACCCGTCGTCGCCGGGCGGGTCGGCGGGCAGCACCGTCGATGGTTCGGCGATGACGTAGTCGTCGCCCGGGCCGCCGAAGATCTCGTCCTCGCCGTAGCCCCCGACGAGCACGTCATCGCCGCCGAACCCGTAGATGCGTGCCATCTGCCCGTTGGCCGAGCGCGAACTGACCATGTCGGTGCCCCGGGAACCGTACACAAGGTCATTGCCGGCACCGGTGTCCGCAATGTTGGTCAGGCCGGCATCACCGCTGCCCTGATCGTCCGGGCTGGGGGGCTCGCTGTTGCCGTAGGTGTCGTAGGTGTAGATCTTGTCATCGCCGTCGCCGCCGCTGATGGTGTCGCTTCCGGCCCCGCCGACGAGGGTGTTCTTGCCGTTGGATCTGTCGCCGACGCGTACGCCGATCATGTCGTCGCCGCCGTTGCCATGCACCGTGTTGCTGCCGCGCCCGACAGTGATCTGGTCGGCGCCGCTGCCGAGGTTCGGGGCGGACGACGGAGCGTTGAGCGCATTCCAGTCGATGAGGCCGGTGAGCGGGACGGTGCCGGTCGAGGTGCGCACCGTGACCACGCCTGCCTGGTCGGCCACGCCGAGCCCACCGTCGCCGGCGACGAGGTTGTTTCCATCGCCGGTGGTGATGTTGTCGTCACCATTGCCGCCGGCGATCCAGGAGACCGCGCCGGCCCCTTCCCCGGTGATGATCGTGTCGTTGCCCGACCCGGCATCGATGTACGCCGGACCGCTGCCGGTCTTGATGTGGTCGTCGCCGTCCGAACCGATGACCACCGCGGTCTTGTCGAACGTCGAGGTGACGGTGCCAGCCTCGTCATCCTGCGTCTTGCTGGTGTCGCCGTCACCGAGGAAGATCACCGACATCGCGGTCCCGCTGCCATCCGGCAACTGGTAGCCACGGCCGTCCACCACCACCCGAGTCAGGCTCGGGTCGAGGAACTCCTGCCTGCGGCCAAGCGCCTCAACCGCGAAGCCGTCGAAGTCGGGTGAGGCGTCCGGCTCGTCGGCGTCCGCGAAGTGCAGCGCATAAATCTTGATGACGTCACCGGCGTACGTCGCCTTGGTGTTGTCCCAGGCCGCGTCGCCCCGCTGCGCCGCCGTGCCGAACCGTCCGGCGAAGACAACGAGGGTGTCGCCGACCGTGCCGCCCAGCTCCGGTGGGGGTGGCGAGCAGTCGGGCTGGGCCCGGAAGTCGAGCAGCACCGCGTTCACCAGCGTGAAGCTGAACTTCTTGGTGTAGAAGACCAAACTGATTTTGATGTAGACCTTGAGGAAGATCGAGAGCTGCCCGGTGGCGGTGAACAGACAGACCGGGTTGACCAGGAGACGCTGCAGGAATTCGCTGGTACGGAACTTGCCGTCGTTGTTCGGATCATTCCAGCTAAAACCCACCGTCAGCCGTACGCCGCCTTCCACCCCGGCCGACAGGATCAGCACGCTGACCTGGGCCCCCGCAGCGATCTCGCCGCGCATCGTGACCACCGGTACGGCGTTGCCCCGCTCATCGGCGGTCTTGAAGTACAGGCCGTCGAGGAGCTTGACGGCGTTGAGGTCGCTGTCCCCGGTGGCCGCCTCGATCGCGTGGCGAATGCCGGCGGTGTCCAGTCCGGCCATGATGCGGGCGGAGACCGAGGCGCTGCCGGACAGTGTGAGCATCACCGGCGGTGGGGCGTAGACCGGTCCGAAGGACTGCCGCCAGCTGAAGCCCAGCGTGAGCGGGCCGGAGTCGAAGCTGATCAGCTCGACATCCTGGCCGAGCAGGAGTCCGAACAGGGAGCCCGGGTTGTCAAAGATCGGGAACTTGAACCCGATCTTGTCGGCGTTGTTCTTGCCGTCGTCACCCGATTCGAACAGTTTTTCGCCATTGGCCGCGTCGTCAACCGCATCTTTGACCTGCTCGGCCGTCTTGGCCTGTGTGAACGAGGCGGAGCGGTCGATGAGGCTCTCGGCAGAGGCCGGCGACACGGGCGTGGTGAGCGCGTTGGCGCCATGGACCTGGAACTGGCCGAGCGGGATTTTGCAGCTGGCCGTGCAGGAGGGGATCCGGTTGACGAAGCTCACGAGGGACCGAATCGTGTCCACGAAGTCCAGATTGGGCCCGCCGTTCAGGGTGCTGAACGTTCTCGCCAGGTAGATCAGCGTGATGTCTCCGCCACCGATGGCTCTCGACAGGTCGGACAGCACCGGGATCGGCGCGTAAAGCGTGTCGATGATCGGCTGCAGCGGGCCGGTCACCGCCTTGATCTTGTCCAGCACCGGCTTGAGGATCTGGCTGAAGAACTGCCCGGCGTCCAGGGCGATGTCCGAGAACTTGATCTCCAGCGGGGTGGTGACGGTGGCACCGTCCACAGCCAATGCCGAGCGGTGGTTGGCGAGCCCCCACTTGAGCTGGAAAACGGCGCTGATGCCCGGCAGGGCGGAGAGAACCTCGTTGCCCCCCGCGTCCACCTTGGCCGTGAGCTGCCAGTCGATGTTGATGTTCGCGGTGAGGTTGGTCGCGAGCAGTGAGCCGAGGTCACCGAAACGGTCCAGGGTCAGTCGGGCCTCGGAGTTGACCTCGCATCCGGTCGGCGGTTCGAAACAGCTCGCCTCGCCGGGCGAGGCCTTCAGGTCGATCGCGAAGTACGCGACGGCCAACGGGCCGGAACCCTGCTTGTGCGCGTTGACCTGGATGAAGGCAAGCTGAGCGTCGAGATCGGCCGGCACGTCGAAGCTCGCGCCGATCTGCAGCTCCGGTGAGGTGTCGTCGCCGTCGTTCACGCCGTGCGTCGCCACGTAGAAGCCGATGTCGCGGTCGAGCACCAGATCCAGGTGCAGCTTCCAGCCCAGCTTGACCTGTACGCCGTCGGTCGCACCCTGCTCGGCCTTCAGCGACAGACCGGGGATGCCCAGATCGAGTGGCACGTCCAGCTGTTCGCAGTCGTTCTGGCAGCCGGCTGCTGCACTCGGTTCACCCTTGCCGGCCTCGAGGCGGATGCGCACGGACTGGAGCTCCTCCAGCGGGCAGGTCTCCACCCCGTCAGCACAGTTCACGTCGATGTGCACCCCGTCGCCGAGCGGAGCCAGCGCGGCGTCCAACGCGGCGGCCAAGCCATGGTTGTCCGGTGGTGCTGTGGCCAACGCCTCGCCGATCGCATCCTTGATGTCCTGCCGCAGCTGAGCGATGAAGCGTTCGCCCTGTTGCAGGTCGTCACCGACGAGCGGAAGTTTGCCGTCGAAGCTGGCCAGCCGCAGGGCCACCTCCAGTTTCGACAGGTAGCCGTCGATTCCATGGTCGAAGTCGGTGAGGTTCAGCGACAGGTTGTTGAAACACTCGCTCAGATCCGGCAGGGAGCCGCCGGTGACCAGCGCGGTGTCCACGGTGACGGCCAGAATGTTTCCGCCATCCAGTGCGCAACCGGTGACAAAAACCGGGGCGCTGGCGCAGAGCGCAACCTCGGTCCCGCCGTCGCCGCAGTCCACCCCCGCGGTGGTCACACTCGGCGCCAGGCCGAACAGGTCGGTGACCGGGCCGTCGGCCGACAGGCCACCAAGGTTGAAGCTGAGGTTGGCCTTGACCGCGCCCGGATCGTCCGTGCGGCCCACCTCAAGTGCAAGCGGCCCGACCCGGGCGGCCAAGGCCACGCCGCTCGCCGCGGCATTCACCGTCACGCTGGCCGAGGACGCCTTGTCCAGCAGCAGCGCGCCACCTGGCTGCAGCGGTAACAGCAGGCCGAGCTGGGCGCGGCCGCTGACGTCAACGGCGAAGGTGCCGGACGAGTCGAGGCTGATCAGGCTGCGTGCCCCGTCCCAGTTCAGGTCGAGTGGAACGCCGGTGCGGAAGGTGCGCTGCCAGTCCAGCCCCAGACGCAGATAGGGTTCTCCGGCCCGCTCGTCCAGCGCGAAGGTGACTCCGCTGCCCGCGCCCAGTCTCTCGTTCAGCAGCGCGATCGCATCCTGCAGGTTCTGCGGCGGCTTGGCCAACAGTGCGTCGATGGCGTCGGCGATTTCAGGGCGAAGCGCGTATGCCGTGCCGTCGGCCGGCTTGCCCGTCCCGTCGCCACCGATCTGCAGCGTCTGACCATCGACCACGGACAACACCCGATGAGCGCGACTGCCGATCACGACGGTGCGCCCGGCGAGGCGGTTGGTGAAGGTGGACTCGCCGGTGCGGCCAGCATCGACCAGGATGAAGTTGTCACCGTCATCGGCATAGGAGACGTGCGCGCCCACCCCGCTGTGGTCGGTGCCGAGCAGCTGGCGCGCTGAACGTCCGATCAGAGGCAGCTTCTCGTCCAACAGCCCGGTGCCGGTACCCGGCTCGGCAAGCGCCACGCTGACCTGCTGCAAAGCGGCGATCACCAGCGCGAAAAGCGCCTGCGGGTCGTCGGGGTTGAAGTCCAGAGCGAACAGGTCGGACAGGCTCGACGTGTCCACGGTGGGCGCTGGGTCGGCCACGTCCCAGGAAACGTCGGCCCCCACGCCCGAGCCCAGTACGCCGCTCGCTCCCGGAACGCTCACCTTGACCTCGCCGTCGGCGCGTACCGAGGTGGTCACTGCGAACAGGGCCGCGGGATCGGCTTTCAGTTCCTGGAAAAGGTCCCCGAGGCTGACATCTCGGGCCTGCCGGAACGCCACGGTGAGCATGTCGGTGGCCGGCGCGACCGGGTTGACCTCGAGGCTGCCGCCGAGCTTGACTTTGAGGAAGCCGGCTGTGGCGTAGAAGTCGATGCCGGTCCTGATCGGGAAGCTGGCGGTGAACAGCGGCACAGCCGGGTCGGTGCGCAGCATCAGCCGGTCGGCGTTGGCGTCCGGGTCGGTGATGTCACGCAGATCGAGCACCACCGTCACCCGGGCGGTGTAGCTCGCCTTCACCTCGGCGAAGCTGGCCTGCGCATTGGCCGAGCGCAGACCGATCTGTTTGCCACCGTTGGCGGTCTTGCTGAGCGCCCCACCCAGCTCCACTGCTCCGGTCTGCGGATCGGAACTACTGATCACCCAGGTGCTGTCAGCCGCGGGCTGGCCACCGATCCAACCGCTGGCGAGCGTGATGGACCGCTCGTCGTTCGTCTCGATGGTCCCGGCCGAGGTGCCGGCAACCACCCGCTGTCCGGCCAGCGCGCCCGGCTGAAACCGATCGGTGGGCAGGGTGAACCCGTTGCTGCTGAACATCGCCCCCTTTCCGGACACGCTGGCCGCTCCCGGATCCAGCGCGGTCCAGGACGCCGAGTCCTTAGCCACCTCGAATTTCAGCGGGAAGGCCAGCTTGTCCTCCACAAGCGAAATTCCGCCGGCCGGCAATGCTGCAGTGTCCAGTAGGCCCTCGGCTGCCAGCAGGGTGAACAGCTCTTGGAGGGAGGTGAACTTCGGTTGCCCAGCTTCGGCCGGATCATCACCTGGCTGGAACTCCGGATCTTCCGGGTTGGGATGTACGGCCTTGTGCAGGAAGGCGACAAGCTTCTCGTTGACTTTCACTGCATCGGCGAACGTGCCCCGCAGGAATGGGAGGTTCTTGTTGCCTGCCGGACCACTCGCCTGCACACCTGCGATGAGCGTGGCGAGCTGGGCCAGCCCGGCGGCCAGGTCCACCGGGCTCATGTTGCGGAACTTCGCGAGCGTCTCATCGAAGCCGCTGGTCGTGATGGTCGGTGTGCCCACCGTGATGTTGGGCCAGTCCAGCGTCACGCTCGCCTTGATCGACTTGTTGAAGACCAGTGGTCCGCCGCTGGCCGCGGCCCCCAGGTGGATCTGCCCGTGCACCCGGCCGGGCCCGGCCTCCATCTCAGTGTCACTGATTTTGCCGCCAGCGGAAGCGTCGAAGCCAACCTGAACCAGACCGGCCAGTGAGCCGGCTGCGGCCAGTTCGCCGGTGCCCGTACCGGCTGGCGTATCGAAGCTCAGCTTGCCGTCGTTGTTCGGGTCGTTGACGGTCACCTTGAGGTGAGCGGTGGCATCGAGGCTGCTCTCCGCCTCGGCCGTGCTCGTCACCGCTACACCGAGGACGCCCACCGATGCCTTGGCGTCAGCCAGGCTCCCCAGGTGCGCCGCGGCGTCGATGTCGATGCGCGGCGCCTGCCCATCCCGTACCAGGTAGGCCTCCCCGGCTGCGGTGTGCCGGACCTTCAGCCGCAAGGTGGCCCAGCCGGTGACGGACACGGCGTTGTCGATCGTGATGTCCCCCGCGCTGAAACGCTTGCCCGTAACCGTCCGCTTGACCGTAAGTACCACATCAAGCAGGTGGTCTCCATCAACCTCCACCACAGAACTGGTCAGCCGCGCCCCGTCCCCCAAGTCCACGTCCTGATTGAGGCCGTTGACCAGAGCGTCAGACGCCCGCTTGACCAGCCCGTCAACGTCAACGAGATCGCCCGGGCTCACCCCCAGCAGCGGCAAGGGCTTGGCCAACTGCCCCACCTGGCCAAGCCCTTGCGTCCAGTTCGCGGTCCGCACCACCAGCCCTTTGAGCGCGGTCTCCCATGCCGGCTCGGCCTGCGCGGGCACCGCCGTGCCCAGCGCCAACGGAGCAGCCACTATGCATGCGGCCACGGCCGCTATCGCACGTCGGACCCATACCCGCCAACCGCCCATGACGGCCCCCTCATGAGACACGGGCGACGCTGCCTGACAGCGACGCGAGGTTCGCCACCAGTCAATGCGATAAATATCTCTCTGTCTCTATCGGTTAGTCGACACTACTCACCGCGCAACAGTGTTGACAGTTGCTGCGCCTGGGTCTCCCACCGCCACTCGCGCTCGACCCAGGCGCGCCCCGCCGCTCCCATCCGCCGGGCTAGGTCACGGTCGGCCAGCAGCGTGGCCACCCGGTCGGTGAGCTGGTCGAGGTCCCGACCGCCGACGACGTACCCGGTTTCACCGTCCCGTACCGCGTCGGGCGCCCCACCGGAATCGCCGGCGACGACCGGCAGCCCGGTCGCGGAGGCCTCCAGATAGACGATGCCCAACCCTTCGACATCCAGCCCCCGGTTGCGGGTGCGGCACGGCATCGCGTAGACGTCGCCGGCCGCATAGTGCGCCGGCAGCTCGGCCGCGGGCACCGAGCCGGTGAAGACGACATCGGACTCGACACCACTCCGCCGGGCAAGTTTCTCCAGTGCCGGCCGGTAGGGTCCACCGCCGACGATGAGAAGTGCAGCCCCGGGCACCCGGCGCCGGATCGCCGGCAGCGCCCGGATCAGAGCGTCCTGCCCCTTCCGCGGCACCAGCCGCGAGACGCAGACGACGACCGGCCGGTCGGAGAGACCGTGCCGAGCGCGGACCTCGGCTCCGTCCACATCGGGGTGGTAGTCATCGACGTCGACGCCGGGGGCGAGCCGACGCAGGTCGGTCAGCCCGCGCAGCGCGCGGTCAAGCCGGATCCGGGTGTATTCACCGAGGTAGGTCACCACGTCGGTGTCGCGCCCGATCCGGCGGAGCAGGGCCCGCGCGCCGGGCAGCGCCGCCCATCCCACCTCGTGCCCGTGCGTCTGCGCCACCACCCGGATGATCCCGGTGCGCTGGCGCAACCCCCCCGCGAGCAACCCCAACGGCGCGGCTGCGCCGAACCACACGGTCCCGCAGTCATGGGCCCGGGCGAGCTGCGCGGCCCGCCGGGCCACAGCCGGGGTGGGCAACAGCACCCCGGTCGGCTCCCGGACCACTTCGAAGGGCTGCTCCGCATCGAACTTCTCGGCGCCCCGCCAGGTCGAGGCGTAGACAACAATCGACCCGGTGGGCTGGCGAAGGGCGAGGTGGTGCACGAACGACTGGATGCCGCCCACCCGGGGTGGAAAGTCGTTGGTGACCAGCAACGTTCGCGTCGGGGTCGGGGCACCGCTCTCGGCCACGTTCACCGCCCCCCTGCGGCGCGGGCGAATGCCCGGGCGGCGGCGATCCGCTGCACTGTGGACGGGTGCGTCGCGGAGTAGATGTGCTCCCACCGAGGCGGATCGGGATCGGCCAGGTTGATGGTCGACAGCCGCTGCTGCATAGCCTCGAACGCGGCCGGATCATTGGTCAGCGCGAGGGCATGTGCGTCAGCTCTGGCCTCCACCCGGCGGGAGATCAGGGCGGAGACCGGTGCGGTCACCAGGCCGGCCAGTGTGACCACCGCGATCAGCAGGGGAAACGCGCGGGGTTCGGCGATCGAATCGACCCCGGCCCGGCGCAACAGTGCGGCCCAGGATCCGAGCAGGTAGAGCGCAACGACGGCGGCCGCCACGCCGAGCGCGCCGGTCAACGTTCCGGTGAGCACGTCCCGGTCTTTGGCGTGGCCGAGCTCGTGCGCCACCACGCTGGCCACCTCGGCCGGCGGCGCTTCGCGCAGCAGGTTGTCGTAGACCACGATCCGCCGGGTCGGACCGAACCCGGAGACGTAGGCGTTGACCGCCCGGGTGCGACGGGATGCATCGGCGACCAGCACGTCACGCACGGGCACCCCGTCCCGCTCGGCGAGCGCCAGCAGTTCGGTACGTAGCGGTCCCGGCTCCATCGGGGTGAACCGGTTGAAGATCGGCTCGACCAGGACCGGCAGGATGAACGAGAGCAGGACCACGAGGCAGGCGGCACCGGCGGCGCCGAAGGCCCACCACCATCTGGGGGCGAGCCGGGTGACCGAGTAGAACCCGAACAGGGCGACCGCGCCGATCACCGCGCTGACCGCGTACGACTTGAGCAGGTCGGCCGCCCAGCCACCCCAACCCTGGGTGGCGAGTCCGTAGCGGGTCAGAATCGCGTGCCGCCAGGCGGTGAACGGGAGGGTGAGCAGGTCTGCGACGAACACCACCGCCAGCCCGCCGAGGATCGCCTGGGCGATCCAGTGGTCGTTGAAGGGACGGCCGGCCAGAGCGACGAGTTTCCCGCCCAACGGGGTCAGCCCGAGCAGCAGCGCGACGATCAGCCCGACCGCTAGCGCTCCATAACCCCCCGGTCGCAGTGCGGCGCGGAAGGCACGCCCTCGGGCCACGTCCTCGGGCGGAAGATCCTGCAGCGCGGCGAGCTGATCAGCCCGGGGTGCCGGGGGGCGGTGCCAGGGCACCAGCGCCACGGCCGCGACTGCCAGGCCGGCGACCAGGCTGACGAGCGCGACCACCGCCCACACCCGAGGGGTCATGCGGTCCGCCTCCCTAGCGCCTAGCAATGGTCCGGGTTGTGGTGCACCCGGCGAGCGTGGCCCATCCTATTGCCCGCGGCCCGCCGCCCGTACCCGCCGCCGCAATGGGGCGGGGTCAGGAGCGGGTGGGGCGGGGTCAGGAGCGGGCGAGGCGGCGCAGCAGGGAGTCGGCCCCCATCGGATAGGCACCGTGCCGGCGCACCCCGTCGGCGACCTCCCGGTCGGAGGAGACCACCACCACGGGGCGGCCCGCCGGCTCGGCGCGCACCAGCCGTCGGATCAACTCGTCCGCCGTCTCTCCCTTTCGAGAGAAGAGCACCCGCACACCACGCGGTTGCGGGGGCAGACCAGCCATCCGCTCGGCACCGTCGAAGACGACGGTGACCTCGTCACCGGTCTGGGCGGCGAGCCCCGCCAGCCCGGTGACCAGGCGTTTGCGCTGCTGCTCCAGCGACAGTTCACCAAAGCCCCGCTTGGTGACGTTGTAGCCGTCGATGACCAGATGCGCCCGGGGCAGGGCGAGCAGATCGTCGAGGCGGGCCGGATCGTCGGTGTCCTGAGCCCGGGCGGCCGTGGTGGTGGTCGGCTGGTCGGCGAACGACTCGGCGATAAAGTCCGCCGGCCGCTGCTCGGCCGGCTCGAGCGCCAGTTCCCGCCGCAGGCCCACGGCGGCCCGGCCGATCGTCTCCAGCAACAGCCACAGCCGGGCGTCGTCGACCGCGCGGGCCTCCTTGGTTGTCTGCCGGGCCACCGTGGCGGTCGTTTCCGCTTCGGCGAGCCGGGCCCGCAGCCGGCGCAGCTCAGCGTCGTGATCGGCGGCGGCCCGGGCGACGCGCCCTTTCTCGGTAGCCAGCATCTGGGCCGTTTTCCGCTCGCGGGACTGCGTCTCCCGCAGCGTCCGGGCCAATACCCGGACCTCCTCACGCAGTTGGCCCAGTTCCTCGCGGACCCGGGCCAGTTCATCGCGCAGCTTGTCGGCCTCCACCCTGGCCACGGCCCGATCATGTTCCGCCCGGGTAGCGCGCTGCTCCGCCTCGCGGATCAACTCCGCGGTGACCGCACTCTCCGCTTCGGCACGGAGTGCCGCGCCGGCCGTCTCGACCAGTTCGCACCAGCGTGGCGGGCGTGCCAGGTAGGCCACTGCCGCCACATCCACGGGATCGGCCGCCGCCGGGCAACCCCCGGCGGCGACGACGGCCCCCAGATCCCCCGTCTCCTCCAGGACCCGCTCGGCCACCCGCTGCCGAAAGATCGAATCCCCGGAGAGTTGGGCGGCGATCGCGGTGCCCCCCAGCCGCGCTCGGCGGTGCGGGGCGAATTTGGCGACCCGTCGCAGGGGCACCGGCAGCTCATCGATCGGCATACCGGGCAGCGCCGCCGCAGCCAGGGTGACGACCCGTTGCCGGACCGCCTCCGGCAGGATCGGCTCGGGTGTGGGAGCGGACCGGTCCTCGGGCGGACCGTCACCCTCCGCAGCACGCGCCTCGACCGCCTCCTCGGGGAGGCGGTCGTCGGACGGTTCCGGGCGGGACATGACACAAGTCTCCCACCGCGACGGCGTGCCTGGTTGACTGGCTTCAGAGGTTCCCGTTCGCAAACAGCCTGGTCACGCCTGGTAATAAAAGTCCGGCTGTCGCACCCGCTGTCTAGGGTGCCGGCCGTGACCCGATCCGCTTACGTCCAGGAGACCCTCGACAGCCTGCTCGACCCTGCCCGGGCAGCCGGCGACGCCGAGCTGCCCCTGCACGATACGACCTTTGTCGTGCTGGACCTGGAGACAACCGGCGGATCCCCGGACAAGGGCGGCATCACCGAGATCGGCGCGATCAAGGTACGCGGCGGCGAGGAGCTGGGGGTGCTGGCCACCCTGGTCAACCCCGGCGAGCCGATCCCGCCATTCATCACCCTGCTGACCGGCATCACCCAGGCGATGGTCACCCCCGCCCCACCCATCGAGGTGGTGCTGCCGAGCTTGTTGGAGTTCGTCCGGGGGGCGGTGCTGGTTGCCCACAACGCCCCCTACGACATGCGTTTCCTGAAAGCCGCCTGTGCCCGGCACGGCTACCCCTGGCCCAACCCCCGGGTGCTGGACACCGCTGCGCTGGCCCGCCGCGTCCTGATCCCTGATGAGGTGCCCAACCGCAAGCTCGCCACCCTCGCGGCCTTCTTCCGTACCCGTCATCAGCCCACCCACCGTGCGCTGGATGATGCGAAGACCACCGTCGAGGTGCTGCACGCCCTCATCGGTCGGCTCGGCGGATACCGGGTGCACACCCTGGGCGACGCCATCGAGTTCGTCAAGGCGGTCACCCCGACGCAGCGCCGCAAACGGCATCTGGCCGAGGGGCTGCCGCGGGTGCCGGGCGTCTACATCTTCCGCGGCGCCGATGACCGGCCGCTCTACGTCGGCACTTCCGGCAACATCGCCACCCGGGTGCGCTCCTACTTCACGGCCAGTGAGAAGCGGGCCCGCATTTCGGAGATGCTGGCGGCGGCCGAGCGGGTCGAGGCGATCGAGTGCGCACATGCGCTGGAAGCGGAGGTACGCGAACTCCGGCTGATCGCCGCCCACGCCCCGCCCTACAACCGCCGCGCCAAGTTCCCCGACCGGACGGTGTGGCTCAAGTTGACCCGGGAGGCGTACCCGCGGCTCTCCATGGTCCGTTCTCTCGGACGCGACGACGACGCCTATCTCGGGCCCTTCCCGTCGAAGCGGAGCGCGGAACTCGCGGCGGCCGCCGTCCATGACGCGGTGCCGCTACGCAGTTGCACGCCGCGGTTGTCGACCCGCCGCCGGGCACCGGCCTGCGCGCTGGCCGAGCTCGGGCGCTGCCTGGCTCCCTGCGAGCACCGGATCTCGGTGACCGATTACGAAGAGCGGGCGGTGGCACCGTTCCGCGCCGCCACCACCGACGATCCGCAGGCGCTGGTCGATGCCCTCCTGGCCCGCATCGACTCCCTGGCCGGGGAGCAACGGTACGAGGAGGCGGCGGTGGTCCGCGTCCGTCTCGCCGCGCTGCTGCGGGCCACCATCCGGATGCAGCGTCTTGTCGGGATCACCCGGATCGCCGAGTTGGTGGCCGCACGCCGAGCCGCCGACGGCGGGTGGGAGCTCGCGGTCGTACGGCACGGACGCCTTGCCGGAGCCGGCACGTCACCGCCGGGTGTGCCGCCACGTGCGACCCTCGAACTGGTACGGGCGACGGCGGAGACGGTACTGCCCGGCCCCGGTCCCGTCCCCAGCGCCTCCGCCGCCGAGTCCGAACGCGTACTGTTTTGGCTGGAGCGACCTGAGACCCGCCTGGTGGAGATCTCCACCGGCTGGGCCTCCCCGGCCCGGGGAGCTGTCCGCTTCCACGACCTGCTCAGCAAAGCCGAAGCGGCAAACTCAACCGATCGCACATAAGCTCATGGCCGTTCGGCCCACGCCGGCTCACATAGGGTGGGAAAGAAGTACATTAGTGACGGCCAGCATCTGATTCGGCCTCCGCAGCTGCGAGGTACGGGTGCCGGCTGGGTGAGGAGGTGTCGTCGCGTGGACCTCGACGCCGGTCAGGGCGCCACTCTCGGCCGCGCCCTGCCGACTCAGCCGAACGAGATCCCGCTGACCCGCCGGTTACGGTCCTTCCTGTCCTGGCCGGCCACCACCGATGATCCGGTGAGCCGTCTGGTGCGCACCCATCGGTCGGTGCACCCCGACGCGGACGCCAGCGTGCTACGCCGTGGCTACGCCATCGCCGAGAACATGCACCATGGGCAGTTCCGCAAGAGCGGTGACCCCTACATCACCCACCCGCTCGCCGTCGCCCAGATCTGCGCCGAACTCGGCATGGACACCACCACCCTCGTCGCCGCGCTGCTGCACGACACCGTCGAGGACACCCGCTACACCCTGCAGGCCCTCGACGCCGACTTTGGTCCCGAGGTCGCCCACCTGGTCGACGGAGTGACCAAATTCGACAAGGAGTTCTACGGCAAGGCGGCGGAAGCCGAGACGATCCGCAAAATGATCGTCGCCGCGGGCAAGGACCTCCGCGTACTGATCATCAAGCTCGCCGACCGGCTGCACAACATGCGCACCCTGGGCGCCCGATCCCCTGCGTCCCGGGCCCGCATCGCCCGCGCCACCCACGAGGTG
>DASULK010000097.1:0-18135 GCA_036278255.1 Micromonospora sp.
TTCAACCCGCAGGTCCAGATCGGCGACGGCGACCGTGCCATCCGGATAACGCTTGCCGACACCCTCCAATGTGATAGATGCGGCGCCCGGTCGGGCCGAGCCCGCCGGCACTGCGTCCGGGACGGGTGCGGTGACGGTGCCAGCGTTGCGGGTAACGTCCACGTGTGTCCTTCCGTCTGGCCTACCGGAGCGATCCGGGAAACCCGTGGTTCTCGTGGCAGTATCTGCGGGACAATTCAGACACGGTGCTCGCTGCGTTGCGGGAGCATGTCACGCTGACGGCGCAGGCGGTCGTCATCGCAGCGCTGATCGCGATCCCGCTTGCCGTCGTGGCGTACTGGTTCCGGTCCCTCACCGGGCCGATTCTTGCACTCTCCGGCGTGCTTTACACGATCCCCTCGCTCGCCCTGCTCGCCTTCGTTGCACCGTACGTCGGCACCACCAACCCGGTTTCCGTGCTGATCGCGCTGGTCCTCTACGCCCTGCTGTTGATGGTCCGAAACACTCTGGCCGGGCTCAAGCAGGTGCCGGCGGAGGTGCGTGAAGCGGCGACCGGCATGGGGTACGGCCGGTTCGGCCGGCTGCTGCGGGTGGAGCTTCCCTTGGCTACCCCCGGCATCCTCACCGGGGTCCGTCTGGCGACCGTCTCCACCGTGGCGTTGGTCACCGTCGGAGCACTCATCGGGTACGGCGGGCTGGGCGACCTCATCCTCGGCGGATTCCGCAACAACTTCTACCGAGCGCAGATCCTCACCGCGACACTGCTCTGCGTGGGTCTCGCCCTCGCGCTCGACCTGCTGCTGGCCGGCCTCGGTCGGCTGCTCACCCCTTGGCTGACGAAAGGGAGGGCGCAGTGAGCCCCCACGGCGGGCCGATCGAGCAGGCCATCGTCTGGCTTAACGACCCGCTCAACTGGACCAACCCTGGCGGCATCCTGGACCGGCTGGGGGAGCACATCTTCATCTCGGCGGCGGCGGTCGCGCTCGGCGCCCTGGTCGCCTGGCCGCTCGGACTCTGGCTCGGCCATACCGGCCGGGGTGGCGGCCTGGTGGTGCTGATCTCCAACATCACGCTGGCCATCCCGACGCTCGCGCTGCTGACCATCCTGCCACTGACCTTCCTCGGCTTCGGCCGCCCGCCGGTGATCGTCGCGTTGGCGGTCTTCGCGGTGCCGCCGCTGCTCGCCAACGCCTATACCGGAGTGCGGCAGGTGGACCCGCAGGTCCGCGACGCCGCGCGCGGGATGGGGTTGTCCCCCGGGCAACTGTTGCGTCAGGTCGAGTTGCCGCTGGCGGTGCCCTATTTGACGGCGGGGTTCCGGACCGCCGCGGTCCAGGTCGTGGCTACCGCAGCGCTGGCGGTCTTCGTCAACGGGGGCGGACTCGGGCAGATCATCGGGGCCGGGTTCGGGCTGGGCATTGCGGCGGGCGGGGGACAGATCCTCGCGGGTGGGCTGCTCGTGGCGCTGCTTGCCATCACAGTGGAGGGAGTGCTGGCAGCCGTCGAACGGCTGGTGACACCACGACCGTTGCGTCGAACCCGCAAAAGCGTTCGCCGGGCCAACTCACCCGTCGGCGGGGCCTGACTCGCCCCGAACCGATGCCTGACGCGAGCCGGTCCCCCCGCGCTAACCGGGCGATGGTGACGATTTGGTGACAAAACGGCTCGTGATGTTGTCATACCCGACCACGAGCTTGTTGGCTCGAAATGAAAGTAGCGGAAATAGCGGGTGGCTTAAGGATGGGCGCCCGTCGGACACGCGGCCGGCCCTCGGGGGTCGCGCCGGGACACGGAAGGCGGGCAGTTATGCGCGCACGTTCACATCTAGCACTCGGCGCGATCAGCGCTCTGGCTGCGGTGGGGATCCTCTCCGGCTGTGGTGACGCCGGATCATCCGGCTCGAAGGTGCCTCCTGCAGTTGCGTCGGGAGCCGGCTGCGCCCCCGTCGCCGGTACCGAACTCGTTGTTCTCGATGACGACAAGAAGCTGCAGAACAGCGACAACATCATCCCGGCACTCAGCGCCAAGGCGGCGAAACCCGAGATGATCGCCGCGCTCGACAAGGTCTCCGCCGCACTGGACACCGCAAAACTGATCGAGCTCAACCGGGCGGTGGACATCGACCGCAAGACTCCGAAGGTCGCGGCCGAGGAGTTCGCCGCTGCGGCCGGGCTGACCGACGGGATCACTAAGGGAGCAGGCGGCGCGGTGCTGGTCGGCGCCGCCAACTTCAGCGAAAGCCAGACCCTCGGCGAGCTCTACCGGATCGTCCTCACCGCTGCCGGATACGACGTGAAGGTCCAGCAGATCGGCAGCCGTGAGCTCTACGAGCCGGCGTTGGCAAAGGGCGAGATCCAGGTGGTGCCGGAGTACGCCGCCACGATGGCCGAATTCCTCAACAAGAAGGTCAACGGAGCCACCGCAAAGGATATTTCCTCTCCTGACCTGGACCAGACGTTGGCGTCGCTGAAGGCGGTCGGCGAACAGGCAGGGATTGCCTTCGGGCAGCCGTCCGCCGCCCAGAATCAGAACGCCTTCGCGGTGACCAGGGAGTTCGCCGAGAAGTACGGTGTGACGACGCTGTCGGAGTTGGCGGCACAGTGCTCGGGGACGGACACGGTGCTCGGCGGCCCGCCGGAGTGCCCGCAGCGGCCCAAGTGCCAGGCCGGCCTGGTTGAGGTCTACGACTTCCAAGCCGGCTCGTTCAGCACATTCGACGCGGGTGGTCCGCTGACCAAGGCCGCGCTCACCTCCGGTGAGGCCAGTGTGGGGTTGGTCTTCTCTTCGGACGGGGAGCTTGCCACCGGCTGACCCGGACGCTCGGGTGCGGCGATCCGGCCTCCGGTTTCATAGCCGGGGCAGGAGCCGGAGGCTGCTTCGGGACGACATCTCCTATTTTTCTGCGCGATGTCGGTGAGCCGTTCCACTGTTCGGGAAGTCTCGGTAGGCTCCACGGGCATGCCCGCCCCCGATGTCCCCACTGGCCCGCGGGGTCGCCCGCTGCTCACCGTGCTCTTCTGGGCCGGCGTGGCCTGCGCGCCGGTGGCGGCGGGGATGCTGCTGATGGCGGAGCGCAACGGCGCGTTGCGGATCGCCGCCGTGCTCACCCTCCTGTCCGTGTTGCTCATGGGACTCTCGATCGCTCTGCGCGGGGATGCCGAGACCGTTCGCCAGGACCTGGAGGAGACCTTCTTCGAAGAGGTCAACGGCCTGCACAAGGACCTCCGTAACGACATCGAGGCCGCCGCCCGTGCGACGAACCGGGCCTTCGGGGAGAAGCTTCAGCTGCTGCAGGGCCAGGTCGAAGCGCTGCGGGGGCAGTTGGAGAAGGTCCGAGCCGAACCGGTGCGCAGCGACCCGGCCATGACCGGGAGCCCGGGCGAGTATGGAACGCCCGCTGATCCGGACCGCCGTGCTGGCGGCGGCTACCTACGCACCGCCGGCTCGGCTCGCCCGCCCCGGCAGCGTGACGCCGCCGCCGCTCCAGAGCCGGACGAGGCGTTCCGTTCTCGGTCCGGTCATACAGAGGAGGCGTCGGCGTACACGTCCCGGTCGCGTTTCGACAGTCCAGCCCCAGCATCAGCGGCCGGTGCCGGAGCCGCAACCCGGCCGCACCTCTCCGGTGGTGTTGTCCGGCACACCGAGACCGTGCGGGTGACCACCCGGCAGACGATTGTCAACCGACAGGGCGACGTGCCGGCTCCCGGGCACGGTGGCGATGTTTACGGCGACCGGGAGCCGGATGGGCACTGGGCGGCGCCGGAGCCCCCGCTTACGGCAGCGCCCGATCCCGGGGACGACCGCTGGGCGGCGGAGCCACGCCGACGCCGACGGTCGCCGTACGACCGGCCGGGTGCAGAGCCCGAAGACGGGGCGGACTGGTCCGACCTGGCCGCCGGTGACCGGTGGGCCTCCCTCCGCCCCGACGAGCGAGGGCGTGAACTGCGGCTGGGGGAGCGCCGGGCAGCCGTGCGGGCCGACGAATCGGGCACGGAGCTGCGGATCGAAGATCGCTGGGCGGCGGTGCGGCAGGACGAACCGCGACCCCGGGGCGCCCAATCCGCGGATCTGTCGCGGGAGAGCCGCCGCTCGGAAGCCGCATGGCGGGAACGGTCGCCGGACGAGGCGGCACCGTACGGCCAGTGGCCGTCGGATCGGGGCTGGGGTGACGGCGGCGAGGAGCTGGCGGGTGGCCATGCGCTGCCGTCTGGGGAGCCATCGGGCTGGCGGCGGTCGTCGGATTCTTGGGAGCAGGGGTGGGAGGAGCCGGCGCGGGAGCGGGTCCGGCGGGCTGACCGCCGCCGGGGCGGTGAGGAGTACGGCGCTGCGGATCCCGCGCCGAAGTTCGGGGCCGCGCCGCGGGTGGACTTCGACCCCTCCGATGAGCGGTGGCGTTGACCGCTACTTGTCGATGTCTCCGACGACGAAGAACATCGAACCGAGGATGGCGATCAGGTCCGGCACGAGACAGCCGGGGATCAGGGTGGAGAGGGCCTGCACGTTGGCGTAGGAGGCGGTGCGCAGCTTCAGTCGCCACGGCGTCTTCTCGCCCCGGGAGACGAGGTAGTAGCCGTTGATGCCGAGCGGGTTCTCGGTCCAGGCGTAGGTGTGCCCCTCCGGGGCCCGGACCACTTTCGGTAGCCGTACGTTGACCGGGCCGCTGATCCGGTCGACCTGGTCGAGGCACTCCTCAGCGAGGTCGAGGGAGACGTAGACCTGGTCCAGCAGCACCTCGAAGCGGGCGTGGCAGTCGCCGGTGGTGCGGGTGACCACGGGGACGTTGAGGGACCCGTATGCCAGATAAGGCTCGTCACGACGCAGGTCGAAGTCCAGGCCGGAGGCGCGGGCGACCGGGCCGGAGGCTCCGAAGGCCGCCGCTTCGGCGGCGGTGAGCACACCGATGCCGACCGTACGGGCCAGGAAGATCTCGTTGCGGCGGATCACGTTGTCCAGGTCGGGGAGGCGTCGACGGACGAGATCGATCGCTTCCCGGGCCCGTCGGGTCCACCCGGCCGGCACCTCCTCCTTCAGGCCGCCGATCCGGTTGAACATGTAGTGGATCCGGCCACCGGAGACCTCCTCCATCACCTGCTGCAGGGTCTCCCGTTCCCGGAAGGCGTAGAACATCGGGGTGATCGCGCCGATCTCCAGCGGGTACGAGCCGAGAAACATCAGGTGGTTGAGGACCCGGTTGAGTTCGGCGAGCGCGGTGCGCAGCCAGACCGCCCGTTCGGGCACCTCCAGCCCCATCATCCGCTCCACGGCGAGGACGACGCCCAGTTCGTTGGAGAAGGCCGAGAGCCAGTCGTGCCGGTTGGCCAGCACGATGATCTGCCGGTAGTCGCGTACCTCGAAGAGCTTCTCCGCGCCCCGGTGCATGTAGCCGACGATCGGTTCGCAGGAGACGACGCGTTCGCCGTCGAGGACCAGTTTGAGTCGGAGTACGCCGTGGGTGGAGGGGTGTTGCGGCCCGATGTTGAGCACCATGTCGGCGGTTTCCAGGCCGGTGCCCGTGCCGACTGTCACTTCGCGAAGCGGACCCGTTTCAAGGCTCACGCCGCCCATGGTGCCACGGCTGGCGTCCGCCCTCATGGGGCCGCGGCGGCAGGGGCAGGGGGGATGAGCTCCGCGGTCGGATCAGCAGCATCGATGCCGACCGGCTGGAGCAGCCACCAGTGGGCGCCGAGGCCGTTGGGGTCGGTCAGTTCGGCCGCGGCCGAGGCGGCGGAGAGGGCTCGTATGTAGCCGGCCGGGTCGGTCGAGGCGAGCGTGAGCGGGGGTCGGGTGGCGTCCGCCCCGAGCGCCCGTAGTGCGTCCTGTTGACGAAGCAGGGTGTACGGGTGGCCCGCTGCCGCCGATCCGGCCGTCGCCGTCGCGTCGACGGCCACGTGTGCGGTGAGGTCGCAGGAGCCATCGGGGACCGGCGGCACCTGGCGTCCGGTCCGGAAGCCGGTCAGGGTGCCGGGGTACGGGCGGGTTTGTCGCAGGTGTCCGTAGTCGACGGCGAGCGCCAGCCCCCGGTTGAGCGCCGTCACCGCCTGCGTCCAGGCGTGGTCGCGGGGCCGGCCGATTTCGGCTCGCCCGCCCGGCGTCGCCGGCCACCACGTGTTGAGCCACTCCGCATCGGCTCCGCTGACCGGTGGTCCGAGGGATTCGGCACCGTTCTGCGGCTCGACGAGGATGTACCGCCATCCGTCCGCACCGGATTCGGCCACCTCCACCGGCACGTTGTCGAGCCATTCGGTGGCGAGCAGCAGGCCCGTCACCTCGGCCGGCAGGCTCTCCCGCCAGGTGATTTCGGCCGGCAGCGGGTCCGGGCGCGGTGCCAGTTCGACGGCGGTGAGGCGGAGCCGGTGCCGCAGGGGTGGCGGTGTGAGGCGGGCCAGGGTGGTGAGGAGTTCACCGCGGCCGGCGCCGACGTCGACGATGTCGAGCCGGTCCGGATGGCCGAGGAGGGTGTCGACCCGGGTCAGTACGCGTAGCAGGGCCGCCCCGAAGAGTGGGGATGCGTGCACGCTGGTGCGGAAGTGTGCGGCCGGTCCAGCGCCACTGGTGAAGAAGCCGTCCGGCCCGTAGAGCGCCGCCGACATCGCCTCGCGCCATCGTATGGCTCTCAGTTTTCCCTCATTTCACTAGATCTGCTCGGATGGCGTTGACTGTAGTTGCAGTTTGGCATTTGGTAATGTTAGATATGCTACTGATTGATTGCAGTAGTGGCCGAGTTTAATCGAAATTGTTGGTAGCGAATGTCGGTTGTGCTCACTGAATGTGTATTTCGGTACCGCAGAAGCGTGCCCGTTTTCACAGGACTGAGTCTGGCGCTTGATGGTCGCGCGACAGTCCTACTTGGGCCGAACGGTGCCGGGAAATCCACCCTGCTGTCCTTGATTGTTGGGCTGCTGATGCCAAAGCGTGGCGCCATTCACGTTGACGGCATGTCGAGCGTCTCTCGCCGCGACCGAGGCCGATATCGGCGGCACATCGGCTGGCTGCCGCAGAACGTGACGGCAGTGCCCGGGCTGCGAGTCCGGGAACAGGTGGCGTATGCCGGCTGGCTCAAGGGGCTGTCCCGCCGAGATGCCTGGGATCGAGCTGCAACAGTGCTGGACCGAATGGACCTCACAGACCTTTCTGAGCGGCCCGCTCACGCCTTGTCAGGCGGCCAGCTAAGGCGCGTCGGCATCGCGCAAGCGCTGGTTCACGAAGCCCAGATAGTTCTCATGGACGAGCCGACCGCAGGCCTTGATCCCATGCAGCGCCACAAGTTTCGCGACACCTTGATTCGAATAGCTGATCACGTGCGATTCGTGGTGTCCACGCATCAGACCGAGGATTTAAGCGACATTTATGAGGACGTCGTAGTGCTGGACCGTGGGCAGGTGCGCTACCAGGGCGGTGTTGCTGAGTTTCTTCACTCAGCTGCCATGACCGCCGATCCGGCGCGACGGGCAGAAGAGGCGTACATACGACTCCTCAGCGTAACGGACTAAGGCCATGCTGGTTCCCTGGCGCAGCCGTGCAGAAACCTACCTTATTGCGCCGCTGGTAATTCTTACCGTTGCCTACGGCGGTTCGGCTGCATCTCGGCACGTGACCGAGGGATATTGGACCGCGGTGATTGCCAAGGCCGGACTGCTGCTGTTCATTATTGCCCCGATCTGTGCTCTCGCCGCCGCCTGGGAAGGTGCTCGGTATCGGCGTGGCGAACTTCATGATTATCCCGCTCTTCGGCCGCAATGGCAGATAGTCGCTGTTGCGGTTGCCCCATCAATGCTCTTGGGGGTGCTCGGCGTCTCGCTTGCTTCCGTCATGCTTGCCCCGCGAGCAGTCGGTGCACCCGGGATCCCCAATCCGTGGCTCCTCCTTGTGTATCTCCTCGTCGTTGCTGCACACGTCATGGTTGGGTACACCATCGGTAGATGGTTCCTGCCGGCGATTGCCCTGCCTGCGGCCTTGTTGGGGTCCTATGTCTGGCTCGCCTATCCGGCAGGAATCACGCCGGCTTGGCTGCGACACCTTAACGGCCTCTCCTTTGAGGCATGTTGCGCGATCGATCAGATGCCGGCTACCCGAGCCATGATTGGCACGGGCGTTCTCGCGTCCGGCGTTATTATCACTGTCGTCGTCGCATTACGTAGTGGACGGGTTTCGCGACTCATTGGAGCAGGGTGCCTTGTCCTTTCAGGTGCGGTAGCCGTGGGCGCGGTCTGGCCGCTCGGCCCCAGCGCCGCAGAGCCGCGTACCGGCCAGCAGAGCTGCGCCGGTGAGTCACCCACCATCTGCCTATGGCCGGAACAGGAGGGTGCACGCCAGACCATTGACCAGACACTCCGGCCGGCCTACGCCAATCTTGCCGCCGCCGGAATCGCGCTGCCGCCGACAGTGGCAACACAGGACACGCCGGCGACCGATCAGCTCTTTGTGCCCATGGAAGCGGTGCCCCGCTCCACGGACCTTCTTTGGAGCTTGATCGTTAGCATTGTTCCCAACACCACGCCGGAATGTGCGGTTACCGGTCCACATCTCGGCGCGGAAGCACTCGGCCCGATCAGCGCCTGGTTGGCGCTAACGGCGGGCATGCCGGCTGCAGAGTTGGAGAGCGCTGTACCACCCGAGGACATTGCCCTGGCCAACCGAGTGCGTAGCCTTCCCGGTCAGCAACAGCTCGCGTGGTACGAGGCGAACCGTGCGGCAGCCAACGACTGCACCGCCCGGCCACCACTTGATCCCGCCACGTTCGCAGGAACGCTCGGATGACCTGGTGGTGGCGTAGCCGAGGCCTCACCCTGACCGGGGTGAGTCTCAGCATCAGCGTCCTGATGTCGGTGATTCTCGGCGAAACAGTCATGCCGATGCCCAGCCTGGTCAGCGCGCTCGTTGTTCCCGTGGTGCTCGCTCTCCTCGCACCGCTGATACCGGTGATTGCCACCTGTTACGGGCTCGACCGGGCCGTCCGAAGGTTGGAGAGGCTGGCGGTACGGGACGTGGTGATTCGAGATCAGGCCGCGGTGCTGGCGATGGTGGCGGTGACGGCCGCGGTGATCATGCCGATCTGGCGGGCCGGCATTTGGCCGCTCGGGTTGGGCTACCTCCGCAACCTCATGGGGTGCCTCGGCCTCGCGCTGCTTGCCGTGCCCATGCTCGGTGCCCGGCTCGCGGCTCTGCCGCCCGTCGCTGCGGTGATCATCAGCGCGTTGTTGGGGACCGGGATGGGCGGTGCAGCGAAGTGGTGGGCGTGGCCTATTGCTGACGCCGACTCCTGGTGGGCGTTTCTGTCCGGCGTGGCGATCTTGGCCGTGGGGCTGGTTGCGTACCGGGTTGGCGAGCGGCGGCCGTAGCAGCCGGTCAACAGCGTGAGCGGACGCCAAGCCGCGGTGAAGGTTTTCACACATGCTTGTCCGACCTCCGGGGCCACCGCGCATACTGGGTATTGACCGGTACCCCTGCTAGTGGACTGGATCACGCTATGAGCGCACCCCTGCGCCTGCCTCCGGCCGTCCGGGCCGGGACCGCTGCGCCCCTTGAACCAGCTGTCGCTGGCCTTTCCCGGCTGTTCACCGTTGGCATTGTCGGCGCCGGGCGCGTGGGGGCCGTGCTCGGTGCGGCGTTGGCCGGTGTCGGCCACCGGGTGGTCGCGGCCTCCGGAGCTTCCCCCGCCAGCCAGTCCCGCATCGCCGAGCTGCTGCCCGGCGCCGTCAACCGTCCTATCGAGCAGGTGGCCCGGTCCGGCGCCGACCTGCTGCTGGTGGCGGTGCCGGATGATGTGCTCGCCGGGACTGTTGCCGCTCTGGTCGACTCCGGTGCCCTGCGCCCCGGCCAGGTTGTCGTCCACACTTCCGGCGCACACGGTCTTGATGTCCTCGCCCCGGCGGCCGCCGTCGGTGCCTGCCCGCTCGCGCTGCATCCCGCGATGACCTTCACCGGTACCGCAGCCGATCTGGCGAATCTGCCGGGTGTCTCGTACGGGGTGACGGCCCCCGCCCAGCTGCGGCCGCTCGCGGCCCGACTGGTCGCGGATCTGGGTGGCGTACCGGAGTGGGTGGCGGAGGAGGAGCGTCCGCTTTACCACGCGGCGCTCGCGCACGGGGCGAATCACCTGGTCACCCTCGTCAACGAGGCGCTGGACCGGCTCCGGGACGCTGGCGTGACCGAACCGGGGAAGGTGCTCGCCCCGCTGCTGCGGGCCGCCCTGGAGAACACGCTGCGGTTGGGGGATGGGGCGTTGACCGGCCCGGTCTCCCGCGGGGACGCCGGTACGGTCGCACGTCACCTGGACCGGCTTGCGCAGGTCGCCCCCGAATCGGTTCCCAGCTATCTGGCCCTGGCCCGGCGTACCGCCGACCGGGCCATCGCCGCCGGTCAGCTTCAGCCCGTCGATGCGGAGTCGCTGCTGGGTGTGCTCGCCGATCGGGAGCGGGGGGTGGCGGCATGACGCAGGTGGTGCGGACCCGTGCCGAACTGGCCGCTGCCCGGGGCATGCTGCCGGGCACGGTGGCGGTGGTGATGACCATGGGTGCGCTGCACGCTGGCCACGAGGCGCTGATCCGGGCTGCCCGCGAGCGGGCGGACCGGGTGATGGTGACGATTTTCGTGAATCCCTTGCAGTTCGGGCCGAACGAGGACTTTGACCGCTATCCCCGCACCTTCGCGGCGGATGTGGAGCTCTGCCGGGCGGCCGGGGTGGAGTTGGTGTTCGCGCCGACGGTTGACCAGATGTACCCCGGCGGGGAGCCGGCGGTCCGGGTCAGCCCCGGCCCGCTGGGCGAGACGTTGGAGGGGGCCAGCCGGCCCGGCTTTTTCCACGGGGTGCTGACGGTGGTGCTCAAGCTGCTTCAGCTCACCCGCGCCGATCTGGCGTTCTTCGGTGAGAAGGACTATCAGCAGCTGGCGCTGGTCCGCCGGATGGTCCGGGACCTGGACGTTCCGGTGGAGATCGTCGGGGTGCCGACGGTTCGCGAGCCGGACGGTTTGGCTCGTTCCAGTCGTAACCGCTATCTGTCGGCGGCGGAGCGGGTGGCGGCGCTGGCACTTCCCGGCGCGTTGGCTGCCGGCGTGGAGGCCGCCGAAGCGGGGGGTGGCCCGGACGCCGTCCTGGCCGCCGCCCGTCAGGCCTTCGCCGCCGGTGCGGCCCGCGCCACCGGTGTCCCGGTCGAACTGGACTACCTGGTGCTGACCGATCCCGACCTCGGGACGGCCCCGGCCGTCGGTGCGGGACGGCTGCTCGTGGCGGCCTGGGTCGGCACCACCCGGCTGATCGACAACCTCCCCGTCGACATAAAAAGCCTCGATCGATAAAGAAGGAAGCCATGTACCGGACGATGCTCAAGTCGAAGATCCACCGGGCTACGGTGACCCAGGCCGACCTGCACTACGTCGGCTCGGTCACCGTCGATCAGGATCTGCTCGACGCAGCCGACCTGCTCCCCGGTGAGCAGGTCGCAATCGTCGACATCACGAACGGGGCGCGGCTGGAAACCTATGCCATCCCCGGGGAGCGGGGCAGCGGCGTGATCGGTATCAACGGTGCCGCCGCCCATCTGGTTCACCCGGGCGACCTGGTGATCCTTATCTCCTACGTTCAACTCGACGACGCAGCGGCCCGTACGTACCAGCCCCGGATCGTGCACGTTGATGCGGCCAACCGGATCGTCGAATTGGGGGCCGACCCGGCCGTCGCCGCCCCCGGCATGCCGGGCGATCTCGTCGCCGGCACCCATATCGTCGCCACCTGATCCGGTCCGGTTCACTCCGGTGGCCCCGCCTACCTGGCCGGTCGTCGCACCATGTTGACTGAAGCCATGCACTCGCTGGTGCCCGAACTTTCCGCGCTGCCCAGGCTGTTGGCTGCCCCGGCGCCCGGCTGGGTGGAGACCACGGATGTGGTCGTGGTCGGTTCGGGGATTGCCGGGCTGACCGCCGCCCTGCATCTGCGTGAAGCGGGCCTGCACGTCACCGTCGTGACGAAGGTCGACATGGACGAGGGCTCCACCCGTTGGGCACAGGGCGGCATCGCGGCTGTTCTGGATCCGATGGACACTCCGGAAGCCCACGCGTACGACACCGAGACCGCTGGCGGGGGACTCTGCGATCCGGCGGCGGTCCGGGTGCTGGTGACGGAGGGGCCGACCCGGCTGCGGGAACTGATGCGGATCGGTGCGGAATTCGACCGGAATCCCAACGGTTCGCTGATGCTCACCCGCGAGGGCGGGCATCGGGCCGACCGGATCGTGCACGCCGGCGGCGACGCAACCGGTGCGGAGGTGCAGCGGGCCCTGCACGCCGCCGTGCAGCGCGACCCCTGGATCCGGCTCATTGAGCACGCCCTCGTGCTGGACCTGCTCAGCAGCGCCGAAGGGCGGGCCTGCGGGGTGACGCTGCATGTGCTCGGTGAGGGCACCGAGGACGGGGTGGGGGCCATCCTGGCCCGTGCGGTGGTGCTCGCCACCGGCGGCCTGGGGCAGATTTTCCGCACGACCACCAACCCCACTGTCTCGACCGGTGATGGGGTGGCGCTGGCTCTGCGGGCCGGCGCGGCCGTGACCGACATGGAATTTGTCCAGTTCCACCCGACAGCACTTTTTCTTCCGCCGTTGCGGCCGGAGCAGCCACAGCCGGGCGAAAGGTCTGTTCGGAACGCACAACTGCCCCTGATATCGGAGGCGCTGCGTGGCGAGGGCGCCCACCTGGTTGACGCGGACGGCAAGCGCTTCATGATCGGTCAGCATGAGCTGGCCGAGTTGGCTCCCCGTGACGTGGTCGCCAAGGGGATCCACCGGGTCATGCAAGCCAACCGCAACGATCACGTCTACCTGGATGCCCGCCACCTCGGCGGGGATTTCCTCGTCCGACGCTTCCCGACGATCGTGGCTTCCTGCCGGGCTGTGGGCATCGAACCCGCCACCGACCTGATCCCGGTCGTTCCGGCCGCCCACTACGCTTCCGGAGGGGTCCGCACCGATCTGCATGGCCGCACGTCCCTCCCCGGCCTGTACGCCTGCGGCGAGGTGGCCTGCACCGGGGTGAACGGAGCCAACCGGCTGGCCAGCAACTCGCTGTTGGAGGGGTTGGTCTTCTCCCGGCGCATCGCGCGGGACATCGCCCGTGACCTGCCGCCGCAGAGTGAGCCCGCCCCGGACGGCGCCGCGGCGGGCGGCACGGGCTGGGTGGTGGATGAGCAGCTCCGGTCGGCCCTGCAGCGGACCATGGCCCGCGGCGCCGGAGTGCTCCGGTCAGCTGATTCGTTGACGGCGACGATGTTGGAGCTGGCCCGGATCGGGGACACCCGCGGTACCCCCCGGACGGCGAGCTGGGAGGTGACCAACCTGCTCACGGTGGCGTCCGCCCTGGCCGTGTCGGCCTATCTGCGCAGGGAGACCCGGGGCAGCCACTGGCGGGACGACTTCCCGGTCGCCCGGGATGAGTGGCGGGGCCATCTGGTAGGGACGATCACTGTTACCGGCAGCCTGGGTCAGACGTGGGAGGCGCTGTCATGAAGTTGTCGATCGAGCGGATGCTGCGGGCCGACGGGCTGGACCCGGCTGCGGTCGAGCGGATTGCGCGGACCGCGCTGGAGGAGGATCTCGGGCCGGACCTTCTGGACGTGACGAGCGCCGCCACGATCCCTGCAGGTCAGGTCGGCACCGGCCACCTCGTTGCCCGTGCCGACGGGGTGGTGGCGGGTCTCGTGGTGGCCGCCGTCGTCTTCGACCTCGTCGCCGACCTGCCCGCTGGCAGGGAGGGGGAGGGCGCCGGACACGGCTCGGTTGACGTGGTGTTCCAGGTCCGTGATGGCGTGCGGGTGAGGCGCGGCGAGGTGCTGGCGACGGTGACCGGCCCGACCCGGTCACTGCTCACCGCGGAACGCACGGCGCTCAACCTGTTGTGCCGCATGTCGGGGGTGGCGACCCATACCCGGGCCTGGGCCGATGCCCTGGACGGCACGAAGACCCAGGTCCTGGACACCCGGAAAACCACGCCCGGCCTGCGCATGCTGGAGAAGTACGCGGTCCGGGCGGGCGGCGGCACCAACAAGCGCATGGGGCTCTACGACGTCGCGATGATCAAGGACAATCACAAGAGGGCGGCGGGCGGGATCACAGCCGCCTACCGCCGTATCCGTCAGGCCTTCCCACAGGTTCCGGTCCAGGTCGAGGTGACCAACCTCGCCGAGGCGGTCGAGGCGGTTGAAGCCGGGGCGGATTTCCTGCTCTGTGACAACATGGCGCTTTCCCTCCTCGGCCGGGTGGTCACCACGATCGGGGACCGGGCCGAGCTGGAGGCGACCGGTGGCCTGACTTTGGAGCGGGCGGCGGAGTACGCCGCGACCGGGGTCGACTACCTCTCCGTCGGGGCCCTGACCCACTCCTCACCGATCCTGGACATTGCCCTTGATCTGCGTTGACAGGGGGTTTCGCTACTCGCCGCCGTTCGCGGCAGTGGGGCCTTTCCTACTGGCCGGGCGGGCTGTGAACCGCCGAAGCGTGGTTGTCTAGGCTTCGGTCGTGCTCCTGTGTATCGACATCGGAAACACCAACACGGTGCTGGCCACCTTCGCCGGTGACCGGCTGGTCCACTCATGGCGGATCAAGACCGATGCACGGTCGACCGCCGACGAGTTGGGCCTGCTGTACCGCGGCCTGCTCGCCGGTGACGCGGTGGAGGTCTCGGGGGTGGCTGCCTGCTCGACGGTGCCGGCGGCGCTGCGCTCGCTTCGGGCGATGCTCATCCGTTATTACGGGCACATACCCAGCCTGATCGTGGAGCCGGGGGTGCGGACCGGTGTGCCGCTGGCGATCGACAACCCGAAGGAGGTCGGGACCGACCGGGTGGTGAACACGCTCGCCGCCTACACCCTGCATGGGGGACCCTCGGTGGTGGTCGACATCGGTACGACGACCACCTTTGACGCGATCAGCTCCCGTGGCGAGTTCCTGGGCGGGGCCTTCACCCCCGGCATCGAAATTTCTTTCGATGCGTTGGCTGCCCGCGCCGCCCAGTTGCGCCAGGTGGAGCCGGCCAAGCCGCGCTCGGTGATCGGGAAGAACACCGTCGAGTGCCTGCAGTCAGGGATGTATTACGGCTATGCCGGGCTGATCGACCGGATCGTCGATCGGATGGCCGAGGAGCTGGGTCCGCTGCGTGCGGTGATCGCGACCGGCGGCCTGGCCCCGGTGGTGCTGGACCAGTGCCGCACCATCACCCACCACGAGCAGATGATCACGCTGATCGGCCTGCGGATGATCTACGAGCGAAACAGCGGGGCATGAGACCGCCCGAAGGCAGGGAAAATCCTGGCAGCAGTATCGGCCGGAGGTCGCCGGAAGGCGCCCGGAGGTGTGAGCTGTTCTTGCTGCGAGGGTTATCCGTTAACCGCATTCCGGGTGCATGAGTACGCTCGAAGTCTGAACCCCGTCGATTCTCTCTTGAAGGAAGCCCGCCGTGACGCAGTCGCCCGCCGCCCCCGCTGAACCCGCAGATGACCTGCCCGAGCAGATGCGGATCCGCCGGGACAAGCGGGACCGCATGCTCGCCGACGGCGTCGAGGCGTACCCGGTCAGTTATCCGCGAACCGCGACGCTCGCGCAGATCCGGGCCCGTTACGCGGACCTGCCGACGGACACCGCCACCGGCGACACCGTTGCGGTGACCGGCCGGGTCATGTTCGTCCGCAACACCGGCAAGCTCTGTTTCGCGACCCTGCGGGAGGGCGACGGCACCGAGTTGCAGGCCATGCTCTCGCTCGACCGGGTCGGCGCCGAGCAGTTGGAGGCATGGAAGCGTCGGGTGGACATCGGTGACCACGTCGGTGTGACCGGTGAGGTGATCACCAGCCGGCGGGGCGAGTTGTCTGTGCTGGCCGGCAGCTGGGCGATGACCGCTAAGGCACTGCGTCCGCTTCCGGTGGCGCACAGGCCGATGAGCGAGGAGGCCCGGGTCCGGCAGCGCTACGTCGACCTGATCATGCGGCCTCAGGCCCGGCAGACGGTACGGGCAAGAGCGACCACGATGCGTAGCCTTCGGGATTCACTGCATGCCCGCGGTTTTCTCGAGGTCGAGACGCCGATGCTGCAGTTGTTGCACGGGGGAGCTGCCGCACGACCTTTCGTTACTCACAGTAATGCCCTTGATGCTGATTTGTATCTTCGTATCGCACCCGAACTCTTTCTCAAGCGTTGCGCGGTCGGTGGCATAGAGCGGGTTTTTGAGATCAACCGGAACTTCCGTAATGAGGGCATCGACTCATCGCACTCGCCGGAGTTCGCCATGCTCGAGGTCTACGAGGCCTACGCCGACTACGACACAATGGCGACACTCACCCGTGAGCTGGTGCAGGAGTCTGCGCAGGCGGTCTTCGGCTCCCACGTCGCCACGCACACCGATGGGTCGGAGTTCGACCTCGGCGGCCAGTGGACCACGGTCACGCTGTACGGCTCCCTTTCCGAGGCGCTCGGCGAGGAGGTGACGGTTGATACCGATATGGCGACGCTCTGCGGTTACGCCGAAAAGGTCGGCCTTGCGGTTGATCCGAAATGGGGCCCGGGCAAGCTGGCTGAGGAGCTGTTCGAGGAACTCGTCGTGCCCGGGCTCGTCCAGCCCACGTTCGTGCGGGACTATCCCGAGGAGACCAGTCCGCTCACCCGTTCCCACCGCGAGCAGCCGGGTCTCACCGAGAAGTGGGATCTCTACATCCGCGGGGTGGAGACGGCGACGGCCTACTCCGAACTCGTCGACCCGGTGGTGCAGCGTGAGCGCCTGATCGCTCAGGTCCGTCTGGCGCAGCGGGGGGACGACGAGGCCATGCCTCTGGACGAGGACTACCTGCGCGCGATGGAGTATGGAATGCCCCCGATGGGGGGCATGGGAATGGGAATCGATCGGTTGCTGATGGCGCTGACCGGACTGGGAATTCGAGAAACGATCCTCTTCCCGTTGGTGCGTCCCGAGTAGCCCTGCCCCTGCTCCCGCTGTAGCTATTCGGTCGCAGAATTAGCGGACTGCTGGAGCTGGCCGCCGTGCTTTTCTTCCTACGGTCGGTCGTAGGCGGCAACGCCGGCTTGCGCCGAACGTATCCGACGCGCGTCTATTGGCGCGGTGACGATCGTGCAGGCTATTGTTTGTCGGAAGTTCCTACTAATAGGTGGAGGCTCAGTGGCGCGGCGTGAAATCGTCATCTACACAGACGACTTGGATGGCACCGAAGGCGCCGAGACCGTAAGGTTCGGGCTCGACGGTGTTCAGTACGAGATTGACTTGTCGGAAAAGAACGAAGCGAAGCTACGGGAAGCGCTTGCGCCGTTCGTCGATGCTGCCCGTAGGCCGGCGCGCGGCGGTCTTGTAGTCGGCGGTCGCGCCGCGCGCGGCCGTACCGCTGCCGCAGATCGTGAGCAGAACAGAGCAATTCGCGCGTGGGCGAAGAAGCAGGGGAAGAATATCTCCGACCGCGGGCGTATTCCGCAGGATATTGTCGAGGAATATCACGCTCGGGCGGGTCGCTGACCGACCGCCTGTTGACCGCACTGGGCCCGCGAGCAATGCAGCTCCGGGCCCAGCCGTGTTCGTGCAGGTAAATCCGTTGCGCGCCGTTCAGTATCTGGTGTCGGACTTCTTGCCGTTCTGGCTCTCCGGCCGTCCCGCTTCCCCTAGTCTTGGGCGAGGCGCGCAGGGTGACCGCTCCGGCCCCGTTCGCTGCTAGCGAAATCTCCGAAGATGTCGCCGGAAGTCAACTGATTCCAGGAAAAATCCCCTGATTGCGGGAAGCATCCGGACTGATTCAGCGTTGTGCTGATTCGTGGGCGGAGTTGCCCACAGCCCTGTGGAAGTGATCTCTGGCCCGGGAACGCCGGTGGGCCGGGCAGCGTCGCCCGGCGAGTCGCCCCGACGACGTCGCGGCGCAGAGCGTGAATTTCGCTCTGCGCGTACAGAACGGCTTACGGGAACACCCATTGAGCGGGCAAGGTTGGCTAGAGCAACGCGGACTGGACTATTCCGGCACCACACGACCTTAGAAGAGACGGTCCGCAGGGATAGAGTAAGCGCACGGACGTCCCCCCGGACGTCGGGGCCGCGGCCCCCAGCAAGATCGAGTGCGCACGGCACGTGAGGAGCACGAGGGCATGTTCGAGCGGTTCACCGACC
>DASULK010000098.1:0-10781 GCA_036278255.1 Micromonospora sp.
GGTTGGAAGACGCTAGTGGTTTGGCATGGCATCCCGGCTGCGCCGGCGTGTTCAATGCACACTCTGGCAGCTGCCACAACCGCAGCCGTGATGCCCAATCGCCGCCAAACGCGTAACGGAAGCCGCTGTAGTCGACCGATAGCCTCACGGCGCCAGCCGTCGTCCCCGTCGGGCTAGCCACCCGCATCACAACGCCATCGCGCAACCCGGGGGGCACGGCTCCCCGATCGATGACCTGAACCGTCACCTCGGAAGTCCGCCGGCCAGGCCCGCTGTTGCCTCGCTCCACCCAAACCGGCAGCACCCCAGCCCGTACCGCCCCTGATCCCAGATCACCAGCGGCTCGGTGATCAACGCCAGCCGGTAGCACCACCCGCTCGGATCCAGGAACAGGCCAGACTGGGGCCGGCACTGGCGTTCGCTGCTGCTTTTTGACCGGCCATGGCGTGCCGCGTACCTCGCGGCCATGGTTATTCAACTTCTCCACCTGCGGCGGCAGATGCCGGCCCGACGACTCTGGCTTTGCCTGAGCAGGCACCGTCGTCAGGAGGGATGCCACCAACACGCTGCTGACCGCTGCAGCAATCAGCGCTCGGATACGCCGCCGAATCGGAACTACCGAACCAGGGCCGCCGTTCACAACTGCCTCCACCAACACCGCAAGTAATTGATGACGAAAGGGCCGATCAAAATTCGGGGTCTACAGCTTGCTCGTCGAACAGCACCTGCACCTGTGCGTCCGTCATCGCTCCCTGAAAAACGTGAACATCATCGATACCGCCGCGGAACAGGTCGTAAACTACGGCCCCGCCCGAGGTGGTGTACAAAGTCCGCCCAACCGTCAAGGGCCCGTTGCCCTGCCAAGGGATCGATGTGAACGATGCTGTCCCCGCCAGCTGGCCGTTGACATAAAGATGCATCGCCTTAGTGCCCGCATCGAACACGCCCACGAGGTGTGTCCATTGCCCGACCTCAGGGGTCGGCCCGCATGCGCGTGTATAGGAGGCGTCGGGCTCGTCGTGATGCCGCATTAGCAGACACCATTTGTCAAGGCTGTCGTCGTAGCCCAAACGGAACGGGCTCATATCCGAGCCATCCTGAGCGACCACCGTCTGATAGTCGTCCAGGTCGGCGATGCTGGCCCACGCCGATACCGTGAATGATTGATCGGTTCGCAATACCGGGGTGTCCTGCCAGACCGTCAGAGGATCTGGTCCCGAGCTATCTACGCCTGCCTTCAGTGCTGATCGCCCATACTCCTCCGTCGCCTCCCAGGGCTCAGGGTTCTCCTCTGGGAAGTAGTAGCCATCAAGCCACAGTGCACTCCCGCCATCCTGGCCAGCACCGATTTCCGATCCTCGGGTCAGGGCCAGCCAACGGTTGAATCCCGTAGCATCCCCAGCCTCACAGGTGTCTTCAAGATCCTGCAGGTAGCACGGATAACCCGTCTCGAAATCCCAGCGGCCTACCTCGATCGGCGCCAGAATGCCCGGCTCATCAAAGCCACCTGAATGCGAGTCGGATTTCAATTGACCAGTGAAGTCGTGCTCGACCAGTGCGCGGTTAAACACCTGGACATCGGCGATAGCCCCATGCCACCAGTTAGTCGGCCCGCCAAATGAAAACCCTCGGCCCACCGTAAACCGTCCCGTAGCCGGCCACGGCGACGCGGTTCGATCAGCCTCCGCGACAAGTAGCCCATCCACGTACAGACGCACTTTGCCCGCAGGTTTGTCATAGACCCCTGCGAGGTGCGTCCACCGGCCGACATCTGCTGATGTCAGCGCTGCCGTGGTAACCGCAGCCCTGGTCGCACTTGATTGAGCAGGCGTGTCTTTCATAAGAAACGACCAACGAGGCGTCAGAGGCGAACCCTTCAGACGCGTGCCGAGATGGAAGCCCGGCCCATCAGAGCCTTCCTGTGCCGCCACAACAATATCGCTACTGGTGGGCAATATTGAAAGCCGCACCCAGGCTGCAACACTAAAAGAATCGGTCGTGTCGACTACAGCGGTGGCGGATACTAACTGCGATGATGTGCCGTTAAATCCGGCGGCCTGACCACCGAGGAGACGTGTATCGCTTACCCACGACACATGAGAGGCGGTGAGCGGAGTGTCGCCCCCCAGTGCGGGCTGCCGGTCAACAAAGGCCTCGACCTCCGTCACTCCGGGATAGGTCTCCAATCCCCAATGGGCGACCGGAGGAGATGGGCGGCCGACAATAAACTCGACGGAGCCATGACCTTGGTTGAGGGTGGCGTCGATTGCCGAGACGTAGAGAATATTGTTGCCGTACTTCGGGACCGTGAGGGTGACTGTTGCTGACTTGGGACTGGTGCCTGTTGCAGCCACCTCCGTCGTGGCAGCGCTCCACCCGTAACGGAACTTCGTTACGTCCGTCGCCGGCGACTCGATCTTAAATGTGCCGGGCTGGCCCGGCCCAGCGGGTGGCGTCACAATCGTGACGGTGACCGGCGGCACGGTGGTGTCCGGTTCGAACTCGCACCACGGGGACCACGGACTGGTCAAATTGTAGGGATCGGGATCAGTGGCCCTTGTCCGGAAGGCGTAAGCCTTACCCGGCTGCACCCCGGAGAGGGTGGCACTCGTCCCGCGGTTGTTAGCAGGCACGGACAGCCCTGGCGGTGCTGGTTTACGCGGCGTCGAGTCGCCGTAGACGCCAGAGCTCGGGATCTCCAGCCACTCAAACGATACGGAAAGCGACTGCGCGGTGTCGGCGTCGGGATAGATAGCCGACAGCGTCGGGGTGAGCGTGCCGATCGTTGTGCGGCCCGATGTCGCGCACGCTACTCCGGCCGCCTGCAGGCTGTGGGGTTGGCCCGGATAGGAAGAGAAATCAACAACCAACTTAGCGTTGGCGGGATAAAACTTCTTCCACCGGTCGGTGTTCGACTCGTACTCTCCGTTGGCATTGCAGGCGCAGAACCCGACCGTGACATTCGCCCACAGGTCTTTGGCGCCGGTCCGGATCACCGAGGTCACGCTGTTACCGGTAAAGTTAACGATCATATCCGGCTGCGGAGAGTCCTTGCAGCCCGTGCCCTTGTTGGCGTGCGATGCCGCTGAACTCATCCATTTGTTATGAGATAAAGCCCACTTCGTCCGTGGAGTCGACGCGATCGAGCTGGTCTGAAACATATGCGTGTACGTATCGCCGCACGACCATGAGTGATACAGCTTCATCTGCACGTACGCCGAGTGAACGTACTTACCCCGAACCCCGCTCATCGGGAACTCAAAGTACGAGCGGTAGAGAACGCCCGTATCGGGGCTCTTCCCTACCCGAGCATGGGTGGTGTCGTTAGTGGAGTTATTGCTGGTCGCGTACGCCCATCGGTTCCTCCCCGTTGACCAGGATGGGTCAACGAACAGCGGAAACACGGAGGCGTCAGAGTCGAGCAGGGCCGGAGCTGGCCGCAGCTTCAGATCACCGGATGCGGTCACCTCGACATCAACCGACGCCGTCACTGCGGCGTCTCCTGGTCCCTCCGGAGAGGATTGCGCGGGTTCGTCAACCTCGGTCGGGCTTCCCATGACGCTCGCTGCCCCGGCCTCTGGCGACGGCGTCGAGGAATCCCACATGGTGGGGGCTGGCGCGAAGGCCAACACCCGACCGTCCGCCACCGCCCGCAGTTCCCCATTCGGCAGGCTCATCAACTCTGCGTCTCCGCCGGTTACGAGCCGAATTTCCCGAACAGCCGGGTTGGCCGCTGCCTGTGGGGTCTTGACGACCAGCACATGCGTGAAGCCGGTCCGTGTCGCTTTCACCACCAAGTCGACATCCGGCAGTACCTCGGCATAGGTGGCGGTCTCGGCGTCGACGGTCGGAGCCGGCAGTCGGTCGGGCCAGGCCAGGGTCATAGATTTTCCGGCCCGTACCAAAGTCACGAAGGGCTTTCGCCTCCGTCGGAGAACCGCACATCGGCGACCGATACGCTCGGCCGCCACCGGTTGTCCGCACCCTTGTAAAGGGTTAGGTCAATGTCCGCCCAGGAGCCATCGGCCTGCCGTGCCCGCTGGGGCACGACGGCTGACTCCATGGTGAAGCCACCTGTTGGGTTCGCAAACACCTGCGTCAACTCGGTGCGCGCCGAGGCCACCTCCACCCGCTGGCCCGTCTGTTTCGCTGCCGCAGCGGCGCTCGCTTCATCTGCCGCAACCAGGGAGCTACCCGGGTCAGCAGCTACTGATTCCCCCAAGCGGGGCCGCCTTCGCCGGAGCCCCAACTAACGCAGCCGCCAGCACCGGCGATACGGCTGCAGCCACCCACCGACGCCACGATGCTCTGCTTCGGCGAGACACAACGGACACAGGCGTACGACCAGCAGCCACGACCACTCCGACGATCAAGGTGAACGACAGTGGTCGAACTATAAAGATCTACAACCCACAGCGCAAGACAAGTTACGCTCCGCAATCAGCGCCGAAATTGGGCTGCAGAAACGCCTCCACGACGCCACATTCCGTGATCATCTGCTACGCGCGCCGAAGCCTCGACCCGCCGTCACTGGTGGGCTGGACGCTAAGCCGACTGCGGTGGCGGGCTCAAAGACAGCGTCCGGGTCCACCAGGCGGAACCGCGGCCGGGGTAGATGTCGACTGCCCGCATTTTCGATACGCGATGTCCAGGCCGACGAGCAACGCCTGCTCATCGCCGACAACGGTCACTCGTCGTCTTCCAGGGCGCGAACGTCCTCGGTCGTTATCACAGACCCAAGGCGCACCACCGGAAGCCCGTTCTTATCGCTGCGGGATGTCTCTGCCGCCTTACCCTGGCCCAGACCTCGACGCATAAGGTCCACGACCGTTTTACTCAAGGTGCGAGAGGTACCCCGCGCGACCGACATTGCTTGTCGGTACAGGTCGTCTGGCAGGTCAATCGTGACACGCATATACAACGATCTTAACGTCACTGGACCTGCTGCACGGGTTGCGTCCACTGACGTGGTGTACGGCGGTCGGGTGTTGGACTTGCCCGTAACGAGTAAGACGGCCATCGGATTGATCCTTCAAAGAACGACCAAGATCTTGAAGGACGGAGAATCCGATGACCGCTATTGAGAGTGTGGACCCTGTCGACTTCCTGCGCCAGCAGCTGGCCCAAGGCGATGGTGACGTGTTGCGGACGATGGTGACCGCGTTCGCGAACGCGTTGATGTCGGCCGCGGCCGACACGGTGTGTGGTGCTGGCTGGGGGCAGCGCAGCGACGAACGGGTGAACCGGCGTAACGGGTACCGGCCGCGCCAGTGGGACACCCGTGCCGGCACGGTCGAGTTGCAGATCCCGAAACTGCGCCAGGGCAGCTATTTTCCGGACTGGCTGTTGCAGCATCGCAGGCGGGCTGAGCAGGCGCTGGTCACCGTGGTGGCCACCTCCTACCTGCTGGGAGTATCAACCCGCCGGGTGGAAAGACTGGCTGAGCAGCTGGGCGTGACACGCCTGTCGAAGTCGCAGGTGTCGGAGATGGCCGGGCATTTGGACGCCCAGGTCGAGGCGTTCCGCAGCCGCCCGTTGGACGCGGCGCATTACACGTTTGTGTGGGTGGACGCGTTGACGATGAAGGTCCGCGAAGACGGACGCACAGTCAACGTGGCCTGCCTGATCGCCGTCGGTGTCAACGCTTGCGGGCACCGCGAAGTGCTTGGCCTCGACGTCGCCTCAGACGAGGACGGCGCCGGCTGGCTGGCCTTCCTCCGCTCACTGACCGCCCGCGGCCTCTCCGGCGTCAAGCTGGTCATCTCCGATGCCCACCGCGGCCTCGTTACCGCGATCGGCTCGGCGCTACCCGGCACCGCATGGCAGCGCTGCCGCACCCACTACCTACGCAACCTGCTCACCAAGGTGCCCAAATCGGCTCAGCCATGGCTGGCCACCCTCGTGCGCACCATCTTCGACCAACCCGACGCCGAAGCCGTCCGGCAGCAGTTCAAACGGGTCGTGGACACCATCGAGGCGAAGTTCCCCGCCGCCGCCGATCACCTCGACACCGCCCGCGACGACCTCCTCGCATTCACCGTCTTCCCACACGAGATCTGGCGTCAAATCTGGTCGAACAACCCACAGGAGCGGCTCAACAAAGAGATCCGCCGGCGCACCGACGTCGTCGGGATCTTCCCCAACCGCAACGCCGTCATCCGCCTCGTCGGCGCCGTCCTCGCCGAACAGACCGACGAATGGACTGAGCAGCGCCGCTACATGGGACCAGAACTACTGGCCAAAGCGCGGAAGGAGACCATCGACGACCAGCCCGACGACAGCGCGGCACAGCCACAACCCGAACTGACCGCCGCATAAACTCACACCAGGATCACCGATGGTCGTCGGCTCTTACACCACACCCCTGGACGTGACCGCTGCACGATCACCGACCACCATCCGTGCTCAGTAAGCAACGGTGCCGGCTGGCCATACCGGCCGACCGGCACCGCAAAAAATAGCCTGACTAGCGCTCGCGGCGGTCGCGGATCGCGTCACGCGCCCGGTCGAAGATCGCCAGCGGGGGGCCGGCCAGCATGTTCGCCGTCGCCGACTCACCGGCCTTTGGATGCGGGCGGGTCGGCGCCATCCGCTCAGCGGCCCCCACCGCCGCGGCCATCTGCCGCAACCGGTCGTTGGAGACCTGCTCCCGCAGCTTCGGGAACTCCTCCCGTTCCTCCCGCTCGGCGTGCTCGATCACCGCTTTGGCGAACGCATCCATTTTGCTGTCGAACTGCGGGTTGTCGACCCCCATGTCGTACAGCTCGGAAAGGGCCTGCTTGGCTTCCTTCTCCTCCCGCAGGCGGGCCTGGATCACCTGGTCGCCCGCGCTCTGCCGCGCCTCGGGGTGTACCACCTGCTCCTCAGCGGTCTCATGCACCGCCAACAGCCGTACCAGTTCATGGAACCGGTCGCGTTTCTGCGTACCCTGCGCCGATTTGATCTGGCTGAACAAGCTCTTGATCTGCTCGTGCTGCGATTTGAGCAGGTCCACCACATCCTGCTGCTGGGCCGTAGTCACGGCGCCTCCTCCGTCGTACGGGGACTGCCTAGAGGGTCTGCATGCCCAGCCGCCGCCTGATCATGCATGGACAGGGCTGGCCAGCCGCAGGGTCGCCGTGGCCACCCGTTCCGGGGCGATGTCGAGGCATTCCAGTGCGTACGGGCAGACAAACTGCCGACACGGCGAGCAGTCGGTGTCGATGTTGAGCACAGCCGCCGGCCCGAACCGCGGCCGATACTGGGCTACCCGCTCGGTGCCGGAGAACAACACCACGACCGGGGTGCCGAGCGCGTTGGCCAGGTGCGCGCCACCGCTGTTGTTGCAGATCACCACGCAGCTCTCCGCCACCACCTGGGCCAACTCCGGCACCTCAAGCTGCCCCACGAGACTCACCGCCTGCGGGCATTCCCGGGTCACCGCCGCCACCGGCTCGGCTTCCTTCGCCGTGCCGGCGACGACCACCCGCAGGCCGCTGCTGACGAGCAGTCGCGCTACCCGGGCCAGCCGGTCCGGCGGATAGCGGCGGGCGGCGCAGGAAGCGCCGGGCAGGATCAGCGCGTACGGCTGGTGAGGCGCTACCCCCAGCTCAGTAGGACGGTACCGGCCGGACCGGCGGGCAGCCGGCGGCACCACCGCGTGCAGTCGCCGGCTGACCGGCGCCACCCCGACCTGTTGCAGCAGGTGCAGTGACCGGTCCACCTCGTGCAGCGTCTCCCCGGCGACGCGCGTCCCGGAGTCCGTATCCGGTGCGGGAACCCAGTGAGTCAGCCCCGCTCCCCCGAACTCCTTGGACATACCGACCCGGATCGGTACGCCAGCCAGCCGGCACAGGTAGCCGGCCGGCCACGGCGACTGGGAGAACGAGGCCAGGATGACGGCGGCGTCGTAGCCGCCGGCCGCGATCCGCGTTACCAGCTCCAGGTCGTCGGTGACGGGCACCTCGTCGGGGTCCGCCTGCTGCCAGGAGACGGAGGCGGTGAGCACCCCGTCGACCTCGGGCAGCAGCGCGGCCGCCGGGGCGCCGGCCGGCGCGGCCAGCAGGTCGAGGCGGGCGTCGGGGGCGGCGCGGCGCAGCGCCCGCAACGCCGGGCCGACCATCAACACATCGCCGAGGTTGTCCGGCCGCACGACCAGCAGCCGGGACAGTCCGCGCCAGTCGATCGCGGGCCCAGCCAACGCCGCCGGATGCGCCCGAATCGTCACGCGCTGGCGGCTACCCGGGCGCTGGGCGGCAAAACCGTTTGCCGGGCCGCTGGCTGGGAAGGGCGGACCAGGGGCAGGTACGGCGCGGAGGCGGCGGTGGCTACGGCGGGAGATCGGATCCGCGTCGCGGTGGTCCACGGGCCGGGGAGACCGGACGAGGACGGGGTCAGCGATTACGTGGCACGGCTGCTGCGCGCCCTGGACGATGTGGGGGTGACGGCACTGCCGGTGCCGCTGCAACCGATGACGAACCGATGGGTGGCGGCGACCGCCCGGGGGGCGCACCAGGTACGCCGGCTGCGGCCGGACCTGGTGCACGTGCAGTTCGCCCCGTCGGCGTACCGGTTCTCCGCCGCTCCCGGTCTGCTGCCGCTGCTGCTGCCCCGCAGGCTGCCGCTGGTGACCACGCTGCACGAGTACGGCGGGTGGGCGGGCCCACTGCCGGCTGCGGTGTGGCGGGTGGTGCAGCGGACCGGCGCCTGGGATCGGGAGACCGGCCGGCTGGTGCCGGCGAGCGACGCGTTGATCGTCAGCAATCCGGAGCATGCCGAGGCGATCTCTGCCCGAACCGGCCGGACGGCGCTGCAGGTGCCGCTGGCCCCGAATGTCGACGATCACGGTGGGGCGGAGGCGGCCCGGCAGCGGTGGCGGCACCGGCTGGGGCTCGGCCCGGACGCCGAACTGCTGGTTTTCTTCGGTTTCGTGCATCCGGTGAAGGGGGTGCGTTATCTGCTGGAGGCGCTGGGGAGGCTGCGGCGGCTCCGCGGTGACGTGGGGCTCCTGGTCGTGGGTGGGTTCACCTCCCAGGCGCTGCCGGAGCCCGAGGCTCGGGCGTTCCGCCAGGAGTTGGCGGAGATCAGCCGCCGCTGGGGGGTCGCGGAGGCGGTGGCGTTCACCGGCCACCTGCCCGCCCCCGCCGCCTCCGCAGCGGTACACGCCGCCGACGTTGTGGTGCTGCCGTTCACCGCCGGGGTGACCACCAAGAGTGGAGCGCTGCTGACCGCGCTCACTCATGGGCGGCCGACAGCGGTCACCGTCCCGGATCAGCCTGACCCGAGCCTGCGGCCCGACCAGACGGTGGCGGTAATCGCGGCCCGGCGGGATCCAGAAGCCATCGCGGACACGGTGCAGCGACTGCTGGACGATGCGTCGCTGCGCCGACGGGTGGCGGAGGGGGGCCGGGAGCTTGCCGCCCGTCATTCCTGGCCGGTGGTGGCCGATGCGCACCGGCGGATTTACGAACGGCTGTGGGGGGTCGGGTCGGGTGGGTGACCGGTACGACAACATCCTGGTCGTCGATCTGCTCGGCGGGATCGGTGATCTGCTGCTGGTGCTGCCGGTGGTGCACGGCCTGGCCCGGCGCAACCCCGGCGCGGCGCTGCGGGTACTGACCCACGAGCCGGGCGCGGACCTGATCCGGGGCGATCCGGCGGTGACCGAGGTGCGTACCCCTCGGCACGGGCGGGCGGGTGCGGAACGGGAGGCGGTGCGGGAGGTGCTGGCCGAGCAGCCACCGACGTTGGCTGTCACGACCACCCGCTATGACGGCATCCCCGACCTGCTCGTGGAGTCGAGGGCGCGGTGTGTGACCGACCTGTGGCGCAGTCCGCCGCCCGATGAGCCGGTCGGGGAACGGTACCTGCGGATTCTGTACGACGAAGGGCTGCTGGACGGGGCGGACCTCGGCCGGCCGCCGCGGGTGCAGCTGCGGCCGGCGGAGTTGGCCGGTGGGCGCCGGGTGTTGGCGCAGCGGTTGCCGGCTGCGACCGCCGCGGCGGCGGGGGCGGCGCCGCCGGTTGTGCTGGTCACCGAGGCGGGGATGGCGGTGCAGCGGTGGGCCGGGCCGCGCTGGCACCGGCTCGCCGCCCTGCTGTCGGCGCAGGGTCACCCGCTACTGACCGTCGGGCAGCTCCGGATCGCTTCCGGGCTCCCCCTGTCGCTGGGGAGCCTGCGGCAGCTGGCGGCATTCTTCGCCGCCATCGGCGAGCGGGGCGGCGTGGTGGTGGGGGCGGACACCGGCCCGGTCCGGCTGGCGGCGGCGGTCGGTGCCCGTACGGTCGCGCTTTTCGGCCCGACAAGGCGCGACCGGTACGGCATCGGCGAGCCGGCGGGCACCGGACTGGATCTGCAGGGGCTGCCAGAGTGCTCGTACCGTCAGCCGACCGCCATCACGGAGCAGCCCTGCTGGTGGACGGCGCAGTGCCCACTGGCTGCGGAGCCGGCGTGCATGGCGGAGCTTGCGCCGGAGGCGGTGGCTGCCGCGGTGGCCGAGCTCAGCTGAGCCGGGGCCGCTGGGGCACGAGCCGAGAATGGGCCGGGCGCCGGGGACGGGGTGTCAGCCGACCGTGGCGGGGCGCAGCGAGATCGCCTTGAGGAAGATATCGCCGATCTTCGCCGGGTCTTCGGTGGTCATGACACCACCGCCGGTGACGTCGGTGATGCCTTCCAGCTCGGACTGGCTCACGCCGGTGCCAATTCCGATGATGATCACCTGGATGGGGCGTTTGGGGTCGGCGAGCCGTTTGAGTTCGGCGAGGAGCTTGGCGTGGCTGATGCCGTCGTCGTCTTCGTTCTT
>DASULK010000099.1:0-44910 GCA_036278255.1 Micromonospora sp.
TCGCCGCCGCCGGGCAGCGGGCAGTCGGGTTCCTCCAGGGCGAGGAGGCCTTCGCCGAATATCACGCCGAGGTCGAGCGGCTGATGACGCAGGCCGGCTCGATCGCCACCGTCGCCGAGGCCGCCCCCGTCAACGAGCGGATCAGCGAACAGGCCGACGGGCTGCAGGTCCTCACCGAAGTGGTCGGCACGCTCGACATCGCCGACGCCACCGTCCGTACCGCGATCCTGGAGCGGATCGGCGAGGTGCTCGCCGGGGTCAACCGGGCACGGGCCATTCTAGACGGACGCCGTCGGCAGTTGCGGGCGGCGGAGGGGCGGGCCGGCTTCGCCGCCGAGTTCGCCCTGCTCGGGCAGGCCGTCACCGGGGCACTCGCCGTGGCCGACACGGTCGAAGCCTGTGACGAGCAGCTGGGGCGGCTGCTGCTTCAGGTGGAGAACCTGGAGTCGCGCTTCGGGGAGTTCGATGACTTCCTGGAAGAGTTGGCGACCAAGCGGACCGACATCTACGAGGCGTTCTCCTCGCGTCGACAGGCGCTGCTCGACGAGCGGGCCCGCCGCGCGGACCGGCTGGTCGATTCGGCCGAGCGGATCCTGACCAGTGTGCGGCGGCGGGCGAGCAGCCTCCGGTCGCTGGACGAGGTCAACACCTACTTCGGCTCCGACCCGATGATTACCAAGCTGCAGAGTGTTGCCGATGAACTCCGTGCGCTCGGTGATCCGGTGCGGGCGGAGGAGCTGGCCGGCCGGATCAAGGCCGCCCGCCAGGAGGCGGGCCGGGCACTGCGAGATCGCATCGACCTCTACAGCGACGGTGGGGAGGCCATCCAGCTGGGCCGGCACCGCTTCGCGGTCAACACCCAGGTGGTGGATCTGACGCTGGTGCCGCAGGACGGGCGGATGGCGTTCGCCATCACCGGCACCGATTACCGGGCGCCGGTACGGGACGAGGCGTTCGAGGCGACGCGGCCGTTCTGGGATCAGCCGCTCGTCTCCGAGTCGCCGGAGGTATACCGGGCCGAGTACCTGGCAGCCTCGCTGCTCGCCGACGCCGAGAAGCCGCCCGCAGCCGCTTCCGACAACGGCTTCCCGTCCCTCCTCGAACTGCATGAAGCCGCCGTCGGTGACAGCGACCTGCGGGACCTGGTACGCCGGGCCGCCGAGGCCCGGTTCGACGAGGGGTACGAACGTGGGGTGCACGACCACGACGCGGCTGCGATCCTGCAGGCGCTGCTGCGCCTGCACGCCAGCGCCGGTCTGCTCCGCTACCCGCCGGACGCCCGTGCCGCCGCGCAGCTCTTCTGGGCTTTCGGCGTCAAGGACGCGGTCAAGGCGAGCTGGGCCCGGCGGGCGGAGTCGCTGGCGCGAGCGCGGGCCACCTTCGGCAGCGCCGACACGGTCGGCGAACTCTGCGCCGAACTGGCCGGGGCGGTCGGTGACTTCCTGCGCACCGCCGGGCTCGCCGGCCTGGGCTCGCAGAATGACCTCGCCGGGGAGTACCTCTTCGAGGAGCTGGCCGGCACCCCGGCCGGCTTCGTCACCGGTGCCGGGGCGCGGCTGCTGCTCGACCGGTTCCGCCGCGCGCTCGGTGGCCCTCGGTCCCGGTCGGCTATCGAGTTCGACGAGGACCTGCGGGCGTTCGGCGACGATCTGGCCGCCCGCCATCAGCTGGTCGAGGCGTGGCTCTCCGCATTCCTGCCCACGGCCGGGGATGAGGTGTCCGCCTACGACCTGCCGGAGGCGGTGGCGATCGAACTCTGCGCCGGCCTGACCCGGTACGACTCCTCGGCGGTGGTGTCGGCGGAGGTGACCGGGCTGCTGGGCAGCCATCCCCGTGTCGTCGAGCACCGGCTGGAGCTACGCCTCGACGAACTGCTGGCACGGGCCCGCCGGTTCCGTACCGGACAGGTACCGGCCTACCGCTCCTACCAGCGGCTCCGTAACGAGCTGGTGGCAGCCGAACGGCGGCGGCTGCGGCTGGAGGAGCACCAGCCGAGGGTGATGAGCGGGTTCGTGCGTAACCGGCTGCTGGACGAGGTCTACCTGCCGTTGATCGGCGACAACCTGGCCCGGCAGATCGGCGCGGCGGGGGACAGCAAGCGGGTCGACCAGATGGGCCTGCTGCTGCTGATCTCACCGCCCGGTTACGGCAAGACCACCTTGATGGAGTACGTCGCCAGCCGGCTCGGCCTGGTCTTCGTCAAGGTCAACGGGCCGGCGCTCGGCTCCACGGTCACCTCCGTCGACCCGGCGGAGGCCCCCAACGCCACCGCCCGGCAGGAGGTGGAGAAGATTTCGTTCGCCCTGGAGGCGGGGAACAACGTGCTGCTCTACCTCGACGACATCCAGCACACCTCCCCGGAGCTGTTGCAGAAGTTCATCTCCCTCTGTGACGGGCAGCGCCGGATGGAGGGGGTGTGGGAGGGGCGTACCCGCACCTACGACCTGCGGGGCAAGCGCTTCGCCGTCTGCATGGCGGGTAACCCGTACACCGAGTCCGGGCAGCGGTTCCGGGTACCGGACATGCTCGCCAACCGTGCCGACGTGTGGAACCTCGGTGACGTGCTCTCCGGCCGGGACGAGTTGTTCGCGCTCAGCTACCTGGAGAATGCGGTCACCGCCAACCCGGTGCTGGCACCGCTGTCGACCCGGGACCGTGGTGACCTGGAGCTGCTGGTCCGGATGGCCGGCGGCGATCAGACGGTACGGGCCGATCAGTTGAGCCACCCGTATTCGGCGGTCGAGCTGGACCAGATGCTGGCGGTGCTGCGGAAACTGCTGCGGGTCCAGCAGGTCGTGCTCGACATCAACCGGGCCTACATCGCTTCGGCGGGGCAGGCGGAGGCGTCCCGGACGGAGCCGCCGTTCCTGCTGCAGGGCTCCTACCGGAACATGAACAAGCTGGCCGAGCGGATCGTCCCGGTGATGAACGACAACGAGTTGGAAGCGCTGATCGACGATCACTACCTGGGGGAGGCGCAGACGCTGACCTCGGGTGCGGAAGCGAACCTGCTGAAGCTCGCCGAACTGCGGGGCCGGTTGACCGGCGAGCAGGCACAGCGGTGGGCCGAAGTGAAGGCCGGCTACCTGCGGGCCCGGGCGCTCGGCGGCACAGACGACGACCCGGTGAGCCGGGCGGTCGGCGCGCTGGGACTGCTCGCCGACCAGGTCAGTGCCGTCGAACGGGCCATCGACCGCGCCGCCGACAGCCGCATCCATCCGCTGAGCTGACCGGTCCGGGCGTAGCGCCCGGACCGGTCGACCCGCGTGTTCACCCGGCCCGGTCGATTCGTCGAAGGGCGGTCCGCGACCCTGTCATGTCAATGCAGGTGGAACCGCTCGTCAACGGCGAGCGTGGCCAGCTGCTGTGGCGAGAACGGCAGCGCGGTCAGCGGTGGCCGACCATCGCGCTCATCCTTCGATGCTTGGGCGACGAAGACCACGGTACCGTCCGGGTGCCGGTAGGCCGCCCACTGATCGAACTGATTGCGGCCGGTTGGCCGGACCACCACGCCGACCTGCGCCGCCCCGACCGTCATCACCTGGCACTCGCCCGGCATGCCCCAGAATTTCTGCGCCAGCGCGCACGGATTATCGGTCAGCGTGTTGCCCGCGGTGTGTACCTCGACGAGCAGGCGCCCCATCCGCTCCCCCTGGAACACCGCGACCGACGACATGTAGCTCCACAGGTCGACGCCGTTCACCTTGTCCTCGAACTGCGCCTGGTGGTAGCGCAGCGGCATCTGGTCGGCGGGCTGGTTCGCCGGGTTCTCCGGCGCGCTGTAGCCGGCGGGCACCACGGAAACGATCTCGTTGAGGAGGCGAACCCCCTGGTCGAAGCGCGAGCCCGCCTTTGCGGTCCGGTCCTCCTGCGGCTTGCCGTCCGGTCCGGTCGGCCACGGCTCCGCGGTACTGGTGCCGGTGACCGGCGGCGGGATGGTGCTCGGTCCGGAACCCGCGGGGCTGAAAATGTCGGCGTTCGACGACATTCCCGGGAGTGCGGTGCTGACGAGCGCCACGACTGTGACTGCGGCCGCGGATCCCGCGCAGGCCCAACCGGCACGGCGCCGGATGCGGACGCGGCGGGCGGCGGTCAACGTTTCGTTCGTACTCATCGGCGGCGGCGGGCTGGCGGCAGCCATCGCGGCACGCAATGCATCCCTCAGCTCGTCTTCCTTCATGCTGACCTCCTTCTTAATCGCGTGGTGTAACCGGCATCAGCAGGTTGCGCAGCGTTCCCAGACCCCTCGCGGCCTGGCTCTTCACCGTCCCGGTCGAGCACTTCAGAAGGGAGGCGGTCTCCTCGACCGACAGGTCTTCCCAGTACCGCAGGACCAGGACTGCCCGTTGACGTGCCGGGACGGCGGCCAACGCCTGAAGCATCACCAGCCGGTTCTCCGGCGAGTCGGATGCCACCGGCTGCTCGGCAGCCTCCGCGCTCACCCGCTCCCGTCGCCACCAGCCTCGGCGTCGCTCGTCGAGGAAGGTCCGGGCCAGGATCTGACGCGTGTACGCGTCCAACACCTCATGCCGGGACACCCGGTTCCAGACCAGGTACAGCTTGGTGAAAGTGGTCTGGACAAGGTCCTCCGCGCGGTGCCAGTCGCCACAGAGCAGATAGGCGGTGCTGCGCATCGTGCCGGATCGTGCCGCGAAATACTCCGCGAACTCGGTGTCACGACCGCTCATCCGGTGCCTCCGATCCCCGATTCCAGTTAGTCACGCGGGGTACGGCCTCGAAGGTTGCATCGACGAGGCAACCCGGTTCCCACCTTGTTCCGTTTGATTAACGAAAGACGAGGAGGTGGCCGGGTTGTCAGCAGATGTCGAGGGCTACCGGGATTACGTCGCAGCGCGGCTTGACCAGTTGCGCCGGACGGCGTACCTGCTCTGCGGAAACTGGCACACCGCGGACGACCTGGTGTCGACGGCCCTGGTCAAGCTGCTACGGCACTGGCACCGGGTGTCCGCGATGGAGAACCCGGACGCGTACGTCCGACGGGTCCTGCTGCGGGCCTGGCTGGACGAGCGGCGCCGGCCGTGGCGCCGGGAGAACTCGTGGGAATCCGTGCCGGACCGGCCGGCGGACCAGGCCGGCCCTGACGGGGTCGCGGACCGGCTCACTCTCCTCGCTCTGTTGGCCGAGTTGCCGCCGAAACGGCGGGCGGTGCTGGTGCTGCGCTATTTCTGTGACCTGTCGGTTGAGGAGACGGCGCGGGAGCTCGGCTGCGCGGAAGGGACCGTGAAGAGCCAGACGGCCCGGGCGATCGCGGCGTTGCGCGCGCGTCTCGCCGCCCAGGCCGTCGTCACCGAGGAGGCATTGAGCAATGGATGACCTGGCGAGGATGATGCGCGCGGCCGTCGATGAGCCGCCGCCGACCCGCATCGACCTGCATCGCCTGATCAGCGGGGAGCAGCGGCGCCGGCGAACCTTGACTTGGGCCAGCCTGGGCACCGGCATCGCCGCCGCCGTCGCGGCGATCCTGGTGGTGCCGGCGGTGCTGGCCGCCCCGGGGCCTGCTGAGGACAACCTGTCGTTCGGCGCACCGACCAGCACGGCGACCACCCCCGGGACTCCGTCCCCGTCCCCCACGCTCTGCCCGATCCCCAGTCCGAGCGGCCCGCAGCCGCCGGTGCAGTCCTACGGCACACAGCGATTCCGGCCGACCGAGCCGCCGGAGCAGGCGGTGGTGCGGCTGACCATGGAACTGCGGCGCGCGCTGCGCGACGAGTTGCCACCGCTCGTCGAGGCGGAGGGACGGATGTATTCGGGCTGCCCGCATCCGCAGTTCGAGTTCAGTTCAAGGGGTGATTACGTCACGCTGCTCCGGGTCGTGCGTTATGACGTGGCGGCCTATCTGCAGATCCGGCTGATGCCGACCCCGGCGGACGACGACCGCGGTTGCCACGCCGCGGATGACAAGGATGCCTGCACTTTCATGTACCAGGCGGACGAGAGTTGCCAGGCCGCGGAAGAGTGCACCTTCACCATCCCGCCGGAGAACGGCACGACCGCCAGTGTCTACGAGGAGTCGTTGAAGGGTGGCCCTCGTCGCGTGTCGGTGCTGGTGCGGCGCCCCGACGGCACCTCCGTCCTCTTGTCGCTCCGAACCGAACCGGGCGCACTGGTCAGCGGCGGTCAGACCGAAGCGGCCGGCAAGGAGTTGCCCATGGACGATGGGGCGTTGTTCGTGCTCGGAACGTATCCGGGGTTGACGCTCTACCCCTAGCCATTTCGTTCCCGCCCCTAACCTGGCCCGATCGGCTACCGGGGCCGAGGAGGGTCGCGGTGACAGGGGTCCCCTTTACCTACCTGGACGGGAAGAGGGCCGCCCTGTTGGGGGAAAATGCCCAACAGGGCAGCCCTTTTGGAAAATAGTGGGGTCAGCGGATGTGGTGGCCGGAGATGGCGCGGGAGATGACCAGCCGCTGGATCTCCGACGTGCCTTCGAAGATGGTGTAGATCTTGGCGTCGCGGTACCAGCGTTCGACCGGATGTTCGCGCAGGAACCCGGCACCGCCGAGGATCTGCACCGCCTTCTCAGTGACCGCGACCGCCACCTCACCAGCCTTGAGTTTGGACATCGATCCCTCGCCCGCCTCGAAGGGGCGATTGTTGCGCCCCATCCAGGCGGCCCGCCACACCAGCAGCCGGGCGGCGTCGATCTCCATCTTCATGTCAGCCAACGCGAAAGCGATCGCCTGGTTCTCGATGATCGGGCGGCCGAACTGCACCCGCTCCCGGGCGTAGTCCAGCGCGTACTCGTACGCCGCGCGGGCCACCCCGATCGCCTGCGCCCCGACCATCGGGCGGGACAGTTCGAAGGTCCGCATGGCGGCCTGGCCGGCGGCCCGTTTGCCGGCCCGTGCCCGGTCGAGGCGTTCCAGCAGCTTCTCGCGACCGCCGAGCAGGCAGCGGCCGGGGACCCGTACGTCGTCGAGGAAGACGTCGGCGGTGTGCGAGGCGCGCAGCCCGAGTTTCTTGAGCTTCTTGGTGCCGACCAGGCCGGGGGTGTTCGGGGGTACGACGAAGGCGGCCTGACCGCGGGAGCCGAGTTCGGGGTCGACCGAGGCGATGACGACGTGTACCGCGGCGATTCCGCCGTTGGTGGCGTACGCCTTCTGGCCGTTGAGCACCCATTCGTCGGTGGCTTCGTCGTAGACGGCCCGGGTACGCATGGCGCCCACGTCGGAGCCGGCCTCCGGCTCGGTGCTGCAGAACGCCGCGACGGCCGGCTCATCCATGGAGCCGAAGCACTGCGGCACCCATTCGACGAGCTGCTCGGGGGTGCCGGTGCCGTAGATGGCGGCCACCGCGAGGGAGGTGCCGGAGATGGCCAGGCCGATGCCAGCGTCGCCCCAGAAAAGCTCTTCGTTGGCGATGGGCAGGGAGAGGCCGGTCGGGTCGGCCCAGGTGTTGGCGAGGAACTCGAAGCCGTAGAGCCCGACCTTCGCCGCCTCCTGGATGACCGGCCAGGGGGTTTCTTCGCGGGCATCCCATTCGGCTGCGGCCGGACGCACGATCTCCTTGGCGAAGCCGTGCACCCAGTCGCGCAGGTCCCGCTGTTCCTCGTTCAGGTCGAGCGAGAACTCCACCACGGTCAGGCCTTCGGGAGGTTGAAGAGGTTGGCGATGTTGGCGGCGAGCCCGAGGTCGCCCTTGGCCTTGACCTTGCCGGTCATGAACATCATGACCGGGTTGCCGTTGCCGGAGACGACTTTCAGGAAGTCGACCGCGTTGAGGGTGAGTGACAGCTTCGGGTCACGCTCGGGCGTCTTGGAGGCGGTGCAGGTGCCGTTCTCGATGACCACCTCGTAGGTGTCGGTGCCGCCGTCGGCGCGGCCGGTGATGTTCCAGTGGATGGCGGCGTTGGTGGCGCCAGCCCGGTCCGCCCGGAACAGCCCCGGCATCCGGTCGAAGATCTCGTCCAGGATCTTGGCGCGAAGGTCGCTCTGCATGACCTCGGTGAGCTGCTTCTCGGGGGTGGTCTTGACGAGCTTGGCGAACTGCTGGGAGTCGAGGGACGCGAACTGAGCGGGGTCGAAGTCGGTCATTGCGGCATACCTCCAGGGGGCAGTAACTTACTCGTCCGTAACCTTACGCGCGGGTAGGTATGCTGGCAAGAATGCCGAGTCCCCCAACTTTCAAGCGGCTACCCCGGGCCGTACGCGAACAGCAGATGCTCGACTCCGCTGTCCGCGTCTTCTCCCTGCGCGGATTCCACGCCGCCAACATGGACGAGATCGCCGAGGACGCCGGCATCTCCAAACCGATGGTGTACGCCTACCTGGGCACCAAGGAGGAGCTCTTCATCGCCTGCCTGCACCGCGAGGGCACCCGTCTCATGGAGGCGATCGCCGGAGCGGTCGAGTCGGACCTGCCGCCTGACGAACAGTTGTGGCGTGGCCTGCGAGCGTTCTTCCGGTTCGTCGGCGCAAACCGGGACGGCTGGTCCGTCCTTCATCGGCAGGCCCGCGCTGAGCAACGTTTCGCTGGCGAGCGGGGGCGGATGCGGGCCCGGATGATCGAGGTAGTCGCCGGGATGCTCGGCCGGGCCGTCCAGGCGGCAGGGCGCGAGGTCCGCGACAGCGACCTGTCCGCCCTTGCGTACGCGCTGGTCGGCGCCTCCGAATCGCTAGCTGACTGGCTCGCCGACCACCCCGACGCCGACCCGGACAAGACCGCCACCCGCATGATGAATGTCGCCTGGCTCGGCGCCGGCCAACTGCTACGCGGTGAAGTCTGGCACCCCCATTCCTCGTTGATCTAGCCCGATCCACGAGGAAACGACACCGCGTACCGGATCAAAGCCCCGCCGGGGCCAGGGACGCCTTGTGCTCGGCGGTGGGGCCGTGCGAGGTGAGCAGCACCGGGGCGCCTAACTCTTCCTGCACCGCTGCGGCCCAATCAGCTGGCGCCGGGCCGTAGACCGGCCGGGTGCGCAGCAGTCGGCTGGTCAGCTGCGCCTGACGGTCGAGGTCGCCGGGCGGGCCGGGGACCAGCCGGTCGGCCCAGTCGTACGCGCGACAGATCTGCAGCCGCTCGCCGGCGAGGTCCAGGTGGGTGAGGGCGAGTCCGTCCACCCCGCCGGCGACTTCCAGGGCGTACCGGTGGGCGACTGCGTCGAAGTGCCCGAACCGGAACGGCCCCTGCCAGGGGTTGCTCGGGTTGTGCGGATCGGTGAACGGCAGGGTCGGGTCCTCGGTCACCAGCGGTCCCGGCCCGTGCCGGGTGGTGACGATGCGCAGTACGCCCAGCCGGGTCGCCTCGCCCGGCATCCCCGTCTCGGCGAGTAGTTGTTCGGCGTTGGCGAAGGTGGTCGTGCTCCAGGTGGTGTACGGGTGGAAGCCGTGCCACTCGTCCAGCAACACCCCCTGCGCACCTTCGAAGACGCAGGTCCCGGCCTGTAGCAGGTCGGCCAGGTGCGATTCATCCACGATGGATACGCACTCGGCGAAGGCGGTGAACGTGGTCACGCAGTCGTCGATCGGCGGCGCGTCCAACGGGCCGAGTTCGGCGGCCAGCCGGTCGCGGAGCGCGGCCAGCCGCCGCCGCAACAGTTCGGGCGTACGACAGTCGGCGACCCGCGGTGCCTCGTCGGGGTGGGCGAGAGCGTATGACATGGCCTCGCCCACCCCCATCCCGCAGGAGCCGTGCCGGTCGGTGCCCCGGGCGACCTCGCGGGCCCGGTTCGCGGCTTGGTGGTAGGGCGTGGCCAGCAGCGCCGCGCCGTCGATGGTCAACCGGTCGAAGGCGTCGGGTACGCCGACCGACGCGAGATGGTCGGCTTCGACGGCGAGCGCCAACGGATCCACCACCATGAACCGGGACAGGTGAGTACGCACCCCCGGGCGGAAGGTGCCCGAGCCGAACTGGGAGAAGGTGTGCCAGCGTCCGTCGCGCAGGATGACGTTGTGCGCAGCCTGGGCGCCCCCGTTGAAGCGGACCACCGCGTGGACCGGCCTGGTCGCGCAGAGCCAGTCCACGACGGTGCCCTTACCGGCGTCGCCGTACCCCAGGTCGACAACGATCGTGTGTGTCACAGCCGGGCGACCCGATCGGTGTCGGAATTCAGCGCTGGCAGTGCGGAGACGGTGGCGGGCCGCCGGTCCGTGCCTACCCGGGCGAGCGCTTTGGAGACGGTCTCGGTTGCGGTTGAGCCGAACTCGTCCAGGTCACGCAGGCCCTCGTCCAGGTCGATGCTGCCCTCGCCGAGTCCGACGGTCAGGGCGATGGTTTCGCAGACCGCATCCAGATCGTCCAGGTCGATGACGTTCTGGCCGAGCAGGTCCCGCCAGAAGTCCAGCACCCGCCGGTCACCGGCATAGCCGGAACCGGCTGGCAGCAGGTAGTAGGTGTCGTACGTGCGGGTCACCTCGGCGACGATCTGCCGCAGCGGAATGTTCTTCTGCAGCTCGCCACCGATGATTTTGTTGACCTCGCGGGCCTTGACTTTCGGGTAGGCGAGTTCGTCTCCGATGATGAACAGGTAGCCGCGTCGGCCCCGCTTCTCGTAGCAGTCGATCGAGGTGTGCCGGGCCATGAAGTAGAGCGCCAGCTCGTACGATTCGGTCATCTGTCCGCCGCCGCCGCCTTCGAGCACGATCCGGCCGAGGTCGTCGTCCATGCGGTTGTCCGATTCGAACTGGCCGACCTGCAGCGGCACCCGGTCGCAGGTGGCGTCCCCGATCGCGCCGAACATGATCTGCGGGTCACGGGCGTACCCCTTGCGTAGCAGCAGGCCGAGCAGCTGCGGCAGTTTGGTCTGCAGGATGCGTGGCACGTTGCGCATCGAGCCGGTGACGTCGAAGAGCACCGCGATGGCCAGGGATTCGGGGTGTTCGGCCGAGTCGCGGCTCTCCCGGACGGTGACGCCCTTCGGGTCGAGTTTGGGGTGGGCTGTCTGCGCTCCGCTGTCGCTGTAGGCGAACGCGCTGGTGCCGGTCGCCCGGCGGTAGCGGTCGGCCGCGTCGTACACGTTGGTGGACCAGTATCCGCTGCCCATGGCAGCCTCCTTACAGGGAGAAGGGACGAAACTTTCGGGGGCCGTAGAGCCGTTCCAGGACCTCGTCGAGCTCGCGGAGCAGCCGCCAGGCGTCGTCGGGGCGGGCGCGTAGCGACGGCAGCGCGCAGCCCGCCGCGAAGTCACGCAGCGCCCGTGGCGCGCGCTCACCCATGAGGTACGTCATGCAGCGGGCCGCCATCGCGATGTCGGTGCCGGGGGCGGGTGTCTGCTTCGCGGGGATCTCGGCCGGGTACCAGTCGGTGTAGGTGGGGACCAGGGCTGGCACGGTGTCGGTGCCGTCGATGACTGAGTAGCACCAGTCGATGAGCACCACACCGTGATCCGCCGGCTCGATCAGGACGTGCTCGGGCAGCACCGCGCCGTGCACGACACCGGCCCGGTGGGCCAGGCCGAGCGCGACGAGCAGGCGCCGCCACATCCAGGCCACGTCCCGGCCGTCGAGCCCGTCCGGGTAGGCCCGGTGCACCTCGACCAGGCTGTGCAGTCCGGGGGCGGCAGCGAGTACGTTGATCTGTCGCTGCGCGCCGGTCGCGGTGTCACGATGGCGGAACGAGTCGACCAGCCGCGGCACGTACGGCAGGAAGCGCGGGTCGCCGCGGTCGGCGATGAGACGCAGCGCTGCCGCCTCGCGGGCCATCAGGTCGTTGTTGGCCGGGTTGCGGGGCAGTTTGAGTAGTCGGGCGTCGCCGACGTCGTAGAGATCCGCAAGGTCTCCGGCATAGGTGAGGGGGCCGAGTCGCCACCGGCCGACGGTGATGTCGGTCCGGTGGTCGGCGTGGTGGCGGGCCCGCCAGCGGGTGGTGACCTGGACGAAGGCGTCGGTGGCCGCCGCACGTCGCACCGGGTCGGCCGTACCGAGCCGGTCCGGGTGCAGCGCGGCGACCAGCCGGCGGTAGCGCCGGGCCGGCTCCACCCGGCCGAAGAGTTCGTCGTCGGTGCGGGCGGCCGCGACGAGGCGCAGGGCCTCGGCTGTGGTCAGCTTGGTGGTCATCGCACCGTCTCCTCGCGGGCGGGGCGCAGCATCGGCGGGTGTAGGAGCCGGGCGTCGCCGGGCCGGTAGAGGCGGGCGCGGGGGCCGCCACGTGGTCCACCCCGTTCGGTGGTGGTGCCGACGCTCTCGACGAAGCCGGGCACGGAGAGCACCTTGCGGTGGAAGTTGCCGGCGTGCAGCGGATGGCCCCACACCGTCTCGTAGACGGAGCGCAGTTCGCTGATGCTGAACTCGTCACCGACGAACCGGTTCGCCAGTGGGGTGTATTCCAGCTTGGATCGGGCCCGCTCCAGCCCGTCGTTGACGATCTGGGCGTGGTCGAAGGCGAGCTGGCGGCTGGGCAGCGCGGTGACCGGGAGCCAGTCCGCGTCCTCCGCGTCGGTGCCGGCGGCGGGTTCGGGCAGGTCTGGTGCGAAGGCGAGGTGGGCGACGGAGACGACTCGCATCCGTGGGTCGCGGTCGATTGCGCCGTACGAGGCGAGCTGCTCCAGGTGTACGCGGCGCAGTCGTTCACCGCCGAGGCCGGTTTCCTCGGCGAGCTCGCGTCGGGCTCCGGCGGCCAGATCTTCCTCGGGCCGGACGAATCCGCCGGGTAGCGCCCAGAAGCCTTCGAAGGGTGGCTCGCCGCGGCGGATCAGCAGGACGTGCAGTGCACCGTCCCGGATGGTCAGCGCGACCACGTCGACCGTCACCGCGACCGGCGGGAACTCCCGTGGGTCGTACGCGGCGAGGTACTCCTGCTCGTTCACCCGACATATCCTTCTCGTGTTGAGAACATCTCGATGTGAGAACAACCTAGCAGATGCTCTCGCATTGCGCCAGGACCTGTCAGTCCAACTTCGGCGGTCGTCTACCTACGACCGCACGATCGGCACACAGTTGCCGGTCTTGTAGCCGTCGTCCTTATCCGGAACGAGCTCGTGCCGAGAGTTGGCGATGCGGGCGCACACCTTGTCGTAATCGCCGATGATCCTGTCGTATTCGCTCTTGTTGAGGATGGCCGGGCGCTGGTCCGAGACCTTCCATGCACCCCTGTGCTGGTGATGAGTGCCCATGACCGCGTCCTCCGGCGAGGTGCCGTCCCCACCGTAGACGTGCAGGTGGTAGCCGCCGTTGACCCGGGGCGTCCCGCCCGCCCACTCTGCGTCGTACTTGATCATCAGTTGCTGGCCGTCCCAGGTGGCCTTGGTGAGGCAGACCCACCGGTCGTTGGCCTTGATCTCGTCGGTGCACTCCTCGTCGGCGGGGACGGCCGGTTCGGTCGAGGTGTCCCCGCTCGGGGCTGGGTCCGGCGAGTTGTCGCTGGCCGTGGAGCTCTGGCCGACCGACTTCTTGCCCGGATCCTCAGCGGTGCCACCCTGCAGGGCCAGCGTGACCCCACCGGCGGCGAGCAGCGCGGCCACCAGCGCGCCGGCACCGATCAGCAGCCTTCGGGGACGGCCCTTGGCTGACGCGGGGGGCTGGGGCGGCTCCGGCATCGCCGCACCGGCCGGAGGGGCCGGCACCGCCGCGGTGGCCCGGGGCGGCTGCATTCCGCTGGCGGCAGCAGTGGGCGATGGGCCGGCGGCGGACCGCGACGGTTGGACTGGAGCCGCGGTGGCCGGGGGCGGCGGCGCCGCGGCACCGGCGCGGGCGCGGGCCCGCTGTGCGAGCAGCGTGTCGGCGGCCAGCCAGGCTGCGCCCAGCGAGACCGTGTGCTTCGGGTGGGCGTCCACGGTGACCGGGCGGTTGAGTTCCGCCCCGACCAGTTGGGCGACCAACGGCATCCGCGAGGATCCGCCCACCAGCAGCACGGAGTGCAGCTGCTCGGGTGTGACGTTCGACGAACGCAGCGCCCGGTTCAGCGACTCGATCGAGCTGTGCAGGGCTGGGCGGACCATCGCCTCCAGTTCGGCCCGGGTGAGCCGGACCTCGGTGGCGAGATTCGGCAGCAGTACCGGGATCGACGCGTCCGTGTCCGACGACAGCGCCTCCTTGGCCTGCACACATTCGTCCCGCAGTCGGGATACCGCCGCGATCGCTGTCGGATCCTCCTCGTCGAGTTCCTCCAGCTTGCCGTCGAGGGCGCGGCGCACATGATCGAAGACGGCGGCGTCGAAGTCGATTCCCCCCAGCCGTTCGATCCCCTCGGGCTGGCCGAGGATCTGGAACCCGGTCTCCGTCTTGCGCAGCACCGCCGCGTCGAAGGTGCCACCGCCGAGGTCGTAGACGGCGACGATGGCCCCGGGGGCCATGCGCTGCTGGTGGGCGTAGTACACCGCCGCCGCCTCGGGCTCGGAGGTGAACCGGACCGGCTGCTCCAGTCCGGCCATCCGCACCGTCTGGTTCAGCAGATCCATTTTGTACGGCCCCCAGTTCGCAGGGTGGGAGACGCAGAGCGCGGCCGGTGCCGCTCCCTCACGAGCGCTGACCTCGTCGATCACGGTTCTGAGCAGCTTTGCCATGAGCGCGTCCGCCGAGTACGGCACCCCGCCGAGCAGGATCGGGGTGGTGTCGCCCAGCCGGCGCTTGAACTCGCGCGCCACCCGGTGCGGTTCGGTCTGGCCACGGCGGCTGGCCGTCTCGCCGGTCAGGATGGTTTCGTCCTGGCGGAGCAGCACCACCGAGGGGATGGAGGCCGCCTGACTGCCCAGCGACGCGACCTCGGCGTGGCCGTTGCGCCACGTCGCCGCCGCTGTGTAGGTGGTGCCGAGATCGATGCCAAGTGTGTACATCACTACTCCGAGCGTTGGTGGCGGCTGATGGGGGTTCGCGAGGGAGCCAGGCGGGAATGAGGGGCAGATGGGGACAAACCAGCCAGCATGCCCTCGCAGGAGCGGATCACCACCCGGGCGGCAACGGCCATCTGATGCGCGGTCAGCGGGTTCTCCGCCCGGCGCTGCCAGCGGGCCAGCGCCTCGCCCGCAGCGGCGGTGAGCTGTGCCCGACCCGCGTCCGGGGGCAGCTGAAGCCGGACGTGGGTGGCGTTGCCGGCCCCGCCGATCAGGCGTTCCAGATCGGCCACCACGTCCGGCTTGCCGCTCACCCAGCCCGCCCGTACCGCTGAGAGCACCCGCAGTTCGTTGAACGGGTGAGCGGAGGCGATGATCTCCTCCACCTCGCCAGCGATCTGCGCGCTGCCGGGACGCGGGTCGTGCCGGGTGAGGGCGTCGAGTGCGAGCAGCGCCGACCGGCTCTTGAGTACCTCGCGCCGCTCGAAGAAGAGGGAACCGAGCACGTCCTGCAGTTCGGTGACGCCGCTGCGGTCGAGCAGTTCCCGCGCCAGCTCGGTGGCGGTGGTGGCGACGCCGCGACGGAGCAGCGTGCTGGCCAGCCGCACGCCGAAGATCCCCAAGCGGTCCAGCAGCGCCTCCCGCTCCAGCGAGGTCAACCCCAGCTCCGGCATCGAGTCGATGAACCGGTCGACCGACAGCAGCAGGCCGTCGGCTTCCCGGACCGGCAGATCGGCGATCCGGCGCAGCTGACCCACCTCGGTTTCGGTCAGCGTCACAGCGGATTCGGCGAGGAGCCCGGCCACCGGTACGACCGTCTGCACAACCCGACGTACGCTCGGATCCGTGGCCAGACGGGCGGCGATGCGCCGGGCCGACGCCATCGAGTCGATACGGCCGACCCCGATCTCGTCGGCCCGTGACAGCACGCCGATAGCGTTGACCGGATTGGGGCGGGACACCTCGGTGTCGTGGAACGCTCGCAGGAAGTCCAGGTCATGTGCGTGCAGATGCCGCATCAGATAGATGACCGCGTCCGCGGGGGTCGCCTCCTCGTCGGCGGTGAGCAACTGCCAGGTACGCCGGGACACCTGCTCGGAGAGGGAGCCGATGCCCGGGGTGTCGATCAGCGTCGCCGTACGCAGGGTCTGGGAAGGCCAGGTCACCACCAGCTCCGCCACGTCGTCGGTGCCGAGCTCACCCAGATCCACCTCGATGGCGCCGTCCTCGCGGGTGAAGCGCAACTGCCGGGGGTTGCCCTTCCTCGGATGGGCCATCACCTGGTACGTGTGCCCGTCGCGGTACCAGGTGATCACGCGGGTGCATTCGCCGGCGTCGGTCGGGGCGAGCCGCTCGCCGACGAGGGAGTTGAGCAAGGTGGACTTGCCGGCCTTGACTCGGCCGGCGATGGCCACCCGCAGCGGCTCGTCGAGCCGGTCACGAATCTCGGCGAGCCGCTCGGCATGCAGGGTGCCCTGGTAAACCGAGAGCGCACGGGACAGTGCCGTCCGGGTCCGGTCGATCAGGCTCATCCGGCCACCGCCGTCGCCAGTTGCCGCAGCTGCCGCAGCCGGGCCAGTTCAGCGTCGACGTCTTTCAGCCGTTGCTCCCGTTCCACCTGGGTCCGCTGCACCGCTTCCGCGGCCGCCGTCAGCGCCTCCGCGTTGCTGCGGTTGAGCTCCTCGGCCAGCATGCTGTAGTGGTCACGTAGCTGACGTTGCACGCGCCGCAGGGTGTCGCGGGAGTCTTTACCCGCCACGAAGCTCACCTCGTCGCAGTAGCGCCGAACCGCGTTCTTCGCCTGGCTCTGACGCTGCTGCCGCTGCCGCTTCTTCTCCTCGCGTAGCCCCTTGTGCCCCATCACCAAGCCGATGCCGAGGCTGAGCGGGCCGAGCATGATGCCGGTCAGGGCGCCCAGCATGGTGAACATCAGCGTCCCGCCGTAGGCGCTCTTCAGCGCCACCATGGCCTGCTTACGGCCCCGCATCTTCTCCAGTTCGATCCGGTGCTCGACGCGGGCACCGGAGACCAGCGGGGTCGGATTGTGCACCGCCAACCGGTTCAGCACCTGACCGGAGGCCTCCCGGAAGTGTTCGCCCACCTCTGCGCTCAACTCGCCCGCCCGGTCGCGCAGCAGAGCGTAGTTGGCCAGGAGCTCATGTGACAGGCGTGCCTCCAGCCACGACTCCATCTCCGACCAGCTGTCGGCGGGATCGATGTCGTCGACGGTCGTGTCCGCCTCCTCGATCACGGCCCGGATCCGGCGGCGCAGATCATGGTCGATGTCGGAGGTCAGGTCCGCGATGCCGTCGTTGAGGGTCTGGTTCCACTTCGCCGCGCTGCTCTTCACCGCGGCCACCCGCTCTTTTGTGGCGGCCAGTTCATCCAGCACCCACTTCGCGGCCGCCGGGTCGGCCAGGGCTGCGCGTTCCGCGGTGAACTGAGCCTCGATCTGGTCGCAGACGGCGACCATTTCTCCCGCGGCCTCGACGGCCAGCCCGGTCGCGGCGCCCCCGCCCACCCAATCGGTGACGAACCGGGTCAGTTCCGGGAAGCCCGACTCCGCGTTGAGCGCCTTGTCCGAGGTCGTGATCGCACGGGACCGAAGCGCCGACGACACGGCGATCAGCGGCATGTCGAACTCCCGCCCCAGGTGCCGTTCGTTGAGGTCGCGGATCTTCCACCAGGACGGGTAGAAGTCGGTCTTGGTGATGACGCAGGCGACGGTGTCGCACATCTCCCGCGTTCGGCGCAGGAACTCCAGTTCGCTGTGGGTGAGCTCCTGTCCGGCGTCGGTGACGAAGAGGACCGCGTCGGCCAGCGCGGTTGCGGCGAGGCTGGCGGCGGCGTGCGTCGAGCGGAGCCCGCCCACCCCGGGAGTGTCGACGAGTACGAGGCCACCGCCGAGCAGTTTGCGTGGCAAGCGGACCTCCACCCCCACCAGCCGCTCCATGCTGCTCGGGGAGCCGTCCTGCTCAAGGACATGTGAGCGCACCTGGTCGATGGCGACCGGTTCTCGGCGGGGCGGATCGCCGTCGTAGAGCAACTCGGCCTCTTGGGTTGCCCCCTGCCGGACATAGGTCGGAACGGCCGTGGCCACATCGTCGTCCACCGGGCAGGCGGTAGCGCCGATCAGGGCGTTGACCAGTGAGCTCTTGCCTTTCTTGAACTCACCCACCACGACGATGTGCACGGCCGGATCGGCGAGCCGGCGACGCATGGTGGTCAACCTTCTCACCAGATCAGGTCGGCCGTATGCGTCACACGCCTTCAGGCCGAGGTCTACCGCACCGATGGCCTTACTCAGGGCATTCGGGGCGGGTGACGGGGTTGCCTCGGTCATAGGATCAGTCCTCACTTCCACCGTCATCGAGAGCCGGAGGCGACGGCGGGCCATGCGGGCGGTTGTCGCCCGTACGGCCTGCCGTCCGCGATCGCCGGTTGACACTCACATCTCAACCGGCTCGTCCAGCTCCGCTTGGCGAACGGGGGTGACGTTCGGCGCGAACACCGTGTCGTTGTCGTGGTGGCTGTAGTCCTGGTCGATGTTGGTGTTCGTGGTGGTGTCGATGTCGGTGATGACCGTCGTGGTCGTGGTCTCTTCGTTGTGGCCACTCGCGTCACCACCGAGGGCGATCGCCGAGCCGTCCCCGAGGGTGTTGCCCGACACGTTGGTGGCGTCGCCGCCGACCGCGATGGCTCCATCCTGGACGTGGGTGTCGTTGACGTTGGTGACGTCCCCCGCACCGAAGTTGATCACCGTGCCGTCGGTGCTGCCACCGACCTGAACGGAGCCGTCGCCCGTGTTGGCCTGGCCGTGGTTGTCGCCATCGATGATCTGGGCGCCGTCACCGGTCGCCGCGTTCACGTCGCCGTCACCGGCGTTCGCCACCGCCCCGTCACCGGTCGCGTTGACGTTGGTGGTGTCGATGTCGATGTCGATGCCGCCGTGCAGGTTGCCATCGACATCGATGTCCACATTCACCGAGTTGTCGATGTTGGTCGAGTTGTCGATGTTGATGAGCTGCTGGGTGATGTTCTCGTCACCCTCGTACGTCACGTAGGTGACGTAGTTCAGGTGCTGCACCACGTTCTCCACCGGGGCGTGGTGGCCCTGCGCCGGCGGCGGCTGCACCGGGTGGTGGTGTGCCGGAGCCGACCCACCGCCGCTGTAGGGCTGCAGCGCGGAGCGCGTCGCTTCCGGTACGCCCGGCGAGCCGAGCGCCTCACCGACGACCTGCTGCATGTTGCAGCCGGACAGGTCGTTGTCGGTGATGCCCTGCACGGCGAGCGTGCCGTACGGGTCCTGAACGTACTGGACAGCGGCGTCGCGGTCGGTGAGGAGGTTTTGCACGAACTGCACGAGCATCGAATACACGTCTACGGCCATCGGATTGGCTCCTTGCAGCGGACCCACCCGGTTGGCGGGTTATGCAGTGAGCTTCGCTCCGACCGGTCCCCGCCACATCGGTATCAGCCCCCTAAATTGTGGCGACGGTTAGGGGGAGGACGGCGGCAGAAGCCGAAGTTCCCGACCGCAAGGAAGAGATCTACGCCGGAGGGCTCCCCCGTCCGCCGCTAGCAGATCGAGCCGGTCAGGTGGGGTTTGCCGGAGCGGGCGGAGTGCAGGGCGAAGCTCCAGGAGCGGGTGTCGCCGGCCGGGGCGGCGCTGAATGCCACCGTGCTGGGCAGCAGGATCGGCAGCTTGAACGCGACATCCACTGTGTAGGCGTCGGGGAGCCGGTTCTCCAGTGCGGCCAGGCAGCGGGCCTTGCTCCACATGCCGTGGGCGATCGGGCGGGGGAAGCCGAGCAGCCGGGCCCCCAGCCGCGAGGTGTGGATCGGGTTGCGGTCGCCGGAGACGCGGGCGTAGTCCGTACCGACCCGTGGCGTTACCCGCCACTGTGCGGTGGGGGCGGGCGGCGCGGGCCGCTCACCCGCCTCGCGCCGCCCGCTCTTGGCGGCGGTGCGCTCTTTGCGCAGGTACGTCGAGACGCCCCGCCAGACCACCTCGTCCGCGACGGTGGCGGTGGCGACCACGTCGACCTGGTGTCCCCGGTCGTGCGGCCGCAGGTCGGCGGCGTGCACGGCCAGGTCGAGCGTCTCGCCCGCATCGATCGGCCGCGCCACGGTGATCCGGTTTGCCAGGTGCACCAGCCCGACCAGCGGGAGCGGAAAGTCGGGTGCCGTCATCAGCTCCAGGGCCAGGGGGAAGGCCATGATGTGCGGGTACGTCGCCGGCAGGGTGTCGCCGAGCCGGAATCCGCAGACCCGGTTGTAGTCGGCCAGGTGGGCCCGGTCGACGGTGGCACCCCGCAGCACCAGGTCGCGTTCCGGCAGCGCCTCCCGCGGCTTCCCGCCCAGCCCCGGCACCAGCTTGAGGGCCGCCCGCCGGTAGAGCGCCCCGGTGCCCGGCATCCGGGTGAATTCGACAGTGGACATCCGTCTCAAGCTCCCAACAGGCTCTGGCCGCAGACGCGGACCACATTGCCGGTCAGACCACCGGAGCCCGGTGAGGCGAACCAGGCGACCGTTTCGGCTACGTCGATGGGCAGGCCGCCCTGCGCCATGCTGTTCATCCGCCGCCCCGCCTCGCGCAGCATCATCGGCATCCGCGCGGTCAGCCGGGTCTCGATGAACCCGGGCGCGACGGCGTTGATGGTGATGCCCCGCTCGGCGAGCACCGGCGCCATCGACTGCACCAGGCCGATCACCCCGGCCTTCGAGGTGGCGTAGTTGGTCTGCCCCCGGTTGCCGGCAATCCCGGCGATCGAGGAGACGCCGACGAGTCGCCCGCCGTCGGGGATCAGATTGCGTTCCAGCAGTACGTCGTTGACCCGCTCCTGGCTGGAGAGGTTGATGTCGAGGACGCTGTCCCAGCGGTCGGCGTCCATCCTGGCGATCGTCCTGTCTCGGGTGATGCCCGCGTTGTGCACCACAACATCGAGCCGCCCGTGCCGTTCGGCGACGTAGTCGGCCAGCCGCTGCGGTGCGTCTGCGCTGGTCAGGTCGAGTTGCAGGGTCGTACCGCCGATGTCGTTGGCCAGCGCCGCGAGCGCGTCGCCGGCGGCGGGCAGGTCGAGCGCCACCACGTGTGCCCCGTCGCGGGCCAGCACCCGCGCCACCTCCGCGCCGATCCCGCGGGCCGCACCCGTGACCAGCACCACCTTGTCGTCCAGCGGCCGCTCCCAGTCCAGGCTGACCGGCTCGGCCGCACCGACCCGGATCACCTGGCCGGAGACGTACGCCGACTTCCCGGAGAGCAGGAAACGCAGGGTCGACTCGACGGCGGGCTCGCCGCCCGGCGCGACGTGGACGAGTTGGGCGGTGCTGCCCCGGCCGAACTCCTTGCCGAGGCTGCGGGTCAGCCCCTCCAGCGCCCGCTGGGCGGTCGCCTCCCGGGGCGAGCCACACGCCTCCGGGGGCGTACCGAAGATGATCACCCGGCCGGAGGGGAGCAGCGAACGGGCCTGCGGGTGGAAGAAGTCGTAGAGGCGACGCAGGTCGGCCGAGTCGGTGATGCCGGTGGCGTCGTAGATGAGGGCCCCGTTGCGCGCCGTCTGGCCGGTCGTCGGATCCGGGGCGAGCGTGGCGGGATCGCGAAGCTCGACCCCGGCGGCCTGCAGCAGTTTGGCCACCGGTTCGCGGAGTCGACCACCGGAGGCGGCGTCCAGCACAACCGGTCCGGGGACGAGGGGATCACCCGGCCGGTAGCGGCGCAGTTGCGGCGGATTGGGCAGGCCGAGCCGTTTGACCAGTGCTCGGCCGGGACCTGAGTTGGCGAAGCTCGCGTACCTGTCACCCATAGGCGTAGCCTACTGGCGGGTAGGTTAGATGCAAGCCCAGATCCAAGGAGGCGGGTCGTGCGGAGTATCCGACGGGTAGCGATCATCGGCGGTAACCGGGTCCCGTTCGCCCGGTCCAACAGGCGCTTCGCCCGCGCCTCCAACCACGACCTGCTCGGCGCGGCGCTCGACGGGCTGATCGCACGGTTCGGGCTGGCCGGGCAGCGGATGGGCGAGGTGGTTGCCGGGGCGGTGCTCAAGCATTCCCGCGACTTCAACCTCACCCGCGAGGTGGTGCTCGGGTCGCGGCTGGACCCGCACACCCCGGCGTACGACCTGCAGCAGGCCTGCGGCACCGGCCTGGAGGCGACGATCCTGGTCGCCAACAAGATCGCTCTCGGGCAGATCGAGGTGGGCATCGCCGGCGGGGTGGACACCACCTCCGACGCGCCGCTGGCGCTCAACGAGGAGCTCCGCCGCACCCTGTTGGAGATGAACGCCGCCCGGTCGTTCGGGGCCCGGATGAAGGCGGCGGCGAAGCTTCGCCCCACCCACCCGTTCCGGCCGGAGACCCCCCGCAACGCCGAGCCCCGCACCGGCCTGTCGATGGGCGAACACGCCGCGATCACCGCACGCCGTTGGGGCATCGAACGGACGGCCCAGGACGAGTTGGCGTTCGCCTCGCACCAGCGGCTCGCCGCCGCGTACGAGCGCGGCTTCTTCGACGACCTGATGACCCCGTACCTCGGGTTGGCCCGGGACCAGAACCTGCGCCCCGACACCTCCCTGGAGAAGCTCGCCGCCCTGAAGCCGGTCTTCGGCACCCGCGGCCCGGACGCCGATCAGGCCACCATGACGGCGGGTAACTCGTCGCCGCTCACCGACGGTGCGGCGACCGTACTGCTCGCCTCCGAGGAGTGGGCGACCGCGCACCGCCTGCCGGTGCTGGCCTACTTCTCCTTCTCGGAGGTCGCCGCCGTCGACTTCGTGCACGGAGACGAGGGGCTGCTAATGGCCCCGACGTACGCGGTGCCGCGACTGCTCGCCCGGGCCGGGCTGGCGTTGCAGGACTTCGACTTCTACGAAATCCACGAGGCGTTCGCCTCGCAGGTGCTGGCCACCCTGGCCGCCTGGGAGTCGGCAGAGTTCTGCAAGGAGCGGCTGGGGCTCGACGCACCGCTCGGCTCGATCGATCGGTCGAAGCTGAACGTCAACGGCTCGTCGCTGGCCGCTGGGCACCCGTTCGCCGCCACCGGCGCCCGGATCGTGGCGACCCTGGCGAAGCTGCTCGCCGAGAAGGGCTCCGCCCGCGGCCTGATCTCGATCTGCGCCGCCGGCGGCCAGGGTGTCACCGCGATCCTCGAACGCTGAGCCCAGAAGCCGGCCCACCGGTGCCGTCTGATGCCCCGACTCGTGATTCTTGGCGAGTTTCCGTTCGGACCGAACGGAAACTCGCCAAGAATCACTGCGGCGGTTATCGATCGGTGAGCGACGGTTGACCTTCCCCGAAGGGAAAGCCGCAGCATCGTGGGCAACCGGCTGACCGGCCGGGGTGAGGAGACACGGTGGACCTGCTCACGATCGGCGCCTTCGCCAAGGCGACCGGGCTGTCGGCCAAAGCGTTGCGGTTCTACGACCAGTTGGGCCTGCTGCGACCAGCCGCAGTGGACAGCAGCAACGGGTACCGCTACTACCACCCGGATCAGCTGCTGCAGGCCCGGACGATCTCCCGGCTGCGGGAGATCGAGATGCCGTTGGCTGACATCCGACGCGTGGTCGCGCTGGCCCCCACCGCGGCGGCCGCTGAGGTCGCCGCCTACTGGGAGCAGGTGCTGGCGGAGACGACCGCACGTGGGCAACGCGCCGCGCTCCTCATCGAGGAACTCTCCGGGAGGAGCACTCTCATGACCACGTTGGCACTGCGCTATGCCGCCCGTACGGCGACCGGCCCGAACCGCAGCAGCAACGAGGACGCCGTCCACGCCGACGGACGCGTTCTCGCGGTTGCGGACGGGATGCGGGGCAGTAATGGGGCTGCCGCCAGCACCGCGGCCGTCACCGCTCTGGCCGGCACCGGCCAGCACACTGACGGGATGTTGGACGCCCTTGCCGCCGCCGTCGGCATCGCCCATCGAGCGGTGCGCGATATCGCCGCCGATGATCCGGAGGGGCAGGCCGTCACCACCGTCACGGCGCTGCTGCAGGCGGACGACCGGATCGGTGTCGCGCACATCGGCGACACCCGGATCTACCTGCTGCGCGACGGCGAGCTGCGCCAACTCACCCGCGACCACAGCTACGTCCAGCTGCTCGTCGACGCCGGCCAGCTCAGTCCGGCCGAGGCCGAGAACCACCCGAAGCGGGCGCTGCTCGCCCGTGCTCTGACTGAAGGGGCAGCGGTTCAGCCCGACCTGTCGATCCACCCCATCCAGGCCGGGGACCGTTTCCTGCTCTGCAGCGACGGCCTCTACACCGCGCTCCCGACCGCCGAACTGCACAGCACGTTGCGGTCGACGGCAGGGCCGGACCAGGTTGCCGACAAGCTGATGGGCCGGGCTGACGAGGCCGGCGCGACCGACAACATCAGCTGCATCGTCGCTGACATCATCCCTGCCTGACGCGGGAAGGCTGCCGCCCCCTCAGCGACGGTGAGGGGGCGACAGTGCCCAAACCGGGGCGAGGCTGACACTCCGGCGTTCCGGGTCCTTTCTTTGGACACATGTTCTATCCACAGCCTGTGGATAGAACATGTGTACGACGGTGTTCGTGTCAAGTGGTGTCGCAGGGTAGGAACGGGTCCAGCGCCTCGCATCAGAGGTCAATCATCTTCTGCAGGATCGAGCGGACCTCGGCGATCTGCTCGGGATGTAGGCGATAAATCGGGGCGCGGCCGGTCAGTCGGGTGGCCGAGACCGTACGCGGTTGCTCGGTGATCACCCAGCCGGTGCGCTTGCCAGAGATGTCGATCCGTACCCGATGCAGCCAGCCAGGGCGCTCTCGTGTGGTTAGGGGAAGTACGGTGACCAGCGCTCCTCCGGTCAGCGCTAGGTGAAACCGGGATGACACCACCAGAGCGGGCCGTTGCCCGGCCTGCTCTCGGCCCTGTATGGGATCGAAGTCAAGCCACCAGATTTCCCACGGGTTGATGCCCTGGCTCACGCGTTTTCATCCCACGGTTCGGTTATCGGGGCCTCGATCGTCTGCCCTTCGTGGGATTCAGCGAGGTACTCGGCCCACCCCTCCGGATCTTCCGCCCGGAACTGGTCCATTGCGGCGATCGCCTTGGCCTGCCAATGTTCGTCCAGCAGCCGCCGAATGGCTTCGTCGGCGCTCGCGCCGCCGTAGTCTTCTTCGGCGACTCGGAGCACCCGTTCCCTGGTTTCGCGGCTTACTCGCATCATGGTGGTCATGTAGTAAGTATACGTTTTTGTAAACAGCATCGCTAGCGCTGTTGTTTCACTTGTGGCTGAGTGTCAGAGCTTGCTGCGAGGATTGACGCGTGCGTGCATCTGTTGCGGTGGTCCACGATCTGGTCTCCGGCCTGGCGGCGGGAGACGAGTTGGAAGCCGAGCATCGGGCGGAGACCCTGCGGTGGCTGAAAACCACCGACGACGTCTTCCGTCGGGTGAAGCCGGCGACGCCGCGGCGTCACCTCGTTTCGTACGTGGTGCCGGTCGATCCCGTAGACGGCAGCGTCCTGTTGGTGAACCACCTCAAGGCTGGCCTCTGGCTCCCACCCGGTGGCCACGTCGATCCGGACGAACATCCGACCCAGACCGCCCGCCGTGAGGCGCAGGAGGAGTTGGGGATCGACGCGGACAGCAACATCGGTGAGCGGCCGGTCTTCCTGACGGTCACCCGTACCGTCGGCGTTGATGTCCACACCGACGCCAGTCTCTGGTACGTCCTGTCCGTCCACCGCCGGCAGCGGATGGTGTTTGATCAGACCGAGTTCCGGGAAGCCCGCTGGTGGCTGACAGCGGAGATACGCGCCGCCGATCCGGCCCAGTTCGACCCTCACCTCACCCGCTTCCTCGCCAAGATCGGTCCGTTGCCTATTCGCCTGAAGTCGGGGTAACGGCGCCGGCCGGGTAGGCCCGCCTTCCTCGAAAGGGCTGGGTGCCGCCGTCGTCGGCGTCAGCGTAAGGCGACGGCAGCGGTGGCCTTGACCGACGTGGTGAGCACCTGAAGCAGCGTCGAGTCCAGCCGCCAGTGCTGCCAGTACAGCGGAACATCCAGATAGCGGCCCGGCACCAGTTCGACACAGCGTCCGGCCGCAAGGTCCGCGTTGGCGAACTGTTCGGGAACCATGCCCCAGCCCAGCCCGAGCCGGATCGCCGCGTTGAAGCCCGAGACGGAGGGTACGTAGTGCACGGGCGGGTCCAGTTGGCGGCGCGTCAGCGTACGCAGAAAGCGGCGTTGCAGCTGGTCCTTGCGGTTGAACACCACCATCGGCGTCGTGGCGAGGGCGGCTGCGGTGACGCCGTCGGGAAGATGTTCGGCCACCAGTTCGGGTGTGGCCACCGCCAGGTAGCGCATCGACCCGAGTCGCTCCACCTGGCAGCCCTGCACCGCGTGGTGCTGGGCTGTCACCGCCGCCATGACCGAACCGTCGCGGAGCAGGTCAGCGGTGTGGTCCTGGTCGTCCTCCCGTAGATCGAAGCAGAGCGAGAGGTCCGGCGGCAGCGCGGCCAAGGCGGGCAGGAACCAGGTGGCCAGCGAGTCGGCGTTGACCACGACCGGGACGCGGGTCCGGGGTGCGGTTCCGGCGAGCGAGCCTCGCGCGGCGTCGAGCGCCTCGCGCTCCAGCAGGGCGAGCTGACCGGCCAGCCGGAGCAGCGGTTGTCCCGCTTCCGTGGCCTGGCACGGCTTGCTGCGGCGTACGAGCACCTGCCCGACGGTCTGTTCCAGGGCTTTGATCCGCTGACTGACCGCGGAGGAGGTGATGTGCAGCGCGCGGGCCGCCGCCTCGAAGCTGCCTTCCTGGATCACCGCCGCGAAGGTGGTCAGCTGAAGCGAGTCGATTCTCACGATGAAAAATTCTAATGAGCCGGAAAAAAGTTTAGCTGGAGTGGGCCTCGGCCCGACGGTAGCTTCGCCTCATGATCACCTCTGCCCTCGCCGGATTCGCCGCGTCGATGGGGCTCATCGCCGCCATCGGAGCGCAGAACGCCTTCGTCCTCCGGCAGGGGCTGCGCCGGGAACACGTCTGGCCGGTCGTACTGACCTGTGCCGCCTCCGACGCGCTGCTGATCTCGGTCGGCGTAGCCGGCCTCGGTGCCGCCATCGCCCGGCAACCCACCGCCCTCACCGCGGTCCGCTGGGGTGGAGCCGCCTTCCTGCTCTGCTACGCGGCACTCGCGTTCCGCCGGGCGTTACAGCCCGGCAGCCTCGTACCGACGAATGGGCAGCCGACGACGCTCCGGGCCACGATCCTGGCCTGCCTGGCCTTCACCTACCTCAATCCGCACGTCTACCTGGACACGGTGCTGCTGCTCGGATCAGTGGCCAATCAGTACCGCCACCAGTGGGCGTTCGGGGCCGCTGCCGCGCTGGCGAGCGCGGTCTGGTTCACCGCGATCGGCGTCGGAGCCCGCCGACTCGCTCCGCTGCTGGCCCGCCCGATCTCCTGGCGGGTGCTGGACGGCGTGGTAGGCCTGCTGATGGTGGTGCTCGCTGGATCGCTGGTGGTGGCCTGAGAGACCATCGGGGGCGGTGGTGACAGGCCGAGCGGGGGTGGGCGTGGTTGAGGTGCCGAGCGGCTTCGTGGTTCGGCGGGCTCCGGTCCTGACCGTGACCGCGTTGGCCGTTGCGGTGGTGGCGGCGATCGTGCAGTACGCGGCCCCGGCCGTGGTGCCGGTGCTGGAACGGGACGGTGCGGCGCTGGCGCAGGGGCAGTGGTGGCGGTGGGTGACCCCGCTGCTGGTGCAGACGCTGGGCTGGCATCAGATACTTGCCAACCTCGTCGCATTGGCGCTCATCGGGCTGCTCGGCGAGTGGCTGCTCGGCCGCTGGCGCTGGGCGGTGCTCTTCGCTGCCGGAACGTTGGGCGGGCAGGTCGCTGCGTACGCCTGGCATGAACCTGGGGGCGGAGCCTCCATCGCCATTTGTGGGCTGGCCGGCGGCATGGCCGTCGCGCTGCTCGTGGCCCCCGCCCCTACGCCGTGGCTGGTCGCCCATCCGGTGATCTACTACCTCGCGGCGCTCACCGGCTGGGGATTCAGTGGGCTCTTCGCCGCCGGAGTGGCGTGCCTGGCCGCGGGCCTCTTCCTATCTGGCCTGCGGCGGGCCAGGGTGCGCAATGCCGAGCGGATTGCACTGGCCGGCACCGTGGTCTGCACCTTTGCCCTGGCGGCCGCGCGTGATCTGCACGGGGTATCCCTGCTCTCCGGCATGGCGGTGATGGTGGTGATCCTGGCCGGCAGCAGGCAGAAGCGATAGGGCCTCCACGGCCGGCTCTGGCTGGCCACAACGAAGAATCACCACAGCAGGTAGTCGAGATATGTGGACGGCGCGGATGTCGGCCGGCACGACAGGCACCTACGGTCTGCGCCACGCGGGCTGATCGCCCACCTTCGATAAAGGAGGAGATCATGAGATTCCTCGCACGCGCCGCCACCGGCACCGTCGTGATGCTGCTGCTGGCGCTGGGCATGGCGACCCCGGCCCAGGCCGCCACCCCGTACACCAAGACCCCGGTGTCTGGCTCGCTGAAAACCTACAACGTGTCGCGGGTCTACGTCGCCGGCGTCTCTTCCGGTGGTTACATGGCGACCCAGTTGCAGGTGGCATATTCGGGGCGCATCAAGGGTGCGGCGCTCTTCGCCGCAGGCCCCTACTACTGCGCACAGAACAATGCGTACCAGGCCCTGTACGGCTGTATGGACAACATCTGGCCGACCTACCTGACGAGCTTGCAGTCCTACACCCGCACGTGGGCGTCCTACGGCTGGATCGACCCGGTCGGTAACCTCTCCGGCCAGCCCGTCTACCTGTTTCACGGCAACAACGACAACACCCTCAAGAAGTCGGTCAACGACGACTTGATGCGCTACTACCAGCACTTCGGCGCCGCCGTGCAGTACGACAGCGGCTCGGCGGCCGGGCACGCCTGGGTGACCCCGTACGGCGTGAACTCCTGCTCGGCCACCGCGTCGCCGTACCTGAACAACTGCGGCACGGACCCGCAGAATGCATTACTGCGCAAGCTGTTCGGCTCGGTCAACGCCCCCAACACCGGGCCGTTGGGCGGCACGCTGATCCGGTTCAGCCAGAACACTTTCGCGGTCAACGGGTACGTGCCCGGCCTGAGCATGGACACGAACGGATTCGCGTACGTGCCGGCGTCGTGCGCCGCCGGCCAGTCGTGCCGGCTGCTGGTCACGCTGCACGGCTGCGGGCAAGGGCACGGCGCGGTAGGCACCGCCTTCGTCGACCGAGCCAACCTCAACCAGTACGCCGACACCAACAACACCATCGTGCTGTATCCGCAGGCGATCGCCACGGGGGTCAACCCCAACGGCTGCTGGGACTGGTGGGGATACCTGGGCGCCACCAACTATCCGATCAAGGGCGGGGCCCAGGTCGAAACCATCATGAACATGATCCGCCGCCTGGGCGGCTGATCCTCGAGCCGGCCGCCTGACCGCCCCCGGCCCCAGGCGGCCTCGGCGTGTGTCGGCGACGGGCGGCCGGATGTGCCAGCGGTGCTTGGTGGCCGTGAGGAAGGCGCGCCAGGCGGCGGGGGTGAAGGTCAGGGCCGGGCCGTGCCGTGCCGATCCTTGCTGTCGCGGACGCCGACCACGCCGGGTAGGTTGTCGGCGACCTCCACGCAGTTGCCCCCGTTGCCGCTGCTGCGGGTGCTCTTGCGCCATCGGGCGCCGGTCAGGTCCATTGCTCTGCCGCCGCCGCAATCAGGTCGAGGCTCCGCCGGCGCGGCAGCGCCTCCGCCCGCGCGGCCTCCCAGGTCCGTCGCAGCGATAGTACGTCGGCGGCGCGCGCCACGATGTGGCCCTTGAGCTGGTTGTCCAGGTACGCCACCTCGTCACCTTTCGGCGGAGTAGCGATGACGAAGGCGCCGTTGAGGCCGGCGTAGGCGCCGGCCGAGGCCGGCACGATGTGCAGGTGCACCAGGGGTTTTCCGGCCGAGCCCGACCAGGTGCCGGAGTTGCTCGCGCATCACCGCCGGCCCGCCGATCGCGCGGCGCAGCACGTATTCGTCGAGCACCGCGACGAACTGCGGCGGTTCGTCGCGCGCCAGCACCGCCTGGCGTTCGATCCGGGCGGCCACCTGGCGCTCGACCTGGAGGTCGAATAGTTGATTTTCTGAGCGAGCGCGTCCTGGGAGAGCCCGAGAGCCGCCCGGGCGCGGCGAAGTTCACCGGTGAAGAGCGCTTGTGTGGGCGGTGGCACCACCCGCGCACGAACGGCGCCCGCTGGTGACCAGCCCGCGCGTACGCCCCCACCTGCCAGCGCGTCCGCTCTGGCGGTGCCGGGTCTGCGCTGCGTCGTGGCTCTGCTCGCCGGCCCGGCTGGCGCTGCGGTACGAGTACGCCGAGGACCCGGTGGCACTCGCCATCTACCTGAACCTGCAGCTCTTCGACGCCGCCGCCGACCTGCACCGGCTCAACCCACACGGCGGACCCGACCCGAAAACCCTCTTCGAGCGTTTCCTCGCCTGGACCCATCGCCATTCGCCGCCATCGCGGTCCGGCGAGGCGCGGATACGCTCGGCCTGTATGGTGTCGGTCGCTGCCGGTATCGTCTGTGCCGTGACCACCCCCCAGGAGCGCGACGAGTTCGAACGGATGCGCCTCGTTGAACAGATTGAGAAGGACCGCCAGATCATCGCCTCGTATGAGGAGAACATGATGTTCTATCGGATCCGAATCGAGGAGAACCGCTACGCGCTGGGTCGGCTCGATGAGCGGCTGGGAGCCTGATGTGAGCATGAGTGCCGACGAACACATCCGTGCTATGCGTGAGGCCCTGGTTGCTGAGCATGAATCGCGTATCGCGGAGGTGCAACGCTGGGCCGATGAGGCCAGCGACGACTGGCACCGCCGCTGGCATCTGGACCACGTCGCCCGGCTGAGGGCCATGCGCTATCCCTGGCAGGCCGACCGTGAAGCTGAGGCTGCTGCCTAGCGCTTCGCGGCTGGAAGCGTTGGCGTCGCTGGTTTTCCTGGGCGAGAGGCCAGGGTCGGCTATCGGCTGAGCCTCGTTGACATATCGAATATCGATATGCACCCTGAATGCTGAGAGTTCGTTCAGCAGGTGGGGAGCTGGCGATGGTGGCACGGCTGCGGGTGGCGGTGACAGTGCACCGGGATCACCGTGGTCAACCTGTCCGTGCTCAAAAACGGCCGTGCGCGCGCCATCCGTTTCTCCACCTTGGCTGCGATCTGTGACGCGCTCGGCTGCACCCCCGGCGACCTGCTCACCAGCGCCCCTGACGCCGCTGCGAGGGTTGATCGACTCGACATCACGGAAGTTGGGCTATCCGACTCACGTTGTTACCCCCATTTCCATAAAATGGAGTGGATCACACCCGCCGGATTTGATGGTGGCACGTAAAGCGACGCTGGCCGGGACCCTGATCGGGTCCCGGCCAGCGGTCGGATATCAGTTGATTCAGCTGTTGTTCCAGTGCTCGGCGACCAGGTCAGCGGCCTGGTTCTCCCACTGGGCGTAGAGGAACGGGTGCGCCGACACCTGCACGGTCTGGGCGGCCTCGGTCAGCGGCATGTCCTTCCAGCCCTTCACGTTCTTCAGGCCCTTGAGGAACGCGGTGGTCGAGTACTCAGGGTTGGTGATCTGCTCCACCGTGCCCCAGCCCGAGGAGGGACGCTGCTGGAACAGCCCCTGCGAGTCGTGGTCGTTCCGCTCGCCCAGGTGGCCCAGGTTCTCCAGCTTGGACTCCTGCAGCGAGGTGGCGATCGCCACGACTGCGGCCTGTTCGTCCATGCCGGACTTCTTCGTCGCGGCGATGATCGCCTTGACGTTGTCGCGCTGCTCGTCGCTGATGTCGATACGCGACTGCTTGCCCTGCGTACCGTTCGGGATCAGCTTCTCCTTGGCCGGCTTGTCAGCCTGCACAGCCGCGGCGACGGGTTTGGTGGCCGGGGCCGCAGCCGCCTGGTCGGCCAGTGCGGGGCCGGCGAACACGCCGCCGGTGAAAGCCAGACCGGCAACGGTCAGGGCGGTCTTACGCAGAATCTTGTTCATGTTCAAAGCTCCATCCAGATCGGCACGCCCCGACGTCTGGGGGACACAAAAGGGGGCGTGCAAGCACCACAAAAAGGTGCTCAAAAGAAAACTGGGAAAAAGAAGAAGTCTCAGGAGAGAGGAAACGCCCGCGCTACCGGATCGGTGCTGCGGGCATCAGGTGAATACAACGACCGCGTCCGGCCCGGCATTCCGGGCTCCCGCCCGCCACCACGAGAGGGGGGCGTGCTGCGGTCGTACGGGGGATAACAACATCGGTGGCCCGCCCGGTATTCCGCCGGATCCACCGCGCCGGCTATCGACGGGTCGCTACTGCGGGCAACACCATGTACAACGATCCCGGCCCGCCGAGGATTCCACCCTGCGCCGGGCCGATCACTTGGATGTCATCACCGCCCACTGCGGGACTAGCGGAGACGTACCGGACATTGAGCCCACCCGGGACGGACGTGCGCGGCCATCCAATTCTTCGCATGACCGTGATGGCGCCTCAGGCGTGTTCGGTACCGGCCATCTGGGCGACGAGTTCGGCACGGGAACGGATGCCCAGCTTGCGGTAGACGCTGCTCAGGTGCCCCTCCACCGTCTTCGGACTCAGAAACAGCGCCGTGGCGATCTCCCGGTTGCGGGCACCCCGTGCCACCTGCCGCACGACCTGCCGCTCCTGCGGGCTCAACTGATCGACGGGCGATCCGACGGCGGGTGCGCCCCGACCGCCGGCGGCCCGCAGTTCGGCGGCGGCCCGCTCCGCCCATGGGGTGGCGCCCAGCCGGGAGAACACCATCCCCGCGTCCCGCAGCGGCCTCCGGGCCGCAACCCGCCGTCCGCTCAGCCGTAGGTGTTCGCCGTACGCCAGCAGCAGCCGAGCCTGTTCGAAGGGGGCCGGGACCGGGCTGTTGTACCCGAGCTTCTTGATAACGGGTTCGAGCTCTTCGTCGGTATGGCCGAGGATGATTCGGCAGCGTAGGGCAGCGATCTCTCCGGTGCGGTACCGGGTGCGGGCGATCCTCCGCTCGTGCTCCACCAGCAGTTGTTCGGCTGACTCGGTGGCGCCGGTCCGATGCAGTGCTTCGATCAGGTCCGTGGCCCAGGGCAGGATGCCGGGGTGTAGAACCCCGACCGCTTCAAGGCTGGCCCGGACCAGGCCGAACTGTGCCGCCGCCGTTTCGTAGTCGCGCAGGCCGATGGCCAGCAGGCCGAGCGCCGCCGCGCCGAAGACCTCGACCGGGACCAGGCCGGAAGACTGGGCAAGCTCTGCGGCCTGCGCCACCTGCCGCTCACATTCGTCGGACCGGCCCATGGCGGCCTGGAATTGCGCCACCAGCGTCAGCGCACGCGCCTGGGTGTTGTGAAAACCCAGGTGGCCGGCGAGCCGGGCTCCTTCGGTGGCGGCAGCGATTCCGGTAGCCCACTGACCGGTGCGGAACGCCAGGTCGGCGTCGATGATCGGGTAGAACGACAGCAGGTCGGGTGACAGGTTACCGCGGTGCTGGATTCGGTCGAGCACCTCGCGGGTCTCGTCGTAGCACTCCATCCATGGCAGGGCGAGCATCGTGAACGGTAGCGCTCCGGGGCCGTCCGGGATTCGGGCCAGCACCTCGGCCAGCGGCACCCCGAACGGCTCCTCCGGGTCGGCTTCGGCCCGGCACCACCGCACCCAGCCATGGACGACCCGTGCCGCCACCAGAAACTCGCCGTTGACCGCTGCGGAGCCTTCGACAACGTCACGGGCGGCCGTGTCCGCCAACTCGAGGTTGCCGCAGTGCAGTGCGGCGACGGTGGCGTCGAGCCGCATCTGTACGGCAAGTTCCTGGTTGACGTGGTCGATCCGATCGGCTTCGGCCAGGAGCAGCAGGGCCGCACGGCGGGCATCGCCGTGCACGTTCCATAGTGTGGCGCGAATGCGGTGCGCGCGGGCCCGGGTCAGCGGATCGGGCGCCATGGACAGCACCTCATCGGCGATGTCGGCGGCGGCGGGTGACCCGGCGAGGAGCGCCGCCTGCGCCGCCGACAGGAGGTGGAGCGTACGCAGGTCCGGGTCGATGGTGAAGTGTGCCGCCCGCCGAAAAGCGATCATCGCGGTCCGCCATGCGCCTCGGGCGTTGGCGGCACGGCCGGCCTCAACCAGTGCGGCGGCCACCGTCGGGTCGGGGCCGGTGGCGGCGGCGGCGAGATGTCCGGCCCGTACCTCAGCGGCCCGTTGCCCCCGGGCGGCAGCCGCGAGGGCCCGGTGCGCGGCTCGGCGGAGCGTGGTCGGTGCTTCGTGGTACACCGCCGCCTGGATCAATGGGTGGCGGAATCCCCACCCTGCACCGAGGTGGATCAGGCCGGCTTCGTCGGCCGGTTCGAGGTCGGTGAGGGTGAGCCCGAATTCTGCCAAGGCAACCGGGACGTCAGCCCAGGACGAATCTTGGGAAGCAGCGGCGACGAGCAGCGCGGTGCGGGTGTCGCCGTTCAGTTCAGCAAGCGTTTTCCCGACGGACTGGCGGATCGTGTGCCCGACCGGAAGCGGGCCTGCGAGGGCTGCGCTGGCCAGGGGGTCGGTGTCGAGTAGTCGGGGAATTTCCTGCAGGGCGAGGGGGTTGCCTGCGGCAGTGGCGAGCACGGCGTCACGGACGAGCGGGTCGGTCAGGTGGGGCGCCGCGGCCGCGAGCAGCGCTGAACTGGTTTCCTGGTCCAGCCCCGTGAGGTGCAGGAGAGGGAAGCCGGCCAAGGCGGGTACTGGTGGGGCGGCTCCGGGTGGAGCGCCCGCGGGCATGCGTACGCCGAACAGAAAGCCGATGCGGTCGGCGGAGAGTCGACGGGCAGCGAAGAGCAGCGTGTCGAGGGATTCCTGATCGACCCACTGGGCATCGTCCACCACCACGAGGATCGGTGCCTCCTCCGCGGCTGCGGCGAGTAGTGCCAGCGTGGCGGCGCGCAGGGCGAGTGGGTTGTCGCCCTCCGATCGGGCTGGAACAGAGTCCACGGCGAGGGCGTGTTCGACCGCGTGACGCTGGGTTGGTGGCAGCCGGGAGCGGTGCTCGAGGACCGGTGTTAGTAAGTCGACAAGACCGACGAAGCCGATCTGCGCCTCGGCCGGCAGCCCGGTGGTGCGCAGCAGACGCATGCCCGCTGCGAACCGAGTGGCCATGTCGAGCAGTGCGGTCTTGCCGATGCCCGCTTCACCTGCGACGACCAGCACCTCGGTCCGTCCGTTACGGGCGGCGGTGATGACCGCTTCCAATCGCGCCAACTCGCGATCACGACCGCAAACCATGGGCAGACCATAGACCTGGTGATCAAGCGGGTGGCCGTACGCCTCATGTGATCAAGGGATTTCCCGGTGTTGGTGCGGGCTCCGCTGCGGTTGGATGTCGGGGCTGAGTTCTCAGAAGGAGACAACCAAGTGGGATATAAGACTGGGTGGAACGTGCGTGCCGTCGGGCTGGCGGCGGCGCTGGTGCTGGCGCTGGCTGGCTGTGGCGGCGGGAACGATGTGAGCGACCTACCCGGCGTACCGGAGGGCGCATCGACCGATGGCTCCTCGATGGATCTCATGGGCAAGCCGGTCGACGCGTGTGCGCTCTTCACCCCCGACGACTTCACCGCGGTCATGAAGAAGCCGGTAGAGAAGACGGAGACGATGGACGCGTCCGGCTCGTTGCTGGGCTACTGCACCCACACGAGTGAGGACTTCGCCTCGGCCAACGTCTCCGTGCGACCCGCGAAGCACTTTGACGAAACCGTGGAACGCTATGACGGCGAGAAGGTGAGCGGCGTCGGGGAGTCGGCGTACTGGGACAACAAGTACGGATTGTTCGTCCAGCCGGCCGGGAAGCCGTACTTCCTGCACATCATCGTCATCCCGGATGCCGGGGACGCGTTTAACTTTGACAAGGACCTCGCCATCGAGGTCGGCAAGGTGGCGGCGAGCCGATGAGATCCCAGCGCTCCTTCCTTCGCGGGATCGCGCTGCTCGCCGTCACGTCGGTCCTGCTGGCGAGCTGCACCACCAAGGCTCCCCAGCAGTCCGGCAACGCTCTTGATCAGCCGTTCGAGACGACGGGGATCGACACCGAGCGGATCGGTGAGCCGGTCCCGGTCAAGGCCGGCGACAGCAAGGCCGCCGCAACGCTCGCCGAGCAGGTGATGAAGGGCGGCCCGGAGGGGATTGCCGCGCTCGCCACCGCGGTCAACCTGGCCGGCATCACGATCACCGACATCAACGGGCAGGTTTTCCGGGAGCCGACGAACCCGAGCATCGGGCAGTCTCTGCAGGCGGGACAGGTCGGGTTGCTCGCCTCGCTGCAGGCACGAGGCGAAAGCCATCTGCGGGTGGGCGGGATGCTGGCTTTCGTCATCGAGGCCCTCGACCCTGAGATAAAGCCCGATAAAAAGGAGGTCATGTCGGACCTGCTGACAGGTCTTCGCGATGACACCACCAGTAAATTCGCTACGGACAAGTTCATCGCGTCGTTCATCATCGAGCTTGAAAAGCGCGGCAACACCCCGGTTGACCTCGGCAAGAAGGTGGCGGACCCGATGACGGTCCAGCTCAGCCCGGTCAGCACCACCCTGTTGATGCTGCGTGTTATCGGAGAGATCCGGGCGGCTCTTCCGAAGGATGCGGTCCTTGAGTTGCCTGATACGGGCGGCCAAGGCGGCGGGACCGGTCAGCCGGTGATCCGGCCGGTGGGGTACTCCGCTGGTGCGGCGGCGAGCATCCGGACGGCGAGGGCGGCGAACAAGATCGACTGTTCCAGTCCGATGCCGGCGGCCGACGATTTTATTTATGACCGTCTCTCGGAACTTGGAGATTCGGATAAATTCAGATACAAATTCAACGCGGTGTCGTTCGCCGCTAAGAAGGCCGGGCTCAGTGAATTCGGCAAGAAGATGCTGGGTGCCGTTGTTGGGGCGCTGCTGGAGTTCCTGAAACTCATCCTGGCTGGTGAATTCTTCAAACCGACGATGGAGATGAAGCCGAATAAGCTGGAACGCACGCGGAGCGCGAGCCAGGACGGTGCTAATGCGGTAGTCTATGCCACTATTCGCTTCGACACCGGGGGCTGGGAGTATGCCAACTGCGCACGTACCCTTCTTGCCTTGGCTGGTTTAGATTTCAGCTTTAAACAGAATGGGCCGGTAAAAAACGCTCCCGTCTCGTGGGAGCCAAAGGATGGCTTTACGGCCACCTCGAACGGACTGCCACTGGTTAAGCTCGATAAGGTGGCACCGATCGGAGTCTCCGCCGAAGAGACGAATGAGAAGGGGGAGACCGCGGTCACCATCATCGGCCACCGGCAGCCCAAGCAGGTGCCGGAGACCGCCAAGAAGGTGGAGAAGTCCTTCACGCTGAACGGCACGTACCACAGTAAGTCCGAGGACTACTGGGAAAACCTCGTGACCGGTCTCGGCCTTTTCGTCGGTGTGTTGGTTGGAGGTCCGGCCGGTGCGGCTGCGGCAGCCATCAAAGTGCTCGCGATGGCCCTGGAAGAGGGGGGGCTCTATAAGTTCGGGCGCAGTTTCCCGTTGATCGACTACGGTGGCGATTACAAGATCAACCACACGGCAGGTGGGCTCACCTTCACCGGACTGGTCTGCAACAGCCCGGTCGGCAAGTGGGAGATCAAGATAACCGGCAAGATCGGGGACAGCAGCACCAACTGGACCTACACCGGTGGGATCACGGTGATTCTCAACCAGGACGGCATCGGTCAGGCCTCCGGCACGCTGAACGGAGAATCCTCGGGGATCTTCGGCTTCGGCAGCTTGAAGAAGTCCGCTCCGTTCGACGGTGATGCGAAGCTGCACGATGCCGGTACCACCAACTGGCTGGAGCTTAAGCTCGGTGCCGGAGCGGCGGAGCTCACCGGGCCGAAAGGCCCGCTCTTTACCGGTCACGGTCCACCGGGCACATTCACCATCCCGGTCGACGTCGGCAACTTCTGCGGCGCCTCCTGACTGAGAGTGATCAGCCGATAGGGGACTGACGGCGGCCCTCGGGGAGGAGCTGCCGTCAGTCCTCAGCCCAATAGGGACGATCAGCCCGTCCCAGGTCAGGTGGTCGTCGTCTCGATCCGACGTCACCGACCGGCTGACCCGGCCCACTGGGTCGCGTGTCCGGTGTCCGGGCCGGAACGGGTCCGGTCGGCGCGGTGGGGCAAGAGTGCGAAAGAATGTGGGGGTGACGCAGAGTTACCAGACACGCCCGCAGGTTCCGAATGTCCTCGCCAACCGCTACGCCTCCACCGAACTGGTCGCCCTCTGGTCGCCGGAGGAGAAGATCAGGATGGAACGGCGGCTCTGGCTCGCCGTCCTGCGCGCCCAGCGTGATCTGGGTGCGACGGTGCCCGACGGAGTGATCGAGGCGTACGAGCAGGTGCTCGACCGGGTGGATCTGGATTCGATCGCGGCCCGGGAACGGATCACCCGGCACGACGTCAAGGCGCGGATCGAGGAGTTCTGCGCGCTGGCCGGCCACGAGCACGTGCACAAGGGCATGACGTCGCGCGATCTGACGGAGAACGTTGAGCAGCTGCAGATCCGCGCCTCGCTGGAGCTGATCCGCGATCGGATGGTGGCGACGCTCGCCCGACTCGCCCGGCTCGCGGTCGAGCACATCGACCTGGTCATGGCGGGCCGGTCGCACAACGTCCCGGCCCAGGCCACCACGCTCGGCAAGCGGTTCGCCTCGGCCGCCGAGGAGCTGCTGGTCGCGTACGAGCGCGTCGAGGACCTCATCGGCCGTTACCCGCTGCGCGGCATCAAGGGGCCGGTCGGTACCGCCGCTGACCAGCTTGATCTCTTCGACGGTGATGCCGAGCGGGTGGCGGAGCTGGAGCGCCGGGTGGCCGGGCATCTCGGCTTCTCCCGGGTGCTCGACAGCGTCGGCCAGGTCTATCCGCGCTCGCTCGACTTCGACGTGCTCAGCACGCTGGTCCAGGCCGCCGCGGGTCCCTCGTCGCTGGCCACCACGATCCGGCTGATGGTCGGCCAGGAGTTGGCCACCGAGGGGTTCCAGCCGGGGCAGGTCGGCTCCAGCGCGATGCCGCACAAGATGAACACCCGCTCCAGCGAGCGGGTCAACGGCTTCGCGGTGATCCTGCGCGGTTACCTGTCGATGGTCGGCGAGCTGGCCGGCGACCAGTGGAACGAGGGCGATGTCTCCTGCTCGGTGGTGCGTCGGGTGGCGTTGCCGGACGCCTTCTTCGCCGCCGACGGCCTTTTCCAGACTTTCCTGACCGTGCTCGACGAGTTCGGCGCCTATCCGGCCGTGATCGCCCGCGAACTTGACCGCTACCTGCCCTTCCTGGCCACCGCCAAGATTCTGGTGGCGGCGGTCCGCCGCGGCGTCGGTCGGGAACTCGCCCATGAGGTGATCAAGGAGCATGCGGTGGCGGTGGCGCTGGCGATGCGGGAGAAGGGTGTTGCCGGCAACGACCTCTTCGACCGGCTCGCCACCGATGGCCGGCTCGGTCTGACGCGTTCCGAGATCGACGAGCTGGTCGCCGATCCGCGGGCTTTCGTCGGTGCCTCGCCGGCCCAGGTGCGGGCGGTGGTCGGCCGGGTCGCCGTAGTGGTGGAGGCTCATCCACAGGCGGCCACCTACCGGCCCGCCCCGATTCTCTGACGTCGCGGCCGCGCTACGGCGCCTCCATCGGGGTCGGGGTTTCCGCAGCGGTGGCGAGTTCGGGCGCGCTGGCCGGCTCGGACACACCGGGTGGTTCGTGTGCTTCGGGCGGGGGTGGTGGGGTGAACTGGTGCGGGTCGGGCGCGAGACGGTGGACGACGACGGCGGTGCCGTACGCGCAGACCTCCATCCACATCTCGCCGACCTCGCGGTGCTCGAACTGCATGCCGAGGACCGCGTTCGCGCCCAGCCGCTCCGCCTCTTCACCGAGGCGGGAGACGGCGTCGGTACGCCATCGGGTCAGGTTGTCCGGCGCCTTGGGGTCGTAGTTGCCGCCGCGGAGGTTCTTGACGCCTTCGCGGTACGGGTTGCGGGTACGGGCGATGGAGGCCACGACCGCGCCGAGGACCGCCCGGATCTCGTATCCGGGCAGGGTATCCGTCGTCACCACCAACACCCTGTTGATCCTGGCAGAGCGACTAGCCCCAATTGTGAGGTTGATATGGATCCACGGATGACGCCAAAGCGGACGGTGGGAACAAGGAGCGACGGCGCGGACGCCCCGGGACAGGAGGGGGCGCCCGCGCCGCTGTGGCGATAAGCGGTCAGACTCCGCTGACCGACTGGATCCAGGCGCGGTTGTAGGCCACGCTGCCGTAGTTCTGGATGTTGACACCGTCAGCGGTGGAGGCTACGCCCACCTGGCGCCCGCCATAGACCTGCGGCCCACCCGAGTCGCCACGCCAAGCGTTGCCGTTGATTCGCTGGCTGCGGATCGCCCGGCCGCCGTACGCGTCGGTCGCGTTGAGGCTGGTGACCTGGACCGAAGCGGTCTTGAGCTGGGTGGAGGCGGAGCAGCCGCTGTAGCAGGTCATGCCCCAGCCGTAGATCGAGTTGGTCGAGCCGACCGGCGGGTCGCTGCTGGCCAGCGGCATGTAGCTGGTGCTGACCGAGCTGGAGAGACGCATCAGCGCCAGGTCGTACCGGCTGTAGGTGGCGCTGACGCTGCGGGTGACGCCCCCGGAGGAGCGGTTGACACTCCCGACGCGGACCGACATGGTGCCGCCGAGGCAGTGCCGGGCGGTGAGCACCCACTGCGGCGCGATGATCGTGCCGGAGCAGGTGAACGAGCCGTTGCTGAGGACGGCCGCCGCCCACGGCGCCGACGAGACGGTGCCGCCGCCGATGATGTACGGCTCGATCGTGTTGGACGGCGCGGCCGAGGCCGCCGATGGCGCGATGAGCGCGCCGGTCAACGCGGTGGCGAGCATCGCCAGACCGAGGCGAATGCGCATGGAAGGCTCCTTCCAGGGGTCCGGGTCCGGGATCTCCGGGCGCGGTTTGTGAGCCGGGTCGCCGACGAAGGGTTGCCGCCGCACGGCTCTCGCTATAACGTCCATCGATATGTGGACGTTGCTGCACACCGTAGGCAACCCGTATCTGATTTACAAGCATCAATTAGTTAGGCTCCCCGGGCTGCCCGGCTGGGGAAGGGACCTGTGGAGTATCTGCTCGTCGCGCTGACCGCATTCGCGCTGATCCTGCCGGTGGAGCTGCCGGACAAGACCTTCGTCGCGACCCTCGTGCTCAGCACCCGCTACCCCGCCCTTCCGGTCTGGCTCGGCGTGGTCGCGGCGTTCGGCGTCCAATGCCTGGTGGCGGTCGCGGCAGGCACTCTCATCGGGCAGCTGCCGCGACAGCCCGTCGCGCTCTTCGCCGCCGGCCTCTTCGCGATCGGCGCTGTGCTGCTGTTCCGCGGCGCCCGGCAGGCCGACGTCGAGGAGGCCGAGCAGGAACAGGCGTACGAAGACAAAATCAAGGGTGGGCGGCGGGGCTGGCGGGCCGCCGCCACGAGCTTCGTGGTGCTCTTCACCGCGGAGTGGGGTGACCTCTCCCAGCTGCTGACCGCCGGCCTGGTGGCCAGCGGGCAACCGGCCGTGCCCGTCTTCTTCGGGGCGTGGCTCGCCCTGGCGACCGTCTCCGGCGCGGCCGTACTCCTCGGCCGTTGGCTGCTGCGCCGGGTCCGGCTGACCCTGGTCCGCTACCTCGCCGCTGCGGTCTGCGCCACACTCGCCGGGGTCACCGCCGTCACCGCGCTGACTTAAGTCCCGTTCGGTCGGCAATGCCGCAGGTCGATGGGGTGGTGCCGCGGGCCAGCCGATACGTTGTCAAGGCCATCTACCAGGTAGGCTTTTCCCCGCCCCCCGTCCAGGGTCGGGCCAACTGCCCTGCGTACACAGTCAGGAGTGCCCAGTGGCTCGCGTCGTGGTCGACGTCATGCTCAAGCCAGAAATCCTCGATCCCCAGGGCCAGGCGGTGGCCAATGCGCTGCCGCGGCTCGGAATAGAAGACGTCTCCTCCGTGCGTGTCGGCCGGCGAATCGAGATCGAATTCAACGGTGACTCGGTCGATCCGCAGGAACAACTCGCCCGAGCCCAGGAGATCGCCGACAAGCTTCTGGCCAACCCCGTGATCGAAGATTTCACGATCCGGTTGGCCGAGGCCGGGTCCGAACGGACGGACGTGCCGGCATGACCGCTCGCGTAGGCGTGGTCGTCTTTCCCGGCTCATCGGATGACACCGACGCGGCCCGGGCGGTGCACCTGGCGGGCGGTGAACCCGTTCGCCTCTGGCACGACGACCCCGCCCTGTACGGGGTCGACGCCGTGGTGCTGCCCGGCGGCGCCTCCTACGGCGACTACCTGCGCGGCGGGGCGATCGCCCGGTTCGCTCCGGTGATGCACACGATCATCGACGCTGCGTTGAACGGGCTGCCGGTGCTCGGCATCGGCAACGGGTTCCAGATCCTCTGCGAGGCGCACCTGTTGCCCGGGGCGCTGGCCCGCAACCAGCACCTGACCTTCCGTAGCCGTAACCAGTGGCTCCGGATCGAGACGAGCGCCACAGCGTGGACCAACGCCTTCCGGCCCGGCCAGGAGGTGCTCATGCCGGTCAAGCACGGCTACGGCCGGTACGTCGCCGACCGGCGCACCCTCGACGAGCTGGAGGCGACGGGGCGGGTGGTCGTCCGCTACCTGCGCGGCAACCCCAACGGCTCCGAACACGACATTGCGGGCATCGCCAACGCGGCTGGCAATGTGGTGGGGCTGATGCCGCACCCCGAGTACGCCGTCGAGGCGCTGACCGGCCCGTCTCTCGACGGCCTCGGCGTCTTCACCTCTACCCTCAAGCACCTGGCGGGAGCCCCGGCATGACCACCTGGTCCGAGACCGTGCCCGGTGAACCGGGACAGTCGGCTACGCCGACCGACGGGACAGCCGCGATCGCCCCGACGCAGACCGGAACCGAGTTGCAGACCATGACCAACGCAGCCCCCGACACCGTCGAGCGGGCGCTTGCCACCGCTGACCAGTCCCAGCCCCACCTGGAGCTGGGGCTCCTCGATGAGGAATACGACCGGATCCGGGAAATCCTCGGCCGCCGGCCGACCCACTCCGAGCTGGCGATGTACTCGATCATGTGGAGTGAGCACTGCTCCTACAAGTCGAGCAAGATCCACCTGCGTCAGTTCGCCGAGCGGACCCCGTCGAGCGACCGACTGCTCGCCGGGATCGGTGAGAACGCCGGCGTCGTACAGGTCTCCGACCACCTCGCCGTCACCTTCAAGGTCGAATCACACAACCACCCGAGCTTCATCGAGCCGTACCAGGGGGCGGCGACCGGTATCGGCGGCATCGTCCGCGACATCCTCGCCATGGGTGCCCGCCCGGTCGCGGTGATGGACCCGCTGCGTTTCGGCGCGGCCGATCACCCGGACACCGCCCGGGTGCTGTCCGGCGTGGTGGCCGGCATCGGCGGGTACGGCAACAGCCTCGGCGTGCCCAACATCGGCGGCGAGGTCGTCTTCGACCCCTGCTACCAGAACAACCCCCTGGTCAACGCGCTCTGCCTCGGCGTCCTACCGGTGCAGCACCTGCAGCAGAAGGCCGCGGCAGGGCCGGGCAACATCGTGGTGCTCCTCGGTGCCAGGACCGGCCGCGACGGTATCGGCGGCGTCTCCATTCTGGCCAGCGCCACCTTCGACGAAGAGACCGAACAGAGCCTCCCGTCCGTGCAGGCCGGCGACCCGTTCACCGAGAAGCTGCTGATCGAGGCCTGCCTGGAGATCTACGAAGCGCAGCTGGTCGTCGGCATCCAGGACCTCGGGGGTGCCGGACTGACCTGTGCCCTGAGCGAGACCGCCGCGGCAGCCGGTACCGGCATGCGGGTCTGGCTGGAGCGGGTGCCGCTGCGTGAAGCGTCGATGGAGCCGCACGAGATCCTGTCGAGCGAGTCGCAGGAGCGGATGCTGCTCGTCGTCGCGCCGGAGAAACTCGACGCGGTGCTCCAGACGGCCCGCAAGTGGGGCGTGCTCGCCACCGCGATCGGCGAGGTCACCCCCGCCGTCGACGGGCAGGACGGGCGCCTGGTGGTCACCTGGCACGGCCACACCGTCGTCGACGTCCCGCCGGGGTCCCTGGCGGACGACGGCCCGGTCTACGCCCGGCCGATGCGCGAACCAGCCGACCTCATCCTGGTACAGGCGGACCGCGCGGAGACCCTGCCGCGGCCGGCGACACCAGAGCAGCTGCGCGAGACGGTGCTGCGGATGGTCGCCTCCCCCAACCTCTGCGACAAGACGTGGATCACCGAGCAGTACGACCGCTACGTCCGCGGCAACACCGTGCTGGCCGCGCCCGAGGACGCCGGAGTGGTCCGCATCGATGAGCGGACCGGCCTGGGGGTGGCACTGTCGGTGGACGGCAACAGCCGCTTCGCCCGCCTTAACCCCTATCAGGGGGCCCGGCTGGCGCTGGCCGAGGCGTACCGGAACGTAGCGGTGACCGGTGCCCAACCGATCGCCATGACCAACTGCCTCAACTTCGGCTCGCCCGAAGACCCGGGCGTGATGTGGCAGTTCGCCGAGGCGGTCCGAGGCCTCGCCGACGGCTGCGCGGAGCTTGGCATCCCGGTGACCGGCGGTAACGTCAGCTTCTACAACCAGACGGGGCCGGTTGCCATCCACCCGACCCCGGTCGTCGGGGTCCTCGGCGTGCTCGACGACGTCGCGCAGCGGGTGCCGATGGGCTTCCTGCCGCCGACCCATCCGGAAGGTGACCCCATCTTCCTGCTCGGCGAGACACGCGAGGAGCTCTCCGGATCCGAGTGGGCGTGGGTGACGCACGAGCACCTGGGCGGAGTGCCGCCGCAGGTGGATCTCGGCCGGGAGCAGTTGCTGGCCGCGGTCATCGCGGATGCCGCCCGGGTCGGACACCTGCGCTCGGCGCATGACCTCTCCGACGGTGGTCTCGCACAGAGTGTCGTCGAGTCCTGCCTGCGTCATGGCGTCGGTGCCCGGATCACGCTGCCGGACGAGTTCACCGCCGGCACCCTGCCGTTCGTCTACCTGTTCAGCGAGTCGGCCGGGCGGGCGATCGTCACCGTGCCGCGGGGGCAGGAGAAGGCCTTTGCGGCGGTGTGCGCCGAGCGTGGCCTCCCGTACGCCCTGATCGGTGTCACCGACGACGGCAGCAGCGGCACGCTGGAGGTCACGGG
>DASULK010000100.1:0-10655 GCA_036278255.1 Micromonospora sp.
CTGGTCAACGCCGTACGGGTGGTGGCCTCCGGCGAGGCGCTGCTGGCGCCCACCGTGACCCGCCGGCTGATCGCCGACGTGGTGTCGCGTGGCCGGTCGGCGCAGCCCGGCCCGCCGCCGTCGGCCCGGCTCGCGGCGCTGACCACCCGGGAGACAGAGATCCTGCGCCAGGTCGCCCGCGGGCTCTCCAACGCGGAGATCGCCGGTGCGCTCTTCGTCACCGAACACACCGTCAAAACCCACGTCAGCAACCTCCTCGCCAAACTCGGGCTGCGCGACCGGGTGCAGGCGGTGGTGCTGGCGTACGAGTCGGGTCTCGTGCTGCCCGGCGAGGCCGGCCTGCCGGGCGAGACGGGACGGCCGGCTCACTCCTGAGAGCGAGCCGGCGGAGCGCCGTCCGGCTCCTGAGGCGTACGGGAAGGTCCACTCCTCGCGGCGATCCGCTGAGGCCGGTCCGCGGACGACGATCGTGGCAACTCCCGACCATCCACGTTCACAGAGGTTGCCATGCTCCGTACCATTGCCGGTTTTTCGATCCGCCGGCCCGTCGTCGTCATCGTGCTCTGGCTCGTCACCCTGGTCGGCGGATTCGGTGCCGGCATCGGGGTGTTCGAGCAGCTCGTCGGGGACGTCGGGTCTTCGCCGGGCAGCGAGTCGGACCTCGCGGAGCAGCGGCTCGCGACCGCCCCGCCCGAGCCTGAGCGGCTGACCGCCGTCATCTCCGGCCGGCCCGCCGCCGACCCGGTCCTGCGGGACAGTGTCGCCGCGGCCAGCGCCGACGTGCGGGCCATGCCGGGCATTGCGGAGGTGTCCGAGCCGCTCCCGTCGGCCACGACCGGTGAGGCGTTCCTGGTTTCCGTCACCCTGCAGCCCGGCGAAGGCGAGGACGAGGCGGCCGAGGCCGCCGCCGACCGGCTGCGCCGCATCGACGCGCCGCAGGTGGCGGTGGCCGGCGGGCCGCTGTCCGAGGCCGAGTTCGGCAGGCAGGCCCAGCAGGACGTGGTGCGCGCGGAGATGGTGAGCATGCCCGTGCTTCTGGTACTGCTCCTGCTCATCTTCGGCGGGCTGATCGCGGCCGGGCTGCCGCTGCTGATCGCCGTCGTCGGCATCGGTTCGACCTTCGGCATCCTCTACGGCTTCAGCCGGGTCTCCGACGTCTCCGTGTACGCCATCCAGATCACCACCATGCTGTCGGTCGGCCTGGCTGTCGACTACGCGCTGCTCATGGTGAACCGGTTCCGTGAGGAGAAGGCGAGCGCGCCGGACGTACCAACGGCTGTCGCCCGGACCGTGGCGAGCGCCGGGCGTACGGTGCTCTTCGCCGGGCTCACCGTGGCGGTGGCGCTCGCCGGCCTGGTGGTCTTTCCGGACCCGTTCCTGCGTTCCATGGGGTTCGCCGGTGCGGCCGTCGTCGCGGTGGACATGCTCGCGGCGCTCACCCTGCTGCCCGCGCTGCTGGCGCTGCTGGGCCGGCGCATCCCGGCTGCGAAGCCGCGCACCAACGGCGGGGTGTTCGCGTACGTGGCCCGCGTCGTGCAGCGCCGTCCGGTGCTGATGCTGGTCGCCGCCGTCGGGCTGATGGGGACACTGGCGATCCCGGTGCTCGACCTGCAGCTGTCCGGTGGGGACGCACGGATGCTGCCCACCAGCACCGCGACCCGGCAGATGTGGGATGCCCTCACCGTCCACTTCCCGGATCGGATCGGTCCGCGGGACCTTGTGGTGGTGGCGTCCGCCGCCGCCAGCGACCCAGAGCTGACCCGGTTGCGGGAGCAGATTGCCGCCGTTCCGGGCGTCACCCGGGTCGAGGTGGTGCCGGCGGGGCCGGAGCTGACCGTGCTGCACGCGACTCCGAACGTACGGGCGGAGGAGGAGCCGGCGAAGGAGATCGTCGCCGGGATCCGTGCCCTGCCGGCACCGTTCGACGTGGCGGTCACCGGCGACGCCGCACAGTTGGTGGACTACCGGCAGATGTTGGTCGACCGGATGCCGTGGGCGATCCTGGTTGTCGCGCTCGGCACGCTGCTGCTGCTGTTCGCGCTCACCGGCTCGGTGCTGCTGCCGGTCAAGGCCGTGCTCACCAACCTGATCGGCATCGGCGCCGCGCTGGGCGTCGTCGTCTGGGTCTTCCAGCAGGGGCATCTGGCCGGTCTGTTCGGCACCGTCGGCCTCGACACCACGAACCTCACCGTCCCGGTGCTGGTCGGTGCGATCGCGTTCGGGCTCTCCGTGGACTACGAGGTGTTTTTGCTGTCGCGGATCAGGGAGCGGTGGCGGGCCGGGGCCGACCCGCAGCGGGCGGTGGCTGAGGGTCTGCAACGTACCGGTGCGATCGTCACTTCAGCAGCGCTGTTGCTGGTGGTGGTCTTCGCCGGGTTCCTCGTCGGCGGGTTCGTGCCCATCAAGGCCATCGGTCTGGGGCTCGCGCTGGCGATCGCCCTGGACGCGACGATCGTTCGGATGCTGCTGGTACCGGCGACGATGACGCTGCTGGGTCGATACAACTGGTGGGCGCCCGGCCCGCTACGCCGACTGCACGCCCGCATCGACGGGGCGGAGGAGCCAGGTTTGCGTGAGCCAGCCCCGGCTCTCGCGAAGTAGTCGAAGGGTCAGGGGGATCACGAACGGCGGGCCTGGTTGGGGCTGGTGCCGATGACGACGGTGGTGTCCAGTTCGTCGGAGCTGGCCACACGGGCGGCCAAGCCGCTGCGGGCAAAGGTTTCGACCGCCTGCGGCGCTTGATGCTCGCCGGTCTCGATCAGCAGGTGGCCGCCCGGCGCGAGCCACAGCAGCGCCGACGCGGCCACCCGGCGCAGGACGTCGAGCCCGTCCGCGCCGCCGTCGAGCGCCACCCGCGGCTCATGGTCGCGGGCCTCCGGGGGCAGCAGCCCGACCGCATCGGTGGGGACGTAGGGCACGTTGGCGACGAGGATGTCGACGCGGCCCCGCAGCGTGGCCGGCAGCGGCTGATAGAGGTCACCCTCGTACACCCGGCCACCGGCGGCGGCGACGTTGCGCCGGGCGCAGCGCACCGCGACCGGGTCGATGTCGACGGCATGCAACTCGACCCGCCCCAGGGCCGCGGCGAGTGCGACGCCCACCGCGCCGGAGCCGCAGCACAGGTCAACCACGACGGCGCCCGGCCGGGCGAGGGCGGCGGCCTGGCGGACGAGGAACTCGGTGCGGCGGCGCGGGATGAACACCCCAGGCTCGACGGCTATCCGCAACCCGCAGAACTCCGCCCAGCCGAGCACGTGTTCGAGCGGCAGGCCGGCGACCCGCCGGTCGACCATCGCGGCAAGGTCGGCCGGCGTCCCGGCCTCGGCGATGAGCAGTTGTGCCTCGTCCTCGGCGAAGACACAGCCGGCCTCCCGGAGTCTGGCGACGATGTCGGGCCGGGTTTCAGGTGACGGGGGAACTGGCATGAGGTCCTTTCGGGCTGCCGCGCTCCTTGAATGATGCGCTCAGGCCAGCAGCTTCGCCAGGGCGTCGTGGATGGTGGGTGCGGCGATGAGGAATCCGTCGCCGGCAAGGTCCTCAGGTAGGTCGGCGGGGTCGAGGTGGCTGCGCCGGGCACCTGACTCGACGGCGATGAGCCCGGCGGCGGCCACATCCCACGGGTGCAGCGTTTCGGTGTGGGCGTCGAGGCGGCCAGCGGCGACGTAGCAGATGTCCAGGGCGGGCGAGGCGGCCCGGCGTAAGTCCTGGCAGTGTGCCAGCAGCCGCCGGACCCGCTCCACCAGCGAACCGAGTTCACCTTTCCGGTGCGGGAATCCGGTGCTGACCACGGCGTGGCACAGGTCCGGTGGGCTGCCTGGCCAAATCGGGGCGCCGTTGAGGTGGGCGCCGCGGCCCCGGGCGGCGGTGAAGGTTTCGTTCAGGAACGGCGCATGGACGACACCGACCTGTACGACGCCGTCCACCGCGTATGCGATCGACACTGCGACGTAGGGGTGGCCGCGGGCGTAGTTGGCGGTCCCGTCGAGCGGGTCCACGATCCAGAGCGGGCCGGCCAGGTCGATGGTGCCGTCGCCTTCCTCGGAGAGGATCTGGTGGTGGGGGTAGGTGGCGGCGATGGCTTCGCGGATCACCGTGTCGGAGCGCCGGTCGGCCTCGGTCACCGGTTCGACGCCGTCCTTGTACTCCACGGCAACGCGGCCGCTCAGCTCGGTCAGCACCGCACCGGCCCGCCGGGCGAGCTGGGTCGCGAATGACAACTCGGTCTCCACCACCGAAGTATCCACGCACAACCGGTCATGCCTGAACCGCTGAGCAGGTGCTAGGTGCGGTCGGGTGGGCGGGCCGGGCAGGCAGGGTTTCTTCGGTCATCGAAACGGTGTCCTTGACAGGTTGGGGGGCGAAGGGGTCGGGCGGTGGCATCGGGGTGTGCCCGACCCCTTCGCCCCCGGCTTTGGTGCCGGCCCGGTTCGGCTGGAGCCCCGATCCGGGCCGGCGGGTGGGAAGGTTCCGATTTACCGCTGTTCGGGTCGTCGGCCGCTGGCCGAATAGAGCAGGTGGCCGGCGAGGGCGAACTGTAGGGTGGGCGAGCAGTTGCTGCGCCTGGTCGAGTTGGGTGTCGGCCAGCCCGGCGGCGAGCAGTGCCGGACGGAGTTCGTCGATGGTGACGGCGGCGAGGTGGCATCCGGGCTCGCCGCCGGTCCAGGATTCGGCGTGCAGGACGGTGTGCACGTCGGTGAGTCCTTCGGCGAGCAGGGCGGCGTGCAGACGCCGCGCCCAGGTGCGGTCGGTGCCGGCCGTGGCGAAGAGCCGGCCCACGGTCTCCTGCACCAGGGTGTACTGCTCGACGGCTTCCGGGCTGGGGGCGGCGAGCACCATGCCGGTGCGGGAGGCGTCCCAGTCTTCGATGAGTAGCCGGCCGCCGGGTTTGAGGGCGGCGACCAGCCGGGCGAGGATCTCCCGCCGGGCCGGCAGGTGGCCGAGGGTGAGGCGGGCGTGGATGAAATCCCACTCCTGCCCCAACAGGGCGGGATCGTCGCGGTTGAGGTCACTTTCGCGTACGTCGAGGCGTGGGTGCGATGGCACGTGGCGGGGTTTGATGTCCAGGGCGAGGACGTAGCCGTCCTGGCCGACCTGGTCGGCCAGCCGAACGGGCCGCTCACCGGGCCACCTCCGCCTTGGTGATGGTGGGTTGGGTGGCTCCGGGCAGGATCGTGAAGTCCACAAATGTTCTGGGGTCCACAAAGGCAGGGATCAGTGCGGCGGCCTGCATCGTGGCGACGGAGCGGGCCACCCGGGACGGGTCGAAGGCACCGGCCGCTGCCGGCTGGCCGGGGACGACGTAGGGGCGCATCAGTTCCAGTTCGGCGGCGGCCGGCGCCGCATCGGTGGTGGGCTGGTGCCGGTGCAGGATGTCGCCAGCTTCTTCCGGGTGGTCGACCGCGTAGCGGAGCCCCTGCATCAAGGCGGTGGCGAACCGACGGGCCAGGTCCGGGTTATGTTTGGTGAGGTCGGCCGAGGTGACCAGAACGTTGCCGTACAGGTCGATGAGGTAGTCGCTGTAGGGCAGGACGTGCACAGGCCGGCGGGGCTGGCAGCCCGGGCGATGGCGAGTTGGCCGACGACGAACTGGCCGACCGCATCGACTTTGCCGGAGACGAGCAGCGACGGCAGGCCCTGCGGGCTGGTCTCCACCCAGGTCACTGTTTTCGGGTCAAGACCGGCGAGCCGGGCGTACAAGCGGTACAGCCAGCGGCGCAGCAACCCGGCCACCGGCGGCTTGGCCGGGTGCATCTCGACGAACGCGAAACGTCAGCGCATCGCCGCGTCGACCAGGGCGATGGAGCGGTCGGCGGTGTTCATGGTGCCGATCAGGTAGAGGTTGGTCGGCAGGGTGAACTCCTCCGGCGAGTACTGCAGCCGGATGCGCTCGTCGCGGTATTCGAACAGGAAGTACAGCTCGCCGAAGATCTTCGCCAGGTTGCCCCGGTTGATCTCGTCGATGATCAGGAGGTACGCGATGGAGGGGTGCTCGCGGGCGTCGTCGGCGAGTTTGCGCAGCGGCCCGGAGGTGAGCTTGAACCGGAGTGTTCCGTCGTCGCCGCTTTCCGGCCGGAACCCTTCGAAGAAGTCCTCGTAGGTGTAGGAGGGGTGAAACTGGATCAGCTTCACCGCGTGCGGCTCGGGCAGCCGCTTCGCCAGCTTCTGCGCCAGGTAGGTCTTGCCGATGCCGGGTCAGGGTCGGTAGTGGGCCGGGCAGGTCGGGGAGGTCGCGCGGCTTGCCGGGGTTGAGCCAGCGCACCGGGCGGTGCAGGTTGGAGCGCCGGTCGGGTGACTCCACAAAGTACACCGGGCAGTCGACGACACCGAGGCAGAACTCGCCCCGGTGCACGGTCATCAGGTAGTCACCTTCACGCATGGCGCAGAAAGGCGTTGAAGTAGCCGAGCAGTTTCTCCCGGACCGAATAGCTCTTGTGTCGGTACGACTCCTCGACCACATGCCGCAACCGCGCCGGATCGACGCTGTTCTCGAGTTTGGGCAGTTGTGAGGCGGCCAGCGACACCCAGCCCCCGTCGAGCCACTCCGGCACCAAGTCGACACCGTCGACGTTGGCTCCCCGGACCAGCCAGGCCCGCCGGGCCGCAGCCTCCGGCACCGCCTCTTCTGCCGCTGTCCACCGCTCCTGCAGGAAGTCGGCGGTGATCCGCTGTTCCGGGCTGGCGTGTCGGCCGTCGAACTCGACGCCCTCCTCAGCGAGTATCCCGCGCACGTCGCCACCGCGGTATTTGAAGTGCTGGTGCATGGCCTCCGGCACCTGGCCGTCGACGTGCAGCACCCGGTGGGAGTTCTCGGCGTACGTCTCGGCGAGTAGGTGGGCGATCTCGTCGGGTGTGGAACCGGGCCGCGACGTTCCAGGCGGGCGTACCGCTGTTGTGTAGGCGCAGCTCCGCCTCGGTCAGCTCGATGCGTTTGGCGACCTCGTCGAGCACCGCCCTACCGTGCATCCGCACACCGCTGTCGCGCAGGACCTCCAGGCAGGTACGCACCAGCAGCCCGTACCGCACACCCTCGGCCATTTTCGCTCGCCCTCCTCGCCCACGCCGACGTCCACCGTAGATCCTTCGGGCGAGGGATAGGCTGCCAGCGCGGCCCCCCACCGCAATGGTTGACGATCTCGGCTGCATGCTCCGCGAATTCTTGCCCTCGGCGCTCCGCCGTTCCCGCTGCCGGCGTCGGATCCGATCAGTGATGCCCGCCGACAAATCATTGATGTTAAAAAATAAAGTTAATGGCTCTTCCGTTTCTCGAACTCATCATCAATACTGCAGGCACGTTCTGATGAACGTCAATGTAACTTTGAGGAGGAGCACGCATGCACGTCCCGAACTCCCGGCGTTTAGTCACGATGTTCGCATCCGCTGCCCTGATTGCGGGAACAGCACTCATCGGCGCTGTCCCCGCCCAAGCGGCCCCGGCTGCCGAAACAGCGGGCCACCCCCTCGTCAGCACCGCAGCGGCCACCAATTCGGCTGATGCCATCAGTGGTTTGAGCGTCGCCGAGCAGGCGAGCAGCTACTGGACTGCGGAGCGGATGCGAACGGCAATTTCAGCAGATGCGCTGGTCAAAGGAGCAAAAGTCAAGCCGGGCAAGGAGGCCGGACCGACCGGAGCGGCCCAGTCCGTGCCGCCGGCCGCAGCCACTACACCGCAGGTGACCGGCTTGGGCGGCGCGACCGCCAGCGGGTCAGCGCTCCTGGTCAACGCTTCCCCGACGGTTGGAAAGGTTTTCTTCTACAACCCGGCCGACGGAAAAAACTATGTCTGTTCGGCGGGCACCGTCAACAGCGGCTCGAAGTTGCTGGTGATGAGCGCCGGGCACTGCGTGCACGGAGGGCGGGGCGGCCAATGGATGCAGAACTGGATCTTTGTTCCGCTATACGACTACGGCTACGAGCCGTACGGCAGATGGTCGGCCAAATACCTGACCACCTTCACTGCCTGGATCAACAACAGCGACCTTGACCGGGACGTCGCCTTCATCACCATGTGGCCGAACTCATCGGGGCAACGGCCGGTTGACGTGCTCGGCGGAAATGGGATCTCGGTCAACTACAGCCACCAGCAGTACGTCACGATCCTGGCCTATCCGGCCGCGCCGCCGTACGACGGCGGCTGGCAGTGGGCCTGCGAAGGTACCACCTTCCGGCCGGGCATCTGGCCTTTCCAGGAGAATAAGATTGCTTTGCGCTGCGGCTTCACCGGCGGCTCTAGCGGCTCGGTCTGGCTGCGCCTATACAACGGCGCCTACGGTTACGTCAACGGCATCATGAGTACGTTGAGCAGTGACGGGACGAACAAGAGTTCATACTTTGACACCGCTGTCATGGATGTCTACTACTCGGTGGCCGACCGCACCTGACCTACGCGCTCGTGCCGCCGCGGTCCCGACCGTGATCAGTGGATCCGGTCGGGGCCGTACCGCGTCTAACCCTCGTCGGGGACCGGTCCGAGGGTTTGAAGCACCCGGCTGGAAGAGGAGAAGTACGGATGACACGATCATGGGTGGTGGTGGCTGCGGGCGTTGCCGTGCTGGCCGTGGTGCTAGCCGGGGTGATGGTGGCTCGTTGGTCCGCAGCCCGGGAAGACCGGCCGGCACAACCGACCGTGAACGTCACTACCGACCCGGGCGTAACCAGCACCCTGTTGCCGTCGCAGGACGAGTCGTACTGGACACCAGAGCGGATGCGCAGCGCTCAGCCGGCGCCGATGCCGACGGATTGACTGGCCGGGCTCCGACCGCAACACGCGTCGCGCCCGGGTCGTCAGCCGAGGTGGGTGTCGATTTCGTCGAGGTGGATCGGAGAAGATTTGTACGCCCACCGCGACGAGCTTGGCGGCGAGGAGGTGCCTGCGGAGCACGTCCGTGAGGTCCGCTCGGTGGTCTCGGTGCGGCCGCTTGAGCGAGTACGACGAACGAACGCCCTCGGTCGACGACATGGGGAATCGACGTAACGCTCGGGGCGGAGCTAGCCGCCCGGGCAGCGGGTGTCGTCACCGCTGTGTTCCTGGCAGCCGTCGGGGACAGCCGGCGGTGGGGGCGGCGGAGTCACCGTGCGATACGCCTGGGCCGCGACGGGTAGGGCAAGCAGGCTGAGCAGGATCGCCAGCACGATGTAGACCACGCCGGTCCGGGCCAGCTCACCGGCGCGGGCGACGATGGCGATGAGGATCGGTCCGCCCACGGCCACAGCCGCCAGGATCAGCAATGCCTGTGACGACTGGCGGGCCAGCTCCGCCGCTCGGGCGCCATCGCTGTCGTAGCTATTCGCCCACCCTTCCATTCCGATGCCGAACAGCCACCACAGGAGTGCCAACAGGCCCGCCACCCAGACCATCGTGAGTAGCACCACGGCGGCCGGCGCCCAAGGGCGAGCAGCCGTTGACGTCATGCGGCAAGACTAACGGCCAGGAACAACAGAGCCCAGCAGTTCGTCCTCGGACCTCAACTTCTCGAAGCGGACCTTGCCGCCTTCCTCCTCGATCAGCCCGATGGCACCGCCGGTGGCCGGGTCGTCGCGTAGCCGGCGTGCGCTGCCGCCGTCGTTGACGGCGACCAGTGGGTGAAAGTTACGGCTGGTTGCAGCAAACTCCGCTGCCGGAATGTCGTTGCCCCTGCCCGGGTGCCGGGTGGAGGGCAGGCAGGTATGGCTGGTTCAGGTGGATAGCGCGCGTCATCGCGTCGTACCAGTCGAGGACCAACCGCTTCGTCCGATACTCGCCGTGGGCCCGCTCCTCCCGTTCGCGGAGGACAGCAAAGGTGTCGAGGACATACTCCACATCGTCGCGGACAAGACCGTAGAGCTGGAAGTACGCGGCGTCCAACTCAGCCCGGATCAGCTCCCGCCGGCCCGGTTCCCAGACGAATGGCGGCCCATGGTCGTCGAGGTCTCGCGCGTATGGCGCGAGGTCGTGTGCGGTGTACGTCAGCTCCAGCACCCGGGCGGTAATCCACGTTGCCAAGTCCGGTGCGGTCGGGCCCATGGCACTGGGCAGTCGTACCTATTAGGCGGTGCTGAGTCGCTAGCCATGTCAAACAAGCGGGCAAAGGAGAGTTGCCAGGGATTTACATCGCGTTCCTCGGCCCATAACACTGGGATCCGCCGATAAATGCCGAGGGTAATCTCAGCGTCTCATCGGGAGAGGAAGACCGGGCAGGTTCCTGTGTTCGGGTTGAGCAGGGTGATCTCGTCTGGCGTCAACTGGTAGGCGCGAGCCACAATGTCGGGAACCCGACGGTTCCGAAACGCGAGGGATACCTCCGACGCTGGGCGGCCCCGCCCGGCTGTAGTCAGCAGCGAGAAACGGAACGAATGGTGCACGGTGGCAAAGAGCCGGTCCTCATTTTCGAAGTCGTAGAGCGATACCAAACTCTGGCTGGTCACCAAATCCTTGAAGAATTCTTGGGTGGTCGCATCGGTCGCAATGCCGGTGGGCACGATCGCTCCGACCAGTCCCTCCGATTCGATCAGAAGACGGCTGGTTTCGGCGAAAACCGAGTGAGCCATTCCGCGTAACGGCTTGTGGCGCTGGGTGATCAGGTGGTGCGGTCGTGTTCGATGTGCAGTAGTACGAGGGCGGCTGCGACGATCTTGCCGATCTTCCATGGGCAGACGCTGACGTTTCGGAGGGCCTTGAA
>DASULK010000101.1:0-6618 GCA_036278255.1 Micromonospora sp.
CGTGGGCGCCGGTCTCGGGCTCCTGCTGCTGTCCCCGATCTTCTTGGCGATCGCCATCGCGATCCGCATCTCCGACCCCGGACCGGTCTTCTTCCGTCAGCCCCGGATCGGGCACGAGGGCCGTACCTTCCGGGTGTGGAAATTCCGCACGATGTACGTTGACGCGGAAGATCGACTCGCCTCGCTGGTCGACCAGAACGAGACCGACGGCCTGCTCTTCAAAATCAAGAAGGATCCGCGGGTCTTCCCGGTCGGTCGGTTCCTGCGGGCCTTCTCCCTCGATGAACTGCCGCAGCTCATCAACGTGCTGCGCGGGGAGATGTCCCTGGTCGGCCCCCGACCGCTGCCGGCTGACGACGGCGACTTCCTCGGCGACGTCCGACGCCGGCTCCTGGTGCGACCCGGCATGACCGGCCTGTGGCAGGTCTCCGGCCGCTCGGACCTGTCCTGGGACGAAGCGATCCGACTCGACCTCTACTACGTCGACAACTGGTCTCTCGCCTACGACCTGAGCATTCTCTGGCGCACCGTCGGCGTCGTGCTGGCCCGCAAGGGCGCCTACTAGATCAATAATTCGAGTCACGGAAGACATTGATGATCTATGCTTCCGTGGCTGATCTGCGACGCGGGGCACAGGTCGGTGGGACTACCCAAGATGTCCCCGCCCCTCACCTTTGCAGGAGACACATGCGCGCATCCCTCCTGAGCCGGCTCGCGATCGCTGGCGTACTCCTCGGCGCCACAATTTTGTCGGCCGCACCTTCCGCCTCCGCGGCTACCAACACCGGCTCGATCACCGGACGCGTCACCACCAGCGATGGCGCCCCCGCCGCTTCGGTCGTGGTGCAGGTCTACGACGAAGATGACTGGAATTGGCTCGGTTGGACGCAGACCGACGCCAACGGTGACTACACCGTCGGTGGGCTCGCTACCGGCTCCTACCTGCTCGGCTTCGAGCAGGACGGCTTCACCCAATACCACCACTAGAAGACGAAGCGCTGGGACGCAGATGCCGTGTCGGTGGTCAACGGACAGGCCACCACCGTCAACGAGCAGTTCCTGCCGACCGGCACCATCACCGGCCAACTCCGTGACCGGGGCGGCGACCCGCTCGCCTACACCTTTGTGCGGGCCTACGACCCGCAAGACTTCGCCTGGTTCTACGCGTCGACCGACGATGAGGGCCGCTACCGCATGACGGTGCTACCCGGCCGCTACGTGGTGTCCTTCGAGCCGATCGAAGGAATCTGGCAGAGCCAGTACATCCCGCAGCAGGTCAGCGAAGGGGCGGCGACCCGGTTCGAGGTCCGCGCCGACGAGGAGGTTGTTGCCGACGACACCGTCCTGCCGACCGGCAGCCTCTCCGGCCGGTTCACGACCGAGGCGGGCCAGCCGCTGTCCCGGGCCGAGGTTGACATCAGCACCCCGGACTGGGGCAGCGTCGCCTACCTGACCACCAACAGCAACGGGGAATTCACCGTGCCGACCCTCCTCGTCGGCTCGTACAAGGTCAGTTTCTGGCACCGGGAACGGCAGCAGTACTACGCCGGGAAGACCACATTTGAAGAGGCGGACCTGGTCACGGTGCGCGCCGACGACGAAACCCGGATCACCGACAGTCTGCTGCCCACGGGTTCGGTGCGGGTTTTCGCGGTGGACGCCGATACCGGCGCGGCCGTACCTGATTTCTGTGTCCTTGAAGGCGAATGCAGTAACGGCACCGGCTCTGTCCTGGTTCCGGATCTGACGCGAGGGCCGCAGACGCTCTCCCTGTACACCGATACGGGCACGCACTTCTCCACCGAGACCGAGGTCGACGTCCAGCCGGAAACGACCATCGACATCACCGTCGAACTCCGGCCCGCGGCCCGGATCGCCGTCACGGTGGTCGACCGTCAGACGGGTGCCCCGGTCTCCAGGGTCTGTGTGGAGGCGCTCGAGCCTACAGCGGCTCAGCTACCGGACGGGTACGGCTACTGCACCGACAAGGCGGGCCGAATGATCATCGGGCCGCTCGAAGCGGGCACCTACCACCTCTTCGCCGACACCCGCCAGACCTCATACGGGATGCAGTGGGTCGGACCGGATGGCGGCGCCGGTGACCAGCGGTCGGCTGCGGCCGTCGTCGCGACGGTCGGCACCACGGTGGAAGGACCCCAGGTCAAACTCGACCCGGCCGGCACGATCGCGGGCCGGGTGACCGACGCGGCGAACGGCGCTGCACTCCCCGACGTCCACGTCGAACTGTTGAGCTTCCACCCGGGCAGCGGCCCGAAATCGGATGCCGTGACGGATGGCCAGGGGCGCTACGAGTTCACCGGGCTGGGCCCGTACCAGTGGCCGCTGCTGTTCAGCAAGGGGGGCTTCGCCCCCCAGTGGTCCGGCAACGTCGGCGACCGCTACAAGGCGACGACGATCCCGGTGACCGCGGGTGATACTGCGACGTACGACATCGCCCTGGTCGCCGGCACGGAAGTGCGTGGCAGCGTCACCACCCAGGACGGCAGCTCCGCCGGCCAGGGATATCTCCTCGCCCACAACGCGACTAACGGCGACATCGTGGGCTTGACTTGGATGCCCGACGGGCAGTACCGCATGCAGGTCCTCGGCGTGCAGAAGATCTACTTCACCTACCACCTGCACGACGGCGACGACCGGTCGTACCAGGGCCGGTACCTGCCGAAGCGCGGTCCGCACCGGGGGATCTACACCATTCCCGCCGCCGGCCGAACCATCAACATGGTCATCCAGACCGGCTGACGCACCGCCTGATGGTGTCCGGGGCTGGTGGCAGAATGCCACCGGCCCCAGCTGGTGCTGTACCCAGCAGACGTCCACGAGTCGCGCAAAGGTTCTAGCCTGCCCTTGGCACCCGTCAGCTCCCGCTGCCGCCGGACCAGCTCGCTTCTGGAGGTTCCCCTATGGTCGACCCTGGCTCCACCGCCGGCCCCACCGAGAACCAGCCAGTCCCGCCGCAGGCTCCACCCGCCGAGGCGCAGCCAGAAGCACAGCCGCAGAGTGTGCCGCGGCAGGCACCGCCACCCGCAGCCCCACCCCGACCCGGTCCACCCCCGGGCTGGCCCGCCCCACCGCACGGCTGGCAGGTCGCACGACCCGGCTGGCAGGGTCCGCCCCCGGGCCTGCCCCCACGACCCCTGATGCCGCCCTGGCCGGTCGCGCCGCCCCGCCCCTCGCTGATGAGCCGGCGCTGGCCGGGCCCCGCCAGCCGCGCCGCCGCCCCGGTCATCATCCTCGGCACCGCGGGCGCTGCCGCCATCGCCGCCGCCAGCATCCCGCTGACTCGCCCCGGCCTGGGCTGGCTAATCGCAGGCATCTCCGCCACCGCCATCCTGACCACCGCGGCCTGGTCGAACTCCCGCTCCCGCAACACGGAGGCGTCGGAGCGGAAATCACGCGGCGACAGCCTCGCCACAGGAGCCTGGGCGGCGGCCACCGTGGCGCTCCTCGGCGTGGGCACACTCCGCGCAGCCGGATGGCTCTTCGTCCTCTGCCTCCTCACCGCCGTGGTCACCGGCTGCCTGGCGGTCTCGCCCGGGCGTTCCGTCGCGGGTCTGCTCTCCAGCCTGCTCCTGCCGCCGGTGGCGGCGATCCGGTCCGTGCCCTGGGCAGCGCGTGGCCTGTCCCGCATCGGCCAGGGCCGGAGTGGTTCTCCCGGCCGGATCCTCGCCACCGTCGGCGTCTCCCTCGGCCTGCTCGTCGTCTTCGGTGCGCTCTTCGCCTCCGCGGATGTCGCCTTCGCCAAAATGCTGGGATGGCTCGTACCCGATATCGGGCCGGTGACGGTCTTCCGGGCGGTGATTCTCTTCCCGCTGCTGGTGCTCGGACTGGCCGGAGGTGCGTTCCTACTCGCCGCCCCACCGGACCTGACCGGGCTGGAAGCACCGGCCCGGCGCCGGGTCCGGCGGCTGGAGTGGGCGATCCCGCTCGCCGTGCTCGATGTGCTCTTCACCGCCTTCGTGCTGGTGCAGATCACGGTCCTGTTCGGCGGTGCCGCCCACGTGCTCAGCGAGTCCGGCCCGACCTTCGCCGAGTACGCCCGTCGCGGCTTCTGGCAACTGCTGCTGGTCACGGCCCTGACCCTGCTGGTGCTTGCGGCTGCCGCCCGTTGGGCGCCGCGGGACACTCGGGCCGACCGGATACTGATCCGTGTCCTTCTCGGCGCACTCGCCCTGCTGACCCTGGTGATCGTCGCCTCCGCGCTCTATCGGATGCACGTCTACCAGCAGGCGTACGGCTTCACCCGGCTGCGTGTCTTCATCTCGGCTTTCGAACTCTGGCTCGGCCTGGTCTTCATTCTGGTGCTCGGCGCGGGCCTGCGGTTGCGGGCCGCCTGGCTGCCCCGTCTCGTCGTCGGCAGTGCGGTGCTCTGCCTACTCACCCTCGCCGCGCTCAACCCCGACCGTTTCATCGCCGACCAGAACGTCGACCGCCACGAGACGATCGGCCGGATCGATGTGGTGTACCTCTCCCAACTGTCGGCCGATGCGGCGCCGGCGCTGGACCGGCTCTCCGGCCAACTGCGGGACTGCGCGCTGCACAACATCGCCGAGAAGGTGACGGAAGCCCCCGACAACTGGCGTGGCTGGAATCTCGCCCGCGCCCAGGCCCGTGACCTGGTGGCGGACGATCCGCCGCAGCAGCAGCCGTTCGCCGAGTGCCGCCGCATCAGTCAGCGGCACTCGCGTTAAACGTGCGCCGGGTCTCCTGCCACAGGAGGAGGCCCGGATACTCCCCCGGCCCGAGCACCTCTTCGACGCGATTGGATACCGTCGACAGCATGGAGACTGGGGAGCACGCCGCCCTCGCCCTGCGCAGGCTGGTGAAACGGTTCGACAGCAAAGTCGCCGTCGCCGGGGTGGACCTGGACGTACCAGTCGGCTCGTTCTACGGGCTGCTCGGCCCCAACGGTGCCGGCAAGACCACCACCCTGTCGATGGCGGTCGGCCTGCTGCGGCCGACCGCCGGCGGCGCCTGGGTGCTCGGGCACGACGTGTGGAACGACCCGGTGCAGGCCAAACAACTGCTCGGGGTGATGCCTGACGGAGTACGCCTCTTCGACCGGCTCAACGGCGCCGAACTGCTCGCCTACCACGGTTTGCTCCGCGGCATGGACCCGGCCGTCGTGGATCAACGCGCCCGCGAACTGCTTGACGTGCTCGCCCTCGACGATGCCGGCCGAACCCTGGTGGTCGACTACTCCGCCGGTATGAAGAAGAAGATCGCGCTGGCCTGCGCCCTGCTGCACGGTCCCCGGCTGCTGGTGCTCGACGAGCCGTTCGAGGCCGTCGACCCGGTCTCCGCCGCGCTGATCCGCGACATCCTGCAGCGTTACGTCACCGGCGGCGGCACCGTCATCTTCTCCAGCCATGTGATGGAGGTCGTAGAGCGGCTCTGCAGCCACGTCGCGATCCTGGCGGAGGGGACGATCAAGCGGGTCGGCACCCTGACCGAGGTGCGCGGCGACCATTCCCTGGAAGACGTGTTCGTCGAGGTGGTCGGCGGCCGCCGGGCAACCGGCGAGGAGCTGGCGTGGCTGTAGCAGCGACCATCCCAGCGGAACCGGCGGCCCCCGCACGACCGGTACGGGCCCGTCACTTCGTCCGCCTCAAGCTGCGGGTGATGGCCAACAACTTCCGCGGCCAGAAGTGGCGGATCGGCCTCTTCCTCGTCGGAGCCTTCTTCGGCCTCTGGTTCGCCGCAGCCGGCTTTCTCCTCTTCGCCGCCCCCGGCCTGGCCGACAACATGGACGCGGCGCAACTCGTCGCCGTGTTCGGCGGCGGCGTGCTGGTGCTCGGCTGGCTCTTCCTGCCCCTGGTCTTCTTCGGGGTGGATGAGACGCTCGACCCGGCCCGCTTCGCGCTGCTGCCACTCTCCCGACGCACGTTGATCACCGGCCTGCTGACGGCGGCGCTCGCCGGTATCCCGGCGGTGTCGGTCCTGCTCGCCACCTCCGGACTGGTGGTGACCGCCACCGTGCTGGGCGGCTGGACGGCCGGGGTGGGTGCCGCGGTCGGGGTAATCGCCGGCCTGCTGCTCTGCGTGACGATCAGCCGGGCGGTCACCAGCGCCTTCGCGACGATGCTGCGGTCCCGGCGGGTCCGGGACCTGGCCGCCGTCCTCCTCGCGGTGCTCGCCGCGCTGCTCGGGCCGCTCCAGCTCGCCGCCGCCAGCGCCGCCCAGCGGGCCGACTGGGACCGGCTGATCAACGTCGCGCAGATGATCGGGTGGACGCCGTTCGCCGCGCCGTACACGATCGGCATCGATATCGCCGCGGGCCGGGTCTGGGCGGCGCCGGTCAAACTGCTGATCACCGTGGTCACCATCGGCGCGCTGCTGCTGTGGTGGTCCCGTTCCCTGGAGTCGGCGATGGTGGGGAGCGCCGGCGGCAGCGCGGCGACCCGCAACCAGACGGCAGGCGGGGCGGTGGACCAGCTCTTCCCCCGGGCGCTGCCCTGGCTTCCCCGCAACCGCAACGGCGCCCTCGTCGCCCGCGAAGCCCGCTACTGGTGGCGCGATACCCGGCGCCGTGCCGGCATCATCACCCTCGCGGTGGTCGGTGTCTTCGTACCGGTGATGGTCAGCCTCAGCGGTACGGGC
>DASULK010000102.1:0-41784 GCA_036278255.1 Micromonospora sp.
GCGCAGGCGTTTCAACGTGGCGATGTCCGCCGCGTGACCCCCGTGCTGCTTCACCGGCGTCTCCACGATGAGCGGCACCCCGGCGGTGGCGGGGTGGGCCAGCAGTTCGGCGAAGGGGGCCTCGCCGATGGTCCCCTTACCGATGTTCTCGTGCCGGTCCCGGGTTGAGCCGCACGGATCCCGCGAGTCGTTGGCATGCACCAGCCACAGCCGGTCCGGCCCAACCGCCGCGACCAGTTCGTCGAGGGTCTGCGCCATGCCGCCTGGACGCGCCAGATCGTGCCCGGCCGCCCAGGCATGGCAGGTGTCGAAGCAAACCCCCAGCCACGGGTGCTGCTCGACCGCGTCGAGGTACGGCTCCAGGTGCTCCACCCGTGATGCCAAGGAGCGGCCCCCACCAGCGCTCGGCTCGACCAGCAGTTTCGGCCCCTCCGCCGCGGCGGCCGCGTCCAGCAGCGGCAGCAGCGTCTCACGCACCTGCTTCATCGCCCGGTCCGTGTAGCCGGCCTCGACCGCGCTGCCGGCGTGGAAGACCACCCCCGCCGCGCCGATCGCCAGGCCCCGCCGCAGCGCGTGCGCCAGCGTCGCCGCCGACCGCTCCACCGTCGCTGCGGTTGGCGAACCGAGGTTGACCAGCAGCGAGGCGTGGATGTACGCGGCAACCCCCAGTTCGTCGCACCCGTCGCGGAAGGCGATGTCCTGCGCCGGATTCCCCTCCGGCAATGCCCAACCGCGGGAGTTGGAGACGTAGACCTGGACCGCCTCGGCCGCTGTTTCATCGATGTACGGCAGGGCGGCCCTGGCCAGACCGCCAGCGGTCGGCGTGTGCGCCCCCACGGGCCGGGTTACCGTCGCCATCTCACATGCACCAGAGCTGCACGACGGTTTGCGGCGGGACCTGGTCATTCGGGCCCGGGTTCTGCACGTGCACGGTCCCCTCGGGGTTGACATGGATCTGTACACCGAGGTGCTGGCTCTCGAGCAGTTGCTGCGCCTCCTGGCAGGCCATCCCCATCACTTGCGGCACGGCCACCATCGGCGGGCCGGTGCTGATGTCGAGCTTGATCTCGGCGCCCTTCTCCACTCCGGAACCGTCGGCCGGGCTCTGCCCGATCACCTCGTCCTTGGCTTTGTTGTGGTCCTCCTTGTAGGTCTCCCGGGGCACCAGGTCGAGCTGCGCCAGGATGGTGCGGGCCTCGGCGATGTTCTTGCCTATCAGGTTCGGCACCGTGATCGGCGCCCGGCCCTTGCTGACCGTCACCGTGACCTCGTCACCCGGTTTCACCTCGGTGCCTGGTTCGGGCTTCACCGAGATGACCACTCCGGCGGGCATGTCGTCGTTGAACCGGTCCGGGCCCCGCTTCACCGTCAGCTTCACCCGCTCCAGATCCGCTGCGGCCAGATCATACGTTTTGCCCACCACGTCGGGAACCTCGTAACGCTCCGGCCCGAGCGACAGTATCAGGGTAATCGCGCCCCCCTTGACGATGCGGGCGCCCACCGCCGGATCCTGCTGCAGGACCACGTTCTTGTCGACATTCTCGTCGTGGCGCGGATCGGCCCACCGCAGGGTGAAGCCGCCCTTCGCCGCCTCCGCCTCCGCCGCCGCCCGGGGCAGATTGACCAGGGGTGGTGCGTCGGTGTACCGGCCGACCCCGAACCACCATCCGCCAACGGCGGCGACCAGACCCAGTACGACGAGCGCGGCGATCACCGCCTGCCGGCCCCGCTGGGTACTCATCACCTGGCCACGGACCGACTTCAGCCGTTCGAACAGGCCGGGTGAGTCAGGCTCGGCGCGCCGCCGGTGCGGCTGGGGCCGCTCCTTCGACTCGGGGAGCCGGGCCCAGGTCGGCCGGTCGTCCGCCGGCACCGCGGCGACCACCATGGTGGGCTGCTCGACCTGCAGGGCGGGGGGTGCGACCTGCCGCAGCACGGTGGTGTGCGCTTCGGCGGCGTCCAACTGATCCCGCACCCCCTGCACCTCGGACAGGAACGCGCCAGCGTCGGTGGGCCGTCCGGCCGGGGAACGCCGGGTGGATCGGATCACCATGTCGTCGAGGACGGGAGGGAGCCCGGCGACGAACTTCGACGGGGGTGGCACGTTCTGATCGACGTGCTGCCATGCCACCTGGGCCGGTCGGTCACCCTCGTAGGGCACCCGCCCGGTCAGCATCTCGAAGAGCACGATCCCGGCCGAGTAGACGTCGGTGCGGGGATCGGCGTGCCCGTCGGTGACCAACTCCGGTGCGACGTACGCCGCGGTGGCCATCAGGTGGGTGCCCGTCTCGTCGTCGGCGCTGGCCTCCACCGCCCGCGCCAACCCGAAGTCGGCAACCTTGACCACGCAGTCGATCAGATTGCGGGGGCCGCCGCTGGGGGACTCGGCGATCAGCACATTCTCCGGCTTGACATCCCGGTGCACCAGGCCGGCGCGGTGGGCGGCGGCGATCGCGGCGAGCATCTGTTCGAGGATCGCCAGCGCCTCGGCCGGGCTGAGCCGGTGCCGGTCGGTCAGGATGTCCCGCAGGGTACGGCCGTGGACGTACTCCATGACCAGATAAGGCAGGCCGGCGTGGATCCCCTGGTCGTAGACGGCGACCACGTTGGGGTGCGGCAGCCGGGCAACGGCCTTCGCCTCGTCGGTGAACCGGTCGAGGAAACCGGTCAGCCGCGCCTGCGTGTCCCGTGCTTGTGCCTGCGCCTGCGCCTGCGTCGGATGGATGATCTTCACGGCGACGCTGCGCTCCAGGCGCTCGTCCGTCGCCAGATAGACGGTCGCCATGCCGCCGCGGGCCACCCGCGAGCGAATGCGGTAGCGACCGTCAATCAGCGAGCCCAGTAATGTGTCGGCGACCTGTGTGTCCATCGGCAGGCAGTCTATGTGTCGGATAGGTGGTGGCAGAATAGGATGCCACAGCCAGTCGGATCACATCCCGCTGGCCGGTGTCTTCTCCGACGTGGCAGGGTGGGCGGGTGAGTGTTTCCCCCACCGGCCCGGCGGAGCCGAACGGCTGGCTGACCCTGCCCGACGTCGCCGAGCAGCTCGGTATATCGATCAGCAAGGTGCACCAGATGCTGCGCGACCGCGAACTGCTCGCGGTCCGCCGCGAGGGCGTGCGACGGGTGCCTGTCGAACTGGCCAGCGCCACCGCGCGCAAGCACCTCCCCGGCGTCCTGACGTTGCTGCACGACGCCGGATACACCGACGAAGAGGCCCTGCAGTGGCTCTACAAGCCGGATGACACCCTGCCGGGCACGCCAGCCGGCGCCCTCGGTGACAACCGGGCCCGCGAGGTCAAGCGCCGGGCGCAGGCCCTGGGCTTCTGAACGCCGTGGTCCGGTTCGCCTACCTCGCAGTGCTCGCCGGGTGCCTGGCCGCCGCGTTGTGGCTGGAACCGGTATTGCGGGTCAACGTGCTCCGCCGGTGGCGGCGGCTGTTGCTCACCCTGCTGATCGTGATCGCTGTCTTCGTCGCCTGGGACCTGGCCGCGATAGCGGCCGGGCACTGGACCTTCGACCGGGCGCAGACCACGGGGGTGCTGCTGCCCGGTCGCCTGCCCCTGGAAGAGCTGCTCTTCTTCATCGTCGTCCCGATCTGCGTCGTGCTCGGGTTCGAGGCGGTGCGAGCGGTGCTGCGCTGGCGAGCCGGGGATGAGCAGCGGTGAGCTACACCCTTGCGGCGCTGCTCGGGGTCGCGGTCGTGCTGGCGATAGATCTGGCCGTCCTCCGCACCCGGCTGATATGCCGGCCGGTGTTCTGGGCCACCTATCCGATCATGGTTTTCTTCCAGTTGCTCTCCAACGGTGTGCTGACCGAGCGGAAGATCGTCCGGTACGACCCAGAGACCATCATCGGACTGCGGGTGGCCTACGCGCCGGTGGAGGATCTGCTCTTCGGCTTCGCCCTGGTGCTGCTGACCCTGTCGGTCTGGGTGTGGCTGGGGCGCCGCGGGGTGCAGCGGACGCCGCACGCCGGCGAGCGGACGGTCAGTCGGCGCGCCGGGTCGCCGCTGCCGCCAGCTCCACCAGCACCTCGCGGGCCTCGCGATCCAGCTCCACACCGGCCAGCGCCTCCAGCGCCCGATCGGTGAGTTCGGTGATCCGCCGCTCGGTACGGGCCAGCGCCCCGCTCCCGGTGATGATCTCCCGTAGCTCATCGACCCCGGCGGCATCCAGCTTCGGATCACCCAGCCGCCGCGCCAGCACCGACCGCCCCGTCTCGTCGGTCGCCTCGACCGCGGCGGCCACCAGATAGGTGCGCTTGCCCTCCCGCAGGTCGTCGCCGGCCGGTTTCCCGGTCTGCGCCGGGTCGCCAAAGACTCCCAGCACGTCATCGCGGAGCTGGAAGGCCTCGCCCAGCGGCAGCCCGTACCCGGAGTAGGCGGCGCGTACCGGGTCCGGGGCGTCGGCCAACGCGGCACCCAGCAGCAGCGGGCGCTCCACGGTGTACTTCGCCGACTTGTAGCGGGCGACCTTCCCCGCACGCTCGACCGACGTGTCTCCGGTGACCTGGGTGAGTACGTCGAGGTACTGCCCGATCGTCACTTCGGTGCGCATGTCGTCGAAGACAGGTCGGGCCCGCGCTGCCGTCTGCGGGTCGAGCCCGCCGCCGTGCAGGAGCTCGTCCGACCAGACCAGGCAGAGGTCACCGAGGAGGATCGCGGCCGCGTCGCCGAAATCGTCCGCGTCGCCACCCCAGCCGGCCTGCCGGTGCTGCAGGGCGAACCGGCGGTGGATCGCGGGCTCGCCCCGGCGGGTGTCGGAACGGTCGATCAGATCGTCGTGGATCAGCGCGCTGGCCTGAAGGAGCTCCAGCGCCGCCAGGCTGGCGACGACGGCGTCGCCGTCGGCTCCGCCGGCGCCCCGGTAGCCCCAGTAGGCGAAGGCCGGCCGTAGCCGTTTGCCGCCGCGTAGCACGAACGCCTCCACCGCGTCGGCCATCGGCAGCAGCGCCTCGTCAACGGTGGCCATCCAGCCACGTCGGGTCGTCAGGAAGTCGGCCAGGGCCTTGTCGATCCGCTGCCGAAGGCCGGCACGGTCGAGTGGCGAAACGGGAGTATCGGTCACGCCATGACGCTAGCCGCTGCGCAAGCCTGGGCCGGATGCGGCCCGGCAGGCTGTTGCGCGGCCCGCACAGCCGCCGCCATCTGGTGGGACAATGAGGCTCGGGCCGCCCCTTCCGGTCGATAGAGTCGCCGCGTGGCTCTCGGTCTCCCGTCGATCCTGCCCGGCTCACAGCCGTCAATCGGGGACCTCATCCGTGTCAACCAGCCGACGTTCTCGTTCGAGTTCTTCCCCCCGAAGACCGCGGAGGGAGAGCGGCTGCTGTGGCGGGCGATCCGGGAACTGGAGCGGCTGCAACCCTCCTTCGTGTCGATCACCTACGGCGCCGGGGGGACGACCCGGGACACCACGGTCACGTTGACCGAGCAGATCGCCACCGACACCACGCTGCTGCCGATGGCACATCTGACCGCCGTCGACCATTCCGTCGCCGAGTTGCGCAACGTCATCGGTCGGCTCGCCGCGGCCGGCATCCGCAACATGCTGGCGGTAAGGGGCGATCCCAAGGGGGACCCGACGGGGGAGTGGACACCCCACCCGGAGGGGCTGCGGTACGCGGCTGATCTGGTCCGCCTGCTGCGGGAATCGGGTGATTTCTGCGTCGGGGTCGCCGCCTTCCCGTACAAGCACCCCCGTTCCGCCGACGTCGCCACCGATACGGTGCATTTCGTCAACAAGTGCCGAGTGGGGGCCGACTTCGCCATCACCCAGATGTTCTTCGACGTCGACGAATATCTGCGGCTGCGGGACCGGGTTGCGGGCGCGGGATGCGACACCCCGATCGTTGCCGGGGTCATGCCGGTCACCCGGATCGCCACCATCGAACGGTCTGAGCAACTTTCCGGAGCACCGTTCCCGCCGGCGCTGGCCGCCCGGTACGAGCGGGTGGCCCACGATCCTGAGGCCGTACACCGGCTCGGTATCGAAGAGACCAGCCAGATGTGCCGGCGGCTGCTCGACGAGGGGGTGCCGGGCATCCACTTCATCACCTTCAACCGCTCCACCGCCACCCGCGAGGTCTGGCAGAACCTCACGCTCCGGCGGCCCTGAGCCGCCGGTAGGAGCGCGAGGCCGGTGGTGCCCGGGGTCGTGGGCGCTACCTGACGGGGTGTTCGACGTTGACCCTGTCGGTGGGCAGACGACTGAGCTGGGACGAGTACGCGATCGCGTGGGCGCGGGCGCGTGGGGGGTTCGACCCCCGGTTGGCCGACCCGTCGGTGCGCCGCTGGCTGTACGCGGCCTATCGGGTGGGCAACCTGCTCGGCCGGCTGTGGGTACGGCCCATCGCCGTTACCGTGGTTGGTCTCCTGCTGTCCCTGTGTGTGCCGATCACTGCCATACGCCAACCGTGGGGGCCGATCACTGCGGCCGGTTTCGTTCTGCTCGCCGCCATGGCGGACAGTGTCCGGGGGGCGCTCGCCGTGACCACCGGGCGCCTGACCCGGCTGGGCTACGTCTACGACTCGTTCGCCGCCCGGCTCGGTGAGGCGTTTTGGTTGACCGCCTTCTGGCTGACCGGGGCCTCCGGCATGGTGGTGGTTGCCGGCGGGGCGCTGACCTGGCTGCACGAGTACGTTCGGGCACGGGCGGTTTCGGTCGGGATGAAGGAGATCGGTGCGGTCACGATCGGGGAGCGCACCGGTCGGGTGTCTACCGCAGTGGTGGGGCTCTTCGTGGCCGGGCTGGCCGGTCTGCTCAAGACGGAGCTGCGGGCGGGGACCATCACCGTGGTGGCCGCGGTGTGGCTGCTGATCGCTCTCTTCGGTCTGGGCCAGCTGCTGGCGGCGGTCCGTCGCGCTCTGCGTTGACCGGTCAGTTCCCCTGCGGAGGGGAGAGCGGCAGGGTCCGGCCCAGCACGGCGAAGGCCCGTTCATCGCCGGGGAAGTGGAAGTTGCGCAGCACGTCGACGAAGTCGAACCGGCGGTAGAGCCGCCATGCGCGGGACTCCTGCTCATCGGCCTCGGGGGTGGAGAGCAGCGTGGTGGTGCCGTTGGCCATGGCGAGCAGGGTGCGTAGCTGCCGGGCGCCCACCCCGTGGCCCTGCGCGGGGGGCCGGACGTGCAGTTCGACCACTTCGAAGCAGTCGGCGAACCAGGTTCGGCGGGCCTCCTCGTTCAGCGCGCCGGAGACCTGGTCGTGCCACCACTGCCCTGGGGCGGAGGTGTATCCGTACCCGAAGCCGACCAGGTGCCCGTCGGTGGTGAGGGTCGCCACCGCACGGAAGCCGGGGCGGCGGACGTGGGTGGCCATGTAGCCGCGACGGGACTGCAGCAGTTCGGTGCGGTAGCCCATCGCTTCGCCGTAGACGGCGATCACGTCGTCCAGCCGCCGGATGAGATCGTCCGGCTGCCACGGCACCAATCTCATCCCTGCCCGCTCCTCACTGTCGCCCTCCGCGTCGCCGAACTGCCGGCCGCTGCGGGTACGGTGCTGCGGCCGACAGTACGCGAAGCGTGCGGGACCGTGGCATGCGACACCGCTCGGGGTCGGTCAGGGTCCGGTTGCCCGCTCACGCAACATCGGCGGGGGAGCCGGCGGTGATGCGCAGCAGTTCGGCATAGGTGGTCGGGAAGACAGCCCGCGGCACCCCGCCGGCCGCCCAGATCTCGTCGTAGGTGGCGAGGGTGGTGTCAACCAGGGTCCGGACGGGTTTGGGGTGCCCGAGCGGAGCTACCCCGCCGATCGGCTGGCCGGTGTGTTCCCGGACGAATTCGGGGGTGGCCCGCTTCAGTGCGCCGATCCCGAGCTCGGCGGCGACCCGGGCGGTGTCGACCCGGTGGGCGCCCGAGGTGAGCACCAGCAACGGATCCCCATCGGCGTCGAAGATCAGTGAGTTGGCGATCTGTCCGACCTCGACGCCGAGGGCGGCGGCTGCCGCCGGGGCGGTGCGCACCGCGTCGGACAGGACCCGGACCTGGCTCGGCTGCCCGGAGCCGTCGCGGGCCCCCGCGTTGTCCAGCGCGTCCTGGACGGCCTGCACATTGGGGTGAAGCTCCATGCCCTCATCATCGCCTGACCCGCTGTTGCCGGGGAGCGCGGCCTGCCGGCCGTCTCACTCCACGTAAACTGCCGCGTTCGACTGGGCGCTGCGGATGGTCAAGGCGCTAACCTGCGACTCGCAGGATAGGTCCGGGCGGTGGGGGGCAGAGTTGTCCGGATCTACCTTGCGGTTTTCCGCATCTTTATGGCGCCCTCGGCGATGTGAGTCGGGCGGTCGTTAGGTGTAAGGAACGACGACGATTTGATGCTCATCTTCATAGATGACACGGCCTGGGTCGGCCGATCGGATGAGTTCACAATCGATGTCGTGCTCGGCGAGTATCTCGAGATAGCCGTCGACTCGTTCGACCATTTCCAGCGCTGAGGGTTTGAACCAGGCAGCGGCCTTTGGGTTGATGGTGCGGTCGTAGACGGTGGGATCGACGCTGCTGGGGTCGGTGAAGTTTGCCTCATACCAGGCGTTGTTGATCTTTCTGAACAGTTCCTGCTCGGCCGTGAGCTTCCCTTCCCGTGCCAGGCCGTTCACCAGGCCGAATACCCCAGGGAACGTTCCGCGCTGGCTGGGAGTGGTGCTCTGAAAACGTAGATACAGGACTTCGTTCACGGGCTCCTCCCAGAGTTTGCACAAGGCGACCTCCCGCCCAGCTTCCAGGCTGGTAACGCCGTCCAACGCCGCCGCAGCCGCAACCACTGCTGTCCGCCCGGCGAACAGTTCGCGCTGCACCTGCGCCAGCTCAGCCCGGCTCACCCCGGCATCGACCTCCGCAACCTATCCCGGACGCCTCGCAAAATCACACGCAAGGAAATCCGGACACTCGCAGAGTTCAGGCGGACTTGACATAAACGGCTGCTTTTGTCGCAGGGGAGATGTACCCTCCAGGTATTAGGACGGGTGTTCGATTGAATCGAACGTCTGTTCTGGTGTCGGGGCAGCGGTCGCGACGCTGCTCCCGAGGTGCGGTCGCGCGAACCGCACACGGGCTGGGATGTCGCGAGTCCAAGCCCATAGGCAGGTCCGTTGCCCGCCGCCCTCGACCCCCGGTGGCGGGCAACGGACCCGCCGGCTCCGCAGGCCGGGTGTGGTGTGGGGAAGTGAGCGTGGCGAACCAGCGATCAGGAATTCCTCGCCTTTAAGTGTCGCCCTCGCAGCCGGTGCCCTGCTCGGGCTGACCGCTTGCGGCGGCGACCCCGGTGGCTCCACGGCTGCGCCCGAGCAGACCTCTGCCCCGCCTCCCGCCGCGACCACTCCGGCGGAGCAGCCGTCTCCGCCCCCCCCCGCGGGTGTCCCGGAGGACCCCTGTCCGCTGCTGACCAAGGCCGAACTGGAGCGGGTTTGCGACGGTGACGTGCCTTTCCCAACGTCCATGTTCTGGGGCCCGGGCTATGCGGAGTGCGACTGGGAGAAAGGCGATGCGCGGGTGCGCCTGTCCCTGGTCCCGCCGCAGCCCTTCCGCTCGCCACCGAACTCGGCAAGGCGGTGGCCGGACGGCTCGGGTGAGCGTACCGCCGCGAACCATTAGGCTCGCGAGGGTGGAACGAACATCCGTCCAGCCCGCCGTCGGCCCGCACACCGCACCGCGTACCGCCGTGGTTTGGGCGGCGCTGCGCGCCGAACTGGACCGCCAGCCAGATCGGGCCCTGACCATCCTCGACGTCGGTGGTGGCACCGGCGGGTTCGCCGTACCGCTCGCCGAGGCTGGCCACCACGTGACCGTGGTCGACGCCAGCCCGGACGCCCTCGCCGCACTGACCCGCCGCGCCGCCGACGCCGGCGTCGCCGATCGGATCCGGGGACTGCAGGGAGACGGGGACGCCCTCGCCGGCCTGGTCGCCCCGGCCAGCGCCGACCTGGTCCTCTGCCACGCCATGCTGGAGGTGGTTGACGACCCCGCGCGGGTGGTCGCCGCGCTGGCCACCGCCCTACGCCCGGGGGGCGCGGCGAGCATCCTGGTCGCGAGCCGGGCCGCCGCCGTGCTCAGCCGGGCGGTGAACGGCCACCTCGACGTCGCCGCCGCGCTGCTGGCCAGCCCGGACGGGGGCGCCGGGTCGCGGGACACGCTGCGCCGCCGGTACGACGCGGAGGGCGCCGCCGCGCTGCTGCGCGCCGCCGGGCTGCGGGTTGAGCAGATCCACGGCGTACGGGTGCTCGCCGATCTGATCCCGGCGGCCGCCGACGGTGATCCGCAGACGTTGCTCGACCTCGAACTCGCCACGGCGGCGCTGTCGCCCTACCGCGACATCGCCGCGCAACTGCACCTCTTCGCCCGCCGCCCCGCCGTCGTATGACCGATCCCTTCGTACCGGTCCGCCCCCGCTACGGCCGGGGGAGCCTGGCGGATGTGCTGCCCAGTGTGTTGTCGGTGTTGGGGGTGCCTGGCGCCCCCGACCCGTTGCGGTTGGCCGAAGAGCTCGACGGCGTACGGCGCGTCGCGGTGCTGCTCGTCGACGGACTCGGCTGGTACCAGATCCCGACCGCGACACCGTACGCACCCACCCTGGCCGACCTGGCCGCCACCGGTGCCCGACGGCTGACCGTCGGCTTCCCGTCGACCACCCCCACCAGCCTGGTCACCTTCGGCACCGGGGACACCCCGGGTAGGCACGGCGTGCTGGGCTTCCGGGTTCGGGTGCCTGGGACCGGCGAGGTGCTTACCCACATCACCTGGCCCGGGTCGGCCATCCCGGATCCGCTGGAGTGGCAGCCCCTGCCGACACAGTTCCAGCGGGCGGCCGCGGCCGGTGTCACCGTGACCGTCGTGGCCCGGCCAGAGTTCGCTGGCAGCGGGCTCACGCTGGCGGCGTACCGCGGCGGAAGTTACCGGGGTGCGGAGGACGTCGATGCGTTGGCTGCCGAGATGCTGGCGGCGTTGCGTTCGGACCTCGGCCCGGCGTTGGTGTACGGCTACTACCCGGACCTGGACCGGCACGGGCACCTCGCCGGGGTGGACTCGACATCGTGGCGGCTCGCTGCGGCGGAGGTGGACCGGCTGCTCGACCTGTTGATCGACGGGCTGCCCGCGGACACCGCGTTACTGGTGACGGCCGACCACGGCCAGCTCAACGTGCCCCAGGAGCACCGCTTCGACCTGGACACGGATCCACGGCTGCGGGCCGGGGTGACGGTGGTGGCCGGGGAGGCCCGGGTGCGCTACTTGCATGTCGAGCCGGGCGCGGTCGACGACGTGGTGGCTGCCTGGCGGTCGGTGCTGGGGGAGGCGGCCTGGGTGGCCACCCGGGCGGAAGCGATCGCCGCCGGCTGGTTCGGGCCGGTGCCGGAGGCGCATCTGGCACGGGTCGGGGACGTCGTGGTGGCCTGCCACGACTCCTATGCGGTGCTGGCGACCGAGACCGATCCGCCGTTCGAGGCCAAGCTGGTCGCCTACCACGGCTCCTACACCGCGACGGAGATGATGGTCCCGCTGCTGGTCGTGCGTCCATAACTGCACGGCCGGCGGGGAAAAGTCGGGGTGGGAGGTTAGCCTGCCCCCATGGGCCGTAGCCACTCCGTCCCGCGCGGCGGTGATCCCCGCTTCGGCGCGGATGCCGACGACACCGGCTGCCCGATCCTGCACGTTGACATGGACGCCTTCTTCGCCTCGGTCGAGGTGCGCCGCCGCCCGGAGTTGCGGGGCCGGCCCGTGGTGGTCGGCGGGACCGGTCCGCGGGGTGTGGTCAGTTCCGCCAGTTACGAGGCCCGGGCGTACGGAGTGCGCAGCGCCATGCCCACCGGGCGGGCCCGTGCCCTCTGCCCCGACGCGGTGTTCCTCCCCCCTGACTTCGCCGAATACACGGCGGCGTCCCGGGCGGTGATGGAGATTTTCCGCGGCATCAGCCCGCTCGTCGAGCCGGTCTCCCTCGACGAAGCCTTCCTCGATATCGCCGGCGCCCGACGCCTCTTCGGCACCCCGGCCCGGATCGCCCAGCTGATCCGGGCCCGGGTCGCCGCCGAGGTGGGGCTGACCTGCTCGGTCGGTGTGGCACCCAACAAGTTCGTCGCCAAGCTCGGCTCCAGCCGGGCCAAACCCGACGGGCTGATCGTGGTGCCGGCTACCCGGGTGATCGACTTTCTGCACCCCCTGCCGGTGCAGGCGCTATGGGGGGTGGGGGAGCGCGCCGCCGAGTCGCTGCGGCGGCTTGGCCTGACCACCGTCGGTGATCTGGCGCATGCCCCGCTGCGCATGCTGCGCGGTGCGCTCGGCGAGGCGGCCGCCGCCCAACTGCATGAGCTGTCCTGGGGCCGGGACCCACGCCCGGTCACGGTCGAGCGGGTGGAGAAGTCGATCGGGGCCGAAGTCACCTTCGACACCGACGTCGCCGACCCACAGCTCATCCGGCACACCCTGCTCGCCCTCGCCGAGAAGGTGGGGGCCCGGCTGCGCCGGGCGGGCCAGGTGGGGCACGTCGTGGCGATCAAGGTTCGGCTGGCGGATTTCCGCACCGTCAACCGGTCCCGCACCCTGGCCGCTCCGACCGATGTGGCCCGGGAACTGTTCGAGACGGCGGCAGCGCTCTTCGCGGCGCTGTCTCCCGGTGACCGGATCCGGCTGGTGGGGGTCCGGGTCGAGGGGCTGGTCAAGGCCGGCTCCGCGCCCCGGCAACTCGTCCTCGGTGCGCCCGAGCGCGGGTGGCGGGAGGCGGAAGTGGCGGTGGATGCGGTGACGGACCGTTTCGGGCGCTCCGCGGTGCGGCCGGCGAGTCTGCTCGGTGATACGACCGTCCGACCATAGTGCGGCGGGGGTGCTAATCTGCCCCAAAGGGAAATTCCGGCGGAACGGTCGGTCGTCCTGCTTTCCGACCCGCGCGGGCCCTCGTAGACTGAAGGGTGAGCAGCCGCCTGGCTGCCGCGGTCTGTTGGTCCAGACGGGCCGACCTACGTGACCGGGGAGGGTTGCCGTGCCGCTCTCGGAGCACGAGCAGCGGCTGTTCGAGCAGATCGAGCGGTCGCTTGCCGAGGACCCCAAGTTCGCCTCGGCTGTTCGCGCCAGCGACCCGCGTTTCCAGGCGCGGCGTCGCCTCATCGTCGCTGCCGGCGTGACCGTCGCCGGCCTCGCCCTGCTCGTCTACGGTGCGGTGAGTAAGATTCCGTTGCTCGGCGTGGCGGGCTTCGTCGTCATGCTCGGCGCAGCCGCGTTCGCGATGCGTTCCCACCGCAGGGCGCAGACGCCGGAGCTGCGTGTCGTGGGCGGCACCAGCAGCCGGCGCACCCGACGCCTGTCGTTGATCGATCGCCTTGAGGAGCGGTGGCGGCAGCGGCCGGAAGGCCACCGCTGACCTCGGGGCAGTCCCGGCAAGCGCCCGATCACCGGGCGGACCGCCCGGTGAGCAGCCGACGCGGGCTCCAACGCAGCAGGCTGTCACCTACCCTCCCGATCCCAGCCAGCAGCCGGGTCGCAGCCTGCCCACCCTGGCGTCGCCACCGCAGCAGCACTGAAGGGGGCAGCAGGACCGCCATCATCCTTGTCCGGCGATCGGCGGCCCCGATGAGGGCGTGCCGTATGTCCCACAACGCTTCGCCTAACTGTCCGCCCGGCAGCGGGCCCCGGGCGTAACGGGCCCGCTCCTCGGCCCGGCCGAGAAGCCGGGCCGCGTCAACGGCTGCGGCGGTGGGAAGTTCCTCAGCCGCCAGCCGCTCGATCGTGGCTCGCGGTGTCTCGCTTGGCTCCACCCGCACCCGGAAGTCGATCAGGGTGTCGATGAGTTCATCCCACGCCGCATGGACGTGGTCCCGGGCATGCTGCTCACCACGGTCGCCCACCATCACTGCGGCCACCCCTGGTGGGGCCGCGTCCGGGGCCGTTGCCACCGCCGCTGCTGCGGCACGGGCCTGCCGCCGCCGACGGAGCGCGACCCGGCGCAGCGACGGCACCGCGAGCAGCGCCAGCAACGCGATGATCGCGGCAATGCTCCAGCGAGGCCAACGGGGCGTGCCCGGCGCGGCCGGATCCTGAGAGTCCGTCACACCCGATTCGAGGCCTTCGTCACGTCGGTCCCGCCCATCGGGGCCGCCCGTCGGAGCCACGTCCGGTGCCTCGGTGGTGGGAGCCGACGGGGTGGCCGGGGCGGGTGCGTCGATGTCCGGCGCCCAGTCGGATCTGATCGACCCCGGCACGCTCGTGGCCGGCGTGGCATCGAACGGGACCCAGCCGATTCCGTTGAAATAGACCTCCGTCCAGGCATGCAGATTGAGGTTGGTGAGGGTGTAGCTGTTGCCCGACCGGCTGCTGCCGTTGGTGAAGCCGAAGGCCACCCGTGCCGGGACGCCCGCGGCCCGCACCAGCCATGCCATCGCCGCCGCATACTGCTGACAGAAGCCCGATTTGTTGGTCAGGAAGTTGACGATGTCCGGGCCGCTGGTGCCCCCCTCGGTCCGCAGACTGTAGGTGAAGCCGTTGCTGTGTGAGAAGTAGTCGTAGATGGCCCGAACCCGCTGGTAGTCGCTCTGTTTGCCCTGGGTCAGCCGGGCGACCAGCTCCTCAACCTCCCGCACCTGCGGCACCGCGGTGAACTGCTGGCGGGTCGGGTGGTTGGCGGGCAGCGCCGGGGACTTCTCCAGCATCTCCGGTGTGTACCGTGGCCGGACGTAGTCGAACGAGTACTTCTCTCCCTTCGACTGCTCCCGTTGAGAGAAGATGACCTGCAACCAGGGGTCATAGAGCCAGTTGGAGCCCAGATTTGCCACACGAACGGGCTCGTTGTAGACGGGGAGTAGCGGCATGTTGAAATCCGAGGTGATCTCGACCTCCGCCCGGAACTGCTCATGGGAGACCCCCGGGCCCCACAACGCACCCGGTTCGGGCAGGCCCCGGGCCACCGATTGGCCGCTGGGGTTACGGGCGCCGAACCCGTTCTCCCCGATCTCGTCGGCCACCGCGAAGCGGAGGTAGAACGGGTCCTGCTCATTCGTGGTGACCTTGACCAGCGTCCGTGTCGCGGATTGCCGGAGCTGCCCGCTGAGCGAGGCGAAGAGATTCACCCGACCTACGCCGCCGCCCCGGCCGTCACCCTGCCCACCGACCCCAGTGAGGTTGTCGAGCAGTCCGCCGGTCATGCCCGGCACGGCGATCGGAAGCAGGACCGCCACGGCGATACCCACGACCGCCAGGCGCCGGCCGGTCGCTGCCAACGGTGACGGCTCCCAGATGTCGACATCGCGCCCGTCCTCGGTGAACCGGCGGCCGAAGCGCCGGACCCGGTCCACATTGTCGGCGACCAGGAGCCAGAGGAAACCGGTGGCGCCGATCACGAACGGCACCGGCGACACGCTACCGGTGTGGACTGCGACTGGGACTGAGTAGATGGCGAGCATCGGCAGGCCGGCGAGGGCGGGCCGGCGCAGCACGACGGTCAGCATGTCGACGACCATCATGACGGCGCCCACGCCGAGGACACTGATGAACAGCAGCGGATTGCTGTCCGGCACCGGGACCATGTAGTGCTGCATGTCCGGTACCGATCCGCTGATCAGCTGGCCGAAATAGGCGAAGGTGGCCGGTGTGGGGAGAAGGTACAACAGCTCTCCGCCACTGGGGAACATCCACGTCAGCGTGATCAGCAGCGCGGCGGACATGCCGAGGAGTTGAACCCACACCGGGGCCCGCAGTGATCGGGTCAGCGCCGCGGCTCCCGCGACCAGCGTGACCACGATGACCGACTGGAGCAGCCACGTCCAGGTGTCGAAAATCGCCGACAGCGGGGCGGCCGAGAGCAGGGTGGCGGCCGCTGCGACCAACCCCATCTTCAGACGACTGTTCATGTTTCCTTCCTCGTCGGTCGCCGCGTGTCGGATGATCCGAATCGGACTTCTCAGCGCAGATTTCCGGCCACGGTCTCGGCCAGTGCGGCCCGCCACGCAAAACCCTGCGAGCCTCGTGCCACCTGCGGCCAGAGCGCCGGCAGCTTGCTGCCATGGGCTGCGCCGACCACACGCCAGCCGCTGGAGAGCAGATTGAGGGCGGCGTCTCCATGGGCGGCGTCGGCCTCCGCGCGCTCCTGCGGTGGCAGCGAGAGCCAGGTGGAGCTGTCGATCAGGAATCCGACACAGGTGGCGCCGTTGCTGCGCAGACCGGCCAGCAGGTCGGCCTCGCCCGGAGCCAGCGTGCCGAGCAGCGCGATCACCAGCGCCCCGTCGGCGCGCCGCCGCACCTGCTCCACCAGCATCGCGATGTCGCCGTGCGGGTCGGGGCGGACATCGGCAAGGTGCTCCAGCAGCAGACCTTCGCTGGCTGCCTCGGTGGCGTCGGCGTCGATTCCCAACGTGACCAACCGCAGCCGGTAGCCGGCGTGTCGCAGATGCACGATGATGCTGGCGGCTGCCGAGACCGCCCACTCGAAGCTGGCGGTGGGGCCATCACCATGGTGGGCGAAGGCCCGGGTGTCCAGCACGATCGTCGCCCGGCTCTCCCAGGGCTGCTCCTCGCGGCGTACCATCAGTTCGCCGGTGCGCGCGGTCGACTTCCAGTGCACCCGGCGTAGGTCGTCACCGTTGCGGTACTCGCGGGTCGCTGCGTCGTCTTCGCCGTGCACCGCCACCGAACGGGCCCGGCTCTCCCCGTTGCCCACGTACTCCCCGGCCATCCGGACCCGCGGCAGGGGGGTGACCTGCGGGATGACCGTGAGACGGTCGGTGCTCGGGAACGATCGGGTCAGTTCGCAGAGGCCGAACGGGTCGGTCAGCCGGACGACCAGTGGCCCCAACTCGTACCGGCCCCGGACATCCGCCCGCACGGTGTAGGCGATGGAGGTGGCCTGTTGGGCTCCGAGCCGTTCCAGGACCACCCGAGGTCGGCCGCCGAGCGCGAACGGCAACCGGTCCTCCAGCAGTATCGTTCCGGTCGGTAGCCGGGAGAGGTTCTGCAGCCGCAGCACCACACGCGCGCTGCCGCCGGCGGTGATCCGGCGGGGCTGCAGCGAGCGGCTGCAGGCCAGCCTGTAGCGGGTGCGGCCCACATACGCCGTGGCGAGCAGCGGCAGAATGGCGAGCAGGAACGCCACCCGAAGCAGATCTTTCTCACCGAGCAGGAGCGCGGAGAGCGCTGCGGCCCCGGCGGCGGCGAAGAAGGAGCGCCCCCGCGTGGTCAAACCCCGCAGGGCGTCACGCATCGTCACCGCCCCCGTGGACCGTACTGGGAATGCCCGTTGCCGCTCTTCTTGGCCGGCCCGCCGGCGTAAGGGGAACGCTGGCGGTCATGGGGCAGGGGAAGCCGGTGCACCAGGTCGGCGACGATCGCATCGGTGGTCCGTCGGGCGAGTTGAGCGTCGGCCGTCGGGATGATCCGGTGCGCGAGTACGGGCACCGCGAGCGCCTGCAGGTCGTCCGGTAGGACGTAGTCCCGACCGTCCAGCGCGGCGACCGCACGGGCCGTGCGTAACAGTTGCAGGGTGGCGCGGGGGGAGGCGCCCAGTCGCAGGTCAACGGTTTCCCGGGTGGCGGTGACCAGGTTGATGGCGTACTGCTTGACCGCGTCGGCGACGTGGACGTCACGTACCGCCGCGATCATGCGACGTACGATGGCTGCGTCCGCGACCGGGCCGAGCACCTGCAGCGGATCCTGGCTGCCGTGCGCGTCCAGCATCGCCAACTCCGCCCCGGCATCCGGATAGCCCATTGCGATCCGGGCGGTGAACCGGTCGCGCTGGGCCTCGGGTAACGGGTACGTGCCCTCCATCTCGATCGGGTTCTGCGTCGCGATCACCATGAAGGGAGTCTGCAGCTCGTAGGTCACCCCGTCGACGGTGACCTGCCGCTCCTCCATGCATTCCAGGAGCGCCGACTGGGTCTTCGGTGAGGCTCGGTTGATCTCGTCGCCGACGACCAGGTTGGCGAAGACCGCCCCCGGCTTGAATTCGAAGTCGTGGTTCTCCCGGTTGTAGACGCTGACCCCGGTGACATCGCTGGGCAGCAGGTCGGGTGTGAACTGGATGCGTCGCACCGAGCAGTCGATCGAGCGAGCCAACGCCTTGGCGAGCTTGGTCTTGCCGACCCCGGGCACATCCTCGATGAGGAGATGGCCTTCGGCCAGGAGGACGGCGAGTGCGAGCCGCACCGTCGCCGTCTTGCCCTCGATGACCTTCTCGATGTTGGCCACGATGGCCTCGCTGGCGGACCGGAACTCGTCGCTCGGCATGACCTCGCTCAACTCGTCCCACGTCGGTTGTGTCATGTGACCTCTCCTCGTCGCTCCACGACCGCCCCTACAACGAGCCCGGGACTGACCGTACGGTTCGCGGGAGACACGACCCGTTCAACGGAAAGCATGCCCCGCCCTCATCGCCCTGAACGCCCGCATCCCTCAGGCTAGCGTCGGGCGGCACGCCCCGCTGACCACATCGGGCACCGGCGGCGGCCGGTTTCCGGATGGTCGACGATGCGCGGCTTCATCGATCCCTGATGACCAGCCAAGATACTGTTGACGCACCATCCAGGCACAGGCGGTACACTGCGGGACATGGTCGGGGCCTTCCTGCTCCTTAGCGAGCTGTGCTGACGCGATAACCAGCGACAGTACGGCTACCCCTCCTGCGTGAGGGGCTTTTTTGTGCCCTGAAGTATGTGTGCCTGCGACATGACGGCTCGGAACGAGACCTGCGAGGTAGCGACGATGACTGAGGCAGCCGGGACGGCGGACGTTCCCCCCTTCCGATACACCGCCGCACTAGCCGGCGATATCGAGTTGCGCTGGCAGGACCACTGGGATACGCACGGCACGTTCCACGCGCCCAACCCCGTCGGGGAGTTGGCCGACCCGGACCACCCCCGGGCCGGGGCGCCGAAGCTGCATGTGCAGGACATGTTCCCTTATCCGTCCGGCGCCGGGCTCCATGTGGGGCACCCGCTGGGCTACATCGGCACCGACTGCTACACCCGCTACAAGCGGATGGCCGGCTACAACGTGCTGCACCCCATGGGCTTCGACGCCTTCGGTCTGCCGGCGGAGCAGTATGCGGTGCAGACCGGAACCCACCCGCGGGTGAGTACCGAGGCGAACATCGAGCGGTACCGGGAGCAGTTGCGCCGGCTGGGTCTGGCCTACGACGATCGGCGCAGCTTCGCCACCATCGACCCGGACTACTACCGCTGGACCCAGTGGATCTTCCTCCGGATCTACAACGCCTGGTACGACACGGAGCAGGGGAAGGCCCGGCGCATCGATGAGCTGATCGCGGAGTTCGACAGCGGTGTGCGCCCTACCCCGGACGGGCGGGACTGGGGATCGTTGAACCCCGTCGAGCGGCGGAAGATCGTTGACGGCCACCGGCTGGCGTACGTCTCCGAGGCGCCGGTCAACTGGTGCCCCGGCCTGGGCACTGTGCTGGCCAACGAGGAGGTCACCGCCGAAGGGCGTAGCGAGCGGGGCAACTTCCCGGTCTTTCAGCGCAACCTGAAGCAGTGGATGATGCGGATCACCGCCTACGCCGACCGGCTGGTCGATGACCTGGAGAAGCTGGACTGGCCGGAGCCGGTCAAGCTGATGCAGCGCAACTGGATCGGCCGTTCCACCGGCGCACACATCGACTTCCCCACCGCCACCCGCCCGATCCAGGTCTTCACCACCCGGCCCGACACCATCTTCGGCGCCACCTACATGGTTCTGGCACCCGAGCACGAACTGGTGGAGGCGCTGGTGCCGACCACTTGGCCGGAGGGCACGCAGGAGGTGTGGACGGCGGGGCACGCCAGCCCGCGGGCGGCCGTCGACGCCTACCGTAAGCTCGCCGCCGGGCGGACCGACGCCGAACGGCAGGCCGAGGAGAAGGAGAAGACCGGCGTCTTCATCGGCGCCTATGCCACCAACCCCGCGACCGGCCAGGAGATTCCGATCTTCATCGCCGACTACGTCCTGGCCGGCTACGGCACCGGCGCCATCATGGCGGTGCCCGCCCAAGATGAGCGGGACTGGGAGTTTGCCGAGGTCTTCGACCTGCCGATCGTGCGCACCGTGCAGCCGCCGGAGAACTTCGACGGCAAGGCCTACATCGGGGACGGGCCGGCGATCAACTCGGCCGCGCCGGAGCGGGGCCTGGACCTGAACGGCCTGCGGGTCGACGAGGCCAAGGCGCGGATCATCGAGTGGCTGGAGGCGAACGGCCACGGTAGCGGCGCGGTCACCTACCGGCTGCGGGACTGGCTGTTCAGCCGGCAGCGGTACTGGGGCGAGCCGTTTCCGATCGTCTACGACGAGACGGGGATGCCGGTGGCGCTGCCGGAGTCGATGCTGCCGGTCGAACTGCCCGAGGTGGACGACTTCTCGCCCCGTACCTTCGACCCGGACGACGCCGACACCGACCCGGAGACACCGCTGTCGCGGGCGAAGGACTGGGTGGAGGTCGAGCTGGATCTGGGTGACGGCCCCAAGCGCTACATCCGCGACACCAACACCATGCCCAACTGGGCAGGCTCCTGCTGGTACGAGCTGCGCTACCTGGACCCGCACAACAACGAGCGGTTCGTCGACCCGGTCAACGAACGGTACTGGCTGGGCCCGCAGTTCGAGGGGGACTGCGGCGGGGTGGACCTGTACGTCGGCGGGGTCGAGCACGCGGTGCTGCACCTGCTCTATGCCCGCTTCTGGCACAAGGTGCTCTACGACCTGGGCTACATCTCGTCGTTTGAACCGTTCCGCAAGCTGTTCAACCAGGGCTACATCCAGGCCTACGCCTACCGGGACGCCCGCGGGGTCCTGGTGGAGGCGGAGGAGGTCGTCGAGCGTGACGGCCGGTACTTCCATGGCGCGACGGAGGTCTTCCGCGAGTACGGGAAGATGGGCAAGTCGCTGAAGAACGTGGTCACCCCGGACGAGATGTGTGAGCTGTACGGGGCCGACACGTTCCGGGTCTACGAGATGTCGATGGGGCCGCTGGATGTCTCCCGCCCCTGGGAGACCCGGGCGGTGATCGGCTCGTACCGGTTCCTGCAGCGGCTGTGGCGGACGGTCATCGACGAGCAGACCGGGGCGGTTCGGGTGGTGGATACCCCGGCGGATGAGCCGACCCGCCGGCTGCTGCACAAGACGATCGACGGGGTACGGTCCGATCTGGACAACCTACACTTCAACACGGCGATCGCGAAGTTGATCGAACTGGTCAACCACCTGACCCGGCTCTCCGTGACCCCACGCGAGGTGGCCGAGCCGCTGGCGCTGATGCTGTCGCCGTTCGCCCCGCACGTCGCCGAGGAACTGTGGCAGCGGCTGGGGCACAACGGGTCGTTGGCCTATGCCGACTTCCCGGTCGCCGACCCGGCCCTGCTGGTGGCCGAGTCGGTGGTCTACCCGGTGCAGGTGGCGGGTAAGGTCCGCGCTCGGATCGAGATCGCCGCTGATGCTCCAGAGGAGGAGGTCCGGGCCGCGGCGCTGGCGGCGGTGGTCGATCAGTTGGGCGGCAAGGAACCCCGAAAGGTCATCGTGGTGTCCGGTCGGATGGTCAGCGTGGTCCCCTGACCGCGTTGATGCTGCACCAAGAGCGGGCCACCAGTACGGCCATGGCGGCGAGGCCGAGGATTGCCGGCGCGACGGCCAGCCAGGTGACGTGCTGCGGCGAGACCGCCGCCGCGCCCACCGCGGCGTAGCCGAACGCCGACGGCGTCGAAGCGATGGCGCTGCCTCCCAGGTAGGGCCCGAAGCGGGCGCCGGTGGTGCCGTATCCGTAGCTCAACAGACCGAATCCGCCGATCGGCAGGAGCCGGACGGCTATCACGCCGAGCAGGCTGGTCCGGGAGAACCAGCCGTCGAGGCGGGCCAGCCGGCTGCGTAACCGCTCGGTGAGCTTCGCGCGGCCGCCCCCCGTATCAGATGCGGTGGAGCAGGGATTCTCGCCGGCGGTGCTGGAATGCGAGGAGACGAAGTCGCGGCCGAGCAGCCGGCCGATCCCGAAGCCCAGCGCGGCGGCGAGCAGCGCGGCGGCCAGGGCGTAACCGGCGCCGCCCAACGGGCCGAAGAGCGCTCCCCAGGCGAGTGTCACGAACGTACGGGGAACCAGCGCGATCAGCAGGGTCGCGCCGACGAGCACGGGGGCGACCGGCGCGAGCGGGCCGAGCCGGTCGAGTAGTTGCGGCACCCGGTCAAGGTCCGGTCGTGGCAGGAGCAGCACGGTCAGGCCGAACCCCACGAGCAGGAGCAGCAGTACCGCGAACCGGGCCTTCGATGGCGCGGGCGGGCCCTGCTGGGACGTGGTCACGCCGCCCGGGCGACGGCCTCGGCGCGCTCCGCGCGGAGCCGGTTGGCCCAGTTGTCATCCAGTGGAGCCAGGCTGCTCTGACCGGTCGCCCAGTGCAGCAGGAGATCGGCCAGCCCCGGGTTACGGGCGAACACCGGGCCATGGGCATAGGTGCCGAGCACCTTGCCCCGCCAGGCCCCCTCGGTACGGCCGTCGTTGCCGACGCCGGCCGTCAGCTGCGCCAGCGCAGCAGCCCCGGGGCCCAGTTGGGTGCGCCCAATGTGGTTCTCGAATCCGCTCAGCGGAGGCAGATCGAGCCGGGAATCGATCGGGCCAGCTAACTCCCCGATGGCGCGGGAGGTGGCCCGCTCGGAATGCACGTCGAGCAGTTCCAGACCGGCGCAGGCGGCGTCCTGGGTGACGAAGGACCGGCCGAGTAGTTGATAGCCAGCGCAGACGGCGAATACCACCGATCCCTGGGCGACGGCCCGGTGCAGGCCCCCGTCGGCGTTGAGGCGCTGCGCGACGAGGGCCTGTGGTGCCTCCTCGCTGCCCCCGAGCAGGTAGATATCGGCGGTCTGCGGCACCGGCTGGTCGGACCGGACCTCAATGGCCTCGACCGGCAGCCCGCGTAACTGTGCTCGACGGACGAGGACCAGGTAATTACCGCGATCGGCGGAGGTGGACAGCAGGTCGGGATAGATCCAGACGATGCGCAGGCTGCTCTCAGTTGACACGGTCCAACTCCGCTCTGATGTCCTGGAACGCCGTGTAGTTGGAGATGACCTCCAGCCGCCCGGGGGGCACGGCGGTGACGGCGTCGGTGAACCTACGTACGTGCTGAAACGGCACATCGTTGACCTCCAGGCGTACCGCCAGGTCGTAGGCGCGTTCACCGGTGATGAGAACCTGCTGCCCGCGTAGCGGGGCGAAATCCACGTCGTACAGCCACGAGGTGTCCAGCCCGTCCGGGTCGCGGGCGTTGATGGCCAGCAGGGTGGGGGCGTTCTCGACCATGTCGAAGGCTTCCAGCCAGCTGGCCGGGTTCTTCGCCAGCAGCAGCCGGATGTTGCGTCCGTCGCGGATGACCTGCGCGTAGCGGCCGGCGATCGAGGCGACGCTGCCGAGCCGGGGGACGGCATCGAGCGCCCGGACACCGAATTCCGCCGCGACGGCCAACGCGGAGGCGGCGTTGCCCAGGTTCACCCGCCCGGGCAGCTGCAGCTCCACCTTGTGCCAGGCGCCTTGCGGGTCGGTCACCCCCTCGTCCTCGACGATCCACTGCGGCTGGGGACGGCACAGGGTGCAGCCGGTGCACCACCACTGTTCGTTGGTGCGTTCGATGGGGGAGCCGCACTCCGGGCACACCGATGAGTCGTTGTGCCAGCGCTGCCCGGCGCTGAACCAGACAACCGTGGGGGAGTTGATGGCCGCCCAGACGATCATCGGGTCGTCGGCGTTGGCGACCACGTGCACCTGGGGACGCTCGATCAAAGTGTCGCGCCACCGCTGGGCGAGCATCTTGACCTCGCGGGCCCGGTCGAGCTGGTCGCGGGAGAGATTGAGCAGGGCGACGACCCGGGGAATGGTCGCGTGGATCACCTGGGGAAGATAGTGCTCGTCGACCTCCAGTACGGCGTACGGCGTGGCCCCGGCCTTGGCGAGGGCGGAGGTGTGCCCGGTCGGCATGTTGGCGCCGAACGAGTTGGTGGCGACCGGTCCGAGAACGCCGATGGCGGCGGTGGCCAGCCGCGTTGTGGTGGTCTTGCCGTTGGTGCCCGAGATCAAGGCGATGGCGCGCCCCGCCGACAGGTGGGCGAGGAGATCGGGATCGATCTTGAGGCCGAGCCAGCCGCCGATCACTGAACCGTCGCCCCGGCCCGCGGCCCGCGACAGTGCCGCCGCCGTCCGCGACACGGTGCTAGCCACCCTCGCCCGCAGGGGAATCTTCGCGTCCGTCACCCGAGCGAGGTTACCGGACCTTGTGTTTCGGGGTTGCCGGCGTCGCGTGCCCGATGGCTTCCCCCGTCGACCCCATCCTGCGGGCATCGGTCGAGCTGGTGCCGGTGCCACATCCTGATTGTCGGAAAGCGGACGGCCGCCCGCCTCGGTGCCGCCCCTCCACTCCGCTCCACCCGCCGTGACATGCGGTTTTGCCCCTTCACCCGGCGTGTTTTTCCGCGTGTTTTCGGTTGCGGGTGGAGGGAAGTGGAGTAGAGTGGGGCCCCGATGGTGGGCGGGCGAGTCCACCGGCCCGGGGGGCAGCGGCGCGACGAGTTCCGCTGGCAAGGGCGAGGGGGGCGGTCCGGTGTTTCTTGGCACCCACACTCCTCGTCTCGACGACAAGGGCCGGTTGATTCTCCCGGCGAAGTTTCGGGATGAGCTGGCAGGAGGTGTCGTGATCACCAAAGGGCAGGAGCGTTGCCTCTACGTCTTCCCGACCCCTGAATTCCAGCGCATCGCCGGGCAGTTGCGTGAGCAGCCGATGACCCACAAGGCCGCCCGGGCATACAGTCGGGTGTTCTTCGCCAGCGCACATGACGAGGTGCTCGACCGGCAGGGCCGGGTGACCATCCCGGGGCACCTACGGGAATATGCCGGCCTTGATCGTGACCTGGCCGTAATCGGCGCGAGCACCCGGGTGGAGATCTGGGACAAGCGCGCCTGGGAGACCTACCTCGCAGAGAGCGAAGAGGAGTTCGCAGACATCGAGGAGGGGGTGCTGCCCGGCGGACTGTAGGGCGGCAACGTCCGACGTACTGCGAGATCTCCACCCGCTCGCTGCTCCTGGCGCCTCTTCCCCGGCGCCAGGCGTGTCCCGTGGCCCGGCCGGTGGACCGGGCTGGCGGGGCAGAGCGGATGGGGATCTGGCGGTACGACGGAGACCCCGACCACCGAACCGGGCACAGAGAGACGAAACGCGGCCATTGGGGGGCGTGATGGGGGAGCTTCGCGGTACGCACGTGCCGGTCCTGCTTGAGCGGTGCCTTGAGTTGCTTGCTCCCGCGCTCGACCGGGACGACCGGCAGACCCTCCACGTCGACGCGACCCTCGGCCTCGGTGGGCACGCCGAGGCGGTCCTCGCCGCTCACCCCCGGACGGTTCTGATCGGACTGGACCGTGATCCGGAGGCGTTGGCCCATGCCCGGGCCAGACTCGAGCGGTTCGCCGATCGCACGCATCTGGTACACGCGGTCTACGACGAGTTCCCCCAGGTGCTCGCCCGGCTCGGATACTCGCGGGTTGACGGTGTGCTTCTCGATCTCGGTGTTTCGTCGTTGCAGCTCGATGTCGCCGATCGGGGCTTCGCGTACGCGCAGGATGCCCCGTTGGACATGCGGATGGACCAGACCCGGGGGATGACAGCGGAAGAGGTGGTCAACTCCTACAGCGCCGCGGAACTCGCCCGGGTGCTGCGAGTCTACGGCGAGGAGAAGTTCGCTGGCCGTATCGCCGGCGCGATCGTCCGGGAACGGGCACGTTCCCGGATCACCTCGTCGGCTCGTCTGGCCGAGCTGGTGCGGGAAGCGATCCCCGCCCCGGCCCGCCGTACCGGCGGCCATCCCGCGAAGCGCACTTTCCAGGCATTGCGGATCGAGGTCAACGGGGAGCTGACGGCGTTGGAGGCGGTGCTCCCCGCTGCCCTGGACGCGCTGAATCCGGGCGGTCGGTTGGTGGTGCTCTCCTACCACTCGCTGGAGGACCGGATCGTCAAACGGGCACTCGCCGAGCGGGCGCGCAGCAGCGGGCCGATCGACCTCCCGGTGGAGCTGCCCGGCACCGGCCCCACACTGCGGCTGCTCAGCCGCGGGGCCGAGCTGCCCAGCGCGGCGGAGGTGGCGGCCAACCCTCGCGCGGCCTCGGCCCGGTTGCGGGCGGCGCAGCGGATCGATCCGCAGGAGCCGCCGAAGACGGCGCGGGACCACCGTGAACGGTCCCGCCGACGGACCAAGGCCCTGTACACGCCCCCCGCGGTGAGATCCCCCGCGGACCAGGGCAGCGGGTCGACGCAGGGAAGTGGACGACAGTAGAGGGGGAGGGATCATGCACGTCAACAGGCGCACGTACCGGGACGTCGGTGCGCAGCGCAGTGCGGGGCAGCGCACACCGCGGTCGGGGGGCCGGGGCGCGGCGCAGCGGGCCACGCGACGGGGCGTCGGCGTAGCGCCGGCCGCCCGGGATGCTCGCGCCCGGGGGGTGCGCGAGTTCCCGACGCAGGGTAGTGCCGCCCTGCGTCCGCGGGAGCGGATCGCCGACGACGGGACGCTCCAGGACTGGGAGAGCGCCGCCGCGCCGGAGCGGGGTCGCCCGGCCGGCGTCCGTACCACCGCGCCCCGGCTGAAGGTTGCTCCGCCGCCGCCCGTCATCCGGCCCCGCGCACCCTTCGTGGCGCTGATCCTGGTGGTCGTGGTCGGTGGGGTGCTCGGGATCCTGCTGGTACAGACCAAGGTCAACGAGAATGCTTTCCGTCTGGGCGAGCTGCGGGATCGGCAGGCCGCGCTGGACATCGAGCAGCAGCGTCTGGAGAAGGAGATCGCTCAGCACGAGGCGCCGGGAAATCTCGCTGCGGAGGCCCGCAAGCTGGGGTTGGTTGAGTCGGGACCGCCGGCGTTCATCCGGCTGCCCGATGGCCGGATCATCGGCGTGCCGCAGCCGGCCCAGGGGCAGCCGGCCATCACGAGCCAGCAGGGCGGTTGATCGGTGACACGGCGTTCCGACGAGCCGCGCCGGGGTACGGGGGCGTCCCGGCGCGGCTCGTCGTCGGCGGATGGCCAGGCGGCCGGCGGTGATCGACGCGACCGCGGCACCGGGCGTACCGGCAGCGCCCGGACGACCGGCGGCCGGGGTACCGGACATGACGCCCGCGGTGGGCGTGCGGATCAGGGCCGGTCGAGGATCTCCGACGCGCGGGCGTACACCCCGCGTGGCCGCACCGTCCGTGAAGCGCCGGAGCTGCGCCTCCGGTCCGGGCAGGGCGAGGGCGCGGGAGGCGGCTCCCGGCAACGTCGTGGCCCCCGCAGCGCCGGCCCGGCGGAACCGGCACGTCCCGCACTCCAGCTGGTCGCTGGCGGACACGCCACCCCTGCCCCCCGGCGTAGGGGGGGCGGCGGAGGCGGCAGCACCAGGGGGCGCACCGGCGCGCCGGGCCGCAGCGTGTCCCGCCGGCCTCCGCGCCCACCGCGGCTGGCCAACCCGCAGCGTCGGCTGCGGCTGGGCACCTTGCTGGCGCTGGCTCTCTTCACCCTCATCGGCATCCGCCTGGTGGTGCTCCAGGTGATCGACGCCCCGGCTTACGCCAATGGCGGCATCGAACAGAGGTTGAGCAGTCCGATCGTCATCCCGGCACCGCGCGGCACCATCTACGACCGGTCAAGAGCAGCGCTGGCCCACAGCGTGGAGGCGCGGTATGTCTTCGCCGACCCGGAGCTGATCGAGGATCCGGAGGCGACCGCGGAGGCGCTCTCCCCCCTGCTCGGCATTCCCCGTTCCAAGCTGGCGAAGTTGATGGAGAAGAAGACTCGACCGGGGGGCGGCCCGTCCCGCTTCGAGTGGCTGGCCCGCGGGGTGGAGATCGACACCGCCAAGAAGATCAGCGCGCTGGATCTGGACGGCATCGGTGTGCGCCACGACGAACGGCGTGAGGTGCCCAACGCAGACCTGGCTGCCAACCTGATCGGCTTTGTCGGGGACGGCATGGTCGGGTTGGAGGGGATCGAGGCGCGCTACGACGAGGTGCTGCGCGGCGTTGACGGGGAGCGGCAGTTCGAGATCGGCAAGGGGATGCTCGCCAAGGAGATTCCCGGCGGCTACCGCCGTGAGACGATGCCCAAGCCGGGTAGCTCGCTGGTGCTCACCATCGACCGCGACCTGCAGTACGAGGTGCAGCGCACGTTGAGCGCGATGATGGCGAACACCCGGGGCAGTGTGGCGGCCGCGGTCGTGCTCGACGTACGCACCTTCGAGGTGCTGGCCCAAGCCAGCCACCCCACCTACAACGCCGCTGACCCGACCAACGCCGACACCAAGCCGACCGACCGGGACGACGCCGCCACCAGCTATGTGGTGGATCCCGGATCGGTGCACAAGGCGCTGGTCTTCGGCGCGGCCCTGGAAGAGGGCGTGATCACGCCGGAGACGACGATGCCGGTGCCGTCGACCATCCGCAAGGGCGACGCCGTCTTCTCCGACGTCCAGCCCGCGAATGGTCGGCAGATGAGTCTGTCCGGCATGCTCGCTTTCTCCTCCAACGTCGGCACGATCGCCATCGCCGATCAACTCGGTGCCGACAAGCTCTACGAGTATCAACTCAGGTTCGGGCTCGGCCAGGCCACCGAGGTGGGGCTGCCGGGGGAGGCGTCGGGCCGGGTGCTCAAGCCTGAGGAGTGGAGCGGCTCGTCGTACGGGTCGATCCCGATTGGGCACAGCGTCGATGTCACGCCGCTGCAGATGGCCGCGGCCTACGCCGCGATCGCCAACGACGGCACATGGATGCAGCCGCGCCTGGTGAAGGAGATCATCGCGCCTGACGGCACCCGTACCCCCGTGCCGGCCCCCGAGCAACGGCAGGTGATCAGCCCGGCCAACGCCGCCGCGCTGCGTGCCATGCTGGAGGCGGTGACGACCGTGCCGGGAGCGACCGGTTTAAAGGCCGGGATTCCGGGCTACCGGGTGGCGGGTAAGACCGGCACCGGTAAACGGATCGTGGACGGGAAGTATGTCTCCGGTGATGTGGCGTCGTTCATCGGTATGGCCCCAGCGGACAAGCCCCGCTACGTGGTCGCCGTCTTCGCCCACACCCCGCACGGCGGGGGCGGTGATGTCACGGCGCCGGCCTTCCGGGACATGATGGCGTTCACGCTGGCCCACTACCGGGTTCCGCCCACCGGTACCAAGCCGCCCGACTTTGTCGTCTTCCCCTGACCGCCGCTGCCGTACTGCGCGTCCCGGCCGGCCCGTCGAGCATGACCGCCGGTCAGGCCGCCATCGAACAGGGAGGATCCGTTGTGCAGCAGAGATCGAACCACGCCAACAACTCCTTGATCGGAAAGACCGGGGCGGGCGATGTGAGCCCGCCATCGCGACCGGGTAGGGTCTGACGCCGTGCCCGGCAATCCGCGTCCCCGCGCCACGACCCCCATGCGCCTCGGCGAACTCGCCACGCGTTTGGCGGTCGCGGCGACGCCGGCCGCCGACGTGAGCGTGACCGGGGTGACCCATACCAGTGCTGCGGTCCGACCCGGCGATCTCTACGCGGCCCTGCCCGGAGCGCGTCGGCACGGATCCGAGTTCATCCCGGCCGCCGCCGCAGCCGGTGCCGTGGCCGTCCTGACCGATCCGCAAGGGGCCCCGGCTGCCAGCGCGGCCGGTCTCCCGGCGCTGGTCGTTCCTGAACCCCGCGCCGTGCTCGGTACGGTCGCCGCCGCAATCTACGGCGATCCCACCAACCACCTCACCGTCATCGGTATCACCGGTACCGCCGGCAAGACCTCCACCGCATACCTGGTGGAGTCGGGCCTGCGTGCCGCCGGACACGTGACCGGCCTGATCGGCACCGTCGAGGCCCGGCTCGGTGACCTGGTGCTCGACAGCGTCCGCACCACTCCGGAGGCCACCGATCTGCACGCCCTGCTCGCCGTCGCCCGGGAGCGGGGCGTCACCGCGGTGGTGATGGAGGTGTCCAGCCACGCGCTGGCGATGGGGCGCGTCGGCGGAGTCCGTTTCGACGTCGGCGGCTACACCAACTTCGGCTCCGACCACCTCGACTTCCACGCCGACACCGGCGACTACTTCGCGGCCAAGGCCCGCCTTTTCGATGGCCGCTGCACTTTCGAGGTGCTCAATTTCGACGATCCGGCACTGGCGCCGCTCCGTAAGCCCGGCACGGTTACCTACTCCGCGGCCGGTGACCCGGCCGCCACCTGGCACCCGAGCGGGGTGAGCGGCTCCGGATACTCCCAGCGGTTCACCGCGATCGGCCCGCAGGGGGCGGCCATCGAATCCGGTGTGTCGCTTCCCGGGCAGCACAACATCGCCAACGCCCTGCTGGCCATCGCCGCGCTGGTCGCCGTCGGCGTGGAGTCGGCAACCGCCGGCGCCGGCGTCGCCGCCTGCCGTGGGGTTCCCGGCCGGCTGGAGTTGGTCGATGCGCCCGGTCCGGTCAGGGGCGTGGTGGACTATGCCCACAAACCCGATGCGATCATCGCGGCGCTCGCCGCGTTGCGGGAGCTCGAGCCGCCGGCTGGCCGGCTGATCTGCATCATCGGGGCCGGGGGCGACCGTGACCGGGGCAAGCGCATGGTGATGGGGGCGGCCGCGGCCCGGGGCGCCGACCTGGTAGTGGTGACCGACGACAACCCCCGCACCGAGGACCCGGCGGTGATCCGGGCCGAGCTGCGAGCAGGCGCCGAGCGGGAGGCGGCGGCCACCCGTGTGATCGAGGTGGCGGGTCGCAGGGCCGCCATCGACGAGGCGGTGCGCCGCGCCGCGCCGGGCGACATCGTCGCGGTGCTCGGCAAGGGGCACGAGCGGGGCCAGGAGGTCGACGGCCAGGTGCACCCCTTCGACGATCGGGTCGAGCTGGCCGAGGCGTTGACCGCCCGCTTCGCAGACCTGGTGGGCAAGTCATGATCGATCTGACTCTGGCGGAGGTCACGGCCGCGGTCAACGGCCGCCTGGTCGCCGCCGATCCGCAGATGGTGGTGGCTGGCCCCGTCGAATTCGACTCCCGAAAGGTTCGCCCCGGCGGGCTCTTCGTCGCCTTCGTCGGTGAGACGGTCGACGGGCACGATTACGCTGCGGCGGCGGTCGATGCCGGGGCCGCTGTCGTCCTCGGCACTCGTGAGGTCGCTGGCGTGCCGATGGTTTTGGTCAATGACGCGCTGGCGGCGATGGGGGCGCTGGCCCGGGCTGTCGTTGACCGGTTGCCGAGGCTGACCGTGATTGGGCTGACGGGTTCCTCCGGCAAGACCAGCACCAAGGACATGATCGCGCAACTGGCCCGCCGGATCGGGCCGACCGTGGCCCCGCCGGGATCCTTCAACAACGAGCTGGGACACCCGTACACCGCGATGCAGGCCGCTGCCGACACCCGTTTTCTGGTGCTGGAGAAGGGGGCGCGCGGACCCGGCCACGTCCGCTACCTCTGCGAGGTGGTGCCACCCCGCATCGCCGTCGTGCTCAATGTCGGGGTCGCCCACCTCGGTGAGTTCGGCTCGGTCGAGCAGATCGCCGCCGCCAAGGGGGAGCTGGTTGAGTCGCTGCCGGCCGAGGGGGTCGCGGTGCTCAACGCCGACGATCCCCGGGTACGGGCGATGGCCACCCGCACCGCTGCCCGGGTGGTGCTCGTCGGCGAGGCCGATGACGCGGCCGTGCGGGCCCAGGAGGTGACCCTGGACGAGCGGGGCCGCCCTTCGTACACCCTCGTTGTTCGCACCCGGTCGGCTGAGAACGCGAGAAGCGGGCTCGCGGGTCCTGCAGCCGCGAGCGAAGATGCCGCGGTTCCGGTCCGTCTCGGGCTGACCGGCCGGCACCAGGTCGCCAACTCGCTCGCCGCAGCGGCTGTGGCGCTCGAACTCGGTATGGCGTTGCCGGACGTGGCCGCCGCGCTCGGCGAGATGCAGTTGGTGTCGACGCGGAGAATGGATGTTTTCGACCGGCCCGACGGGGTGACGGTCATTGACGATTCGTACAACGCCAACCCGGCTTCGATGGCGGCGGCACTGCGGTCCCTGGCCGAGGTGGGCCGGGGCCGGCGTACCTTCGCCGTACTCGGCTACATGGCCGAGCTCGGCGAGTTCGAACGGGACGGGCACGAGCAGGTCGGCCGGCTCGCGGCGGAGTTGGGTATCGACCGGCTTCTCGTGGTCGACCGGTTGGCGGCGCCGATCCACGAGGGTGCGTCGGCGGTGGCAGCATGGGGAGGAGAGTCGGTGGTGGTATCCGATCAGGCAGCGGCGGTCGAGATGCTGCGGTGTGAACTGCGGCCTGGCGACGCTGTGCTGGTGAAGGGGTCACGCTATCGCACCTGGGATGTCGTCGACGCCCTGCGTGGCGACGGATCGCCAGCGCAGACCGGGCAGGAATCCGCGTGAGGGCCGTCATCGTCGCCGCCGGCGTGGCGTTCCTCGTCTCGCTCTTCGGCACCCCCATCGCGATCAAGGTTTTCACCCGGCTCAAGGCCGGTCAGCCGATCCGCGCCGACGGGCCGGTGATGCACCAGGGCAAGAAGGGCACGCCCACCATGGGTGGGGTCGTCTTCATCCTCGCCACCGTCATCGCCTACGTGGCCGGGCACGTCGCCCTGATCACCCTGCCGAAGCAGCAGATCGCCCAGATCACCCCGACCATCACCGGCCTGGTGCTGCTCGGCCTGATGGTCTTCTCCGGAGCCGTCGGGTTCATCGACGACTTCCTCAAGGTCCGCAGACGTAACAGCGCCGGGCTCAACAAACGGGGCAAACTGTTCGGGCAGATCCTGGTCGGTGCGGTCTTCGGGGTGATCGCGCTCTACTTCCCGAGCAGTATGGTCGACCCCAGCGGGAGTCGGACGAACGACGAGACGGTCGGCAGCACCATGCTCTCCTTCATCCGCGACATTGATGCGCTGGATGTCGGCAAGGTCGCCTCGGTGATCATCTTCGTCTTCGTGGTGATGGCGGCGACCAACGGGGTGAACCTCACCGACGGACTGGACGGGCTGGCCACCGGCGCTTCGGTGATGGTGCTCGGAGCCTACGCGTTGATTGCCTTCTGGCAGTACCGGCACTGGTGCGCCGACCCCGACTACCCGCTCGAATACTGCTACTCGGTTCGTGATCCGTTGGAGATCGCATTGATCGCCGGGGCCGCCGCCGGAGCCTGCGTCGGCTTCCTCTGGTGGAACACCTCCCCGGCGCGGATCTTCATGGGGGACACGGGGGCGCTCGGCCTCGGCGGCCTGATCGCCGGGCTGGCGATGTCCACCCGGACGGTGCTGCTGCTGCCGATCATCGGTGGGCTCTTCGTGATCATCACGATGTCGGTGGTCATCCAGGTCATCTCGTTCCGCACCACCGGAAAGCGGGTCTTCCGCATGTCGCCCTTGCAACACCACTTCGAGTTGGCCGGCTGGAGCGAGGTCAACATCGTGGTCCGGTTCTGGATCATCGCCGGGATCGGGGTGGCCATCGCCCTCGGCCTCTTCTACAGCGATTTCCTCGCCGCCGTCACCTGACGGCAGCCCGCTTCTCAGCCAGCCGGCTTGATGGCCGACACGCGGACGGTCGCCTGCGTCCGATGGCCGCGCTCCGCGTCGATGATGGGGCGATGGAGCAGCAGGAAGGGGCGGCGTGATGCCGGGTGGGCACCCGAAGTCGCCGGGCGGTGGGCGTAGCGTGGCTGGCGCGGCACCGGATGCGGGCCGGGCCGGGGCCGCCGACTCCGGGGCCGGCGCGGGCGTTGACCTGGCCGGCGGCCTGGCCGCGCTGCGCGGCCTGCTGGCCCGCCCGCTGGCCTCCTACTATCTGCTCATCTCCAGCTCCGCCCTGCTGCTGCTGATCGGGTTGACCATGGTCTTCTCGGCCACCAGCGTCAAGGCGTACGCCGAGGACGGCAGCGCCTTCGCGGCCTTCAGCAAGCAGGCCCTCTTCGCCCTCATCGGCCTGGTCGGTTTCTGGGCCTGCCAGCGGCTGCCGGCCCGCACGTTCCGGGCGCTGGGCCGGCCGGTGTTCGGCGGGTCCCTGATCCTGCTGGTGTTGCTCGACGCGCTGCTGGCCTGGGCCAGGCTCAACAACCTGGAGCAGGCAAAGTTCGGCCCGCTGGAAGCCAAGCTGCTCTGGCCGCTCTGGCTCCACCTCGGCCCCATTCAGTTGCAGCCCTCCGAGCTGGCCAAGTTCGGCCTGGTGCTCTGGGGCGCCGACGTGATCGCACGCAAGGGCGCGACCCTCGGTTGGTGGCGCGAGTTGATCACTCCCCTGTTCCCGGCGGTCGGTCTGCTCTTCGTGCTGGTCGGCTACAACGACCTGGGCACCATGCTGTGTCTGCTGGCGATCGTGGTGGGCCTGCTCTGGGCTGCCGGGGTCCGGCTGCGCACCTTCGCGATACTCTCCGTGCTCGGGCTGGTCGGGATCGGGCTGCTGGTCGCCGCCGCCTCCCTCGGTGCCGGTACCGGTGTGAAGGGCGAAACGAACTACCGGTTCGAGCGGCTGACCCTGTTCGTCAACCCGCCGTCGCCCGAAGACTGCCGATTGGCGGGCTGGGAGGGCTGTTATCAGCTGATCCAGGCCCGGTACGCGATCGACAACGGCGGTTGGTTCGGGATCGGGCTGGGGCAGAGCCGGCTCAAGTGGAACTGGCTGCCGGCGGCGGACAACGACTTCATCTTCGCCGTCATCGCCGAGGAGTTGGGGGTCGTGGGCTGCGCCGTGGTGCTCGCGTTGTTCGCCGTGCTGGCCTACACCGGCCTGCGTATCGCCCGCCGGGTCGAGGACCCGTTCCGGCGGCTGGCCGCCGCCGCCGTCGTGACCTGGCTGGTCAGCCAGGCCGTCATCAATATCGGTGGCGTGGTCGGACTGCTGCCGATCACCGGCCTGCCGCTGCCGTTCATCTCCGACGGCGGCAGTGCCCTCGTGGTGACCCTCGCCGCGGTCGGCATGCTGGCCTCCTTCGCTCGTGCTGAACCCGATGCAGCCCGAGCCCTGCACGCCCGTCCGCCGGCCCGATGGGTCCGACTACTCTGGGCCCCGTTGCCACCGTTGCCCGCGGGGCGGGAGAGGAGACGCTGATGGGTCCGTTGCGGTCGATCGTGTTGGCGGGAGGCGGCACCGGGGGGCACATCTACCCGTTGCTGGCCTTCGCTGACTGTCTGCGTCGACACGACCCCGACGTGCGGATCACTTGCTTGGGGACTCCGAAGGGCTTGGAGAACGAGTTGATCCCGCCGCACGGCTACGACCTGCGGCAGATCCCCGCATACCAGTTACCCCGGTCGATCAACATGAACCTGGTCCGTACCCCGGATCGGATGTGGAAGGCTGCCCGGGCGGCCGGAAAGGTGATCGATGAGGTCGCTGCCGATGTGATCCTCGGCTTCGGCGGGTATGTCTCCGTGCCGGCCTACCTGGCCGCGTGGCGGCGCGAACTCCCCATCGTCATCCACGAGGTCAACGTCCCACCCGGCGTGGCGAATCGGCTCGGCATGAAGTTCAGCAAGCATGTGGCCGTCGGATTCCCGCATCAGATCGAGCAGGCGGAGTCGCTGCGCCAGGCGCGCATGGTCGGGGTGCCGCTGCGACCGGCGATCACCCGGCTGGACCGGACAGCCCAGCGCGACGCCGCCCGAGCTCACTTCGGGCTGCGCCCGGATCTTCCCGTGCTCTTCGTCGCTGGCGGGTCGCAGGGGGCCCGGACGATCAATCTGGCGGTGGTCGGCGCGGCCAAGGAACTCGCCCGTGCCGGAATCCAGGTGCTGCACGTGATCGGTGCCCGCAACGAGTCCGTCTCCATCCCGAACGATCTGCCGGTGCCGTATGTGACCCTGCCCTACCTGTCCCAGATGGAGCTTGGTTACGCGGCGGCGGATCTCATGCTGGGCCGGGGCGGCGCGATCACGTGTGCCGAGGTCGCGGCGATCGGCCTACCCACGATCTACGTGCCCTACCCGCACAGCAACCAGGAACAGAAGCGGAACGCGTTGCCGGTCGTCGAAACCGGGGGCGGCCTGCTGGTCGACAACTCCGAGCTGACCCCTGGCTGGATAGAGCAGCATGTCATCCCGCTGGCCCGGGACCCGCAGCGGCTGGCCGCGATGAGCGCGGCCGCGGCGGCGTACGGGCGACGCGATGGGGACCAAGCGCTGCTCAACTTCGTTTACGAGGCGCTGTCCCGGTGAAGCATGCGGCAGGCGGACGTCGCCGGCGAACGGAAGGTGAGCCATGGAAATCGCGCAGTTGAGTCCGGCCGGCACCTTGGCCGCCGAGGAACTGGGCACGGTCCACCTAATCGGCATCGGGGGGATCGGGATGAGCGGGCTGGCCCGGCTGCTGCTGACCCGCGGTATCCGGGTCACTGGCAGCGAACTGCGGCAGTGGCCGGCGTTGGCCGGGCTGCGGGCGCTGGGCGGCACCATTCACATGACCCATGAGGCAGCGAACCTCGACGGGGTGGACACCGTGGTCTACTCCACGGCGATTCCCGACGACCACCTGGAGTTGGTGGAGGCCCGCCGACGGGGACTGCGCGTGCTGCACCGTTCAGAGGCGCTTGCGGCGGCGATGACCGGCCGGCGCACGATCGCGGTCGCCGGCACCCATGGCAAGACCACCACGACGTCAATGATTACCTTCATCCTGCAGCAGGCCGGGCAGGATCCGTCCTTCGTCATCGGCGGTGAGCTGTCCGAGGTGGGATCGAACGCCCACCATGGCAGCGGGGAGTACTTCGTCGCCGAGGCGGATGAGAGCGACCGGTCGTTCCTCCTCTACCGGCCGTACACGTCGATCATCACCAACATCGACGCTGACCACCTCAACACCTATGGCGACTACGCCGGGCTGGCAGCAGCCTTCGCCGAATTCGCCCGGCTGACCGACCCGGACGGCTTCGTGGTCACCTGTACGGATAATCCCGATACCCGGCGGATGACCGAGGCGCTGCGTGCCGAGGGCCGGACCGTCTTCACGTACGGCGAGGCCGACGACGCCGATCTGCGGCTCTCCGAACTCGCCTCGTCGGTGGAGGGCGTGCGCTACCTGGCCTCGCTCGACGGGAGGTCGCTGGGGGAGATCCGACTGCCCGTCCCGGGCCGTCCGTTGGGACTCAACAGCGCGGCGGCGGTGCTCACCGCCCTCAAACTCGGTCTTCCGCTGGACTCCGCGGTGGCGGCGCTGGCCGCCTTCCCCGGGGTGCGTCGAAGGTTCGAGCGCAAGGGGGTCGCGGGAGGCGTGCAGGTCTACGACGAGTACGCCTACCACCCGACCGCCATCACCGCGGCGCTGGAGACGTTGCGGGAGGTGGCTGCGGGAGGGCGTCTGATCTTGGTGTACCAGCCCCTGCGGCTCTACCGGACCCGGGACCTGCAAGCAGAGCTGGCCGAGGCGCTCGGGATCGCCGACGAGGTGGTGATGATGGAGGTCTTCGCGCCGGGTGAGGTGCGCCAGCCGGGGGAAGGTGGGGTGGCGCTGACCGCGGCGATCGCGCTGCCCGATGACCGGAAGGTCTTCGTCGAGTCGTGGGAGGACGTGCCGGCCGAGGTCATGCGTCGAGCCCGGCCCGGGGACCTCGTGGTCACCATGGGGGCACCGCCGATCTCGTTGATGCCGGACGAACTTCTCCGGACCCTGGCCGAGGCGGCACCGGACCAGCCATCGGACCTGATGGCCCGATCGGATGCCGCGGGATGACGCGGGGCTCGTCGCGCGGACGCGGCGCGGCGGCTGGTGGTTCTGGACCGGGCGGTCATTCCGGTAGGAGCGGGCGCGGTGGTGCTCCCGCCCGTCGCTGGCGGCTGGTGCGGGCGAGCAGTGACGCGGTTCCCGCCTCTACCCGTCGGTTCATGCGCCGCGCCCGGCAGCGGCGGCTGCGGGCGGCGTTGCCGTGGCTGGTCGGGGCGGCGGCCCTGGCGGTGGCCGGCTTGTCCGCCTGGATCGTCCTCGGCACCGGTGTGTTCGGTGTCCGCCAGGTACGGGTGGTCGGCACGGAGATCCTGACCGCAGCGCAGGTGCGGGAGGCCGCGGCGGTGCGACACGGCGTACCGCTGGCCCGCGTGGAGCTCGCCGCGGTGCGGGACCGGGTGGCCGCGCTCGCACCGGTCGACCGGGTCTCGGTGTCCCGGGCCTGGCCGGACAGCCTGGTGGTTGAGGTGGTTGAGCGCACCCCTGTGGCAACGGTGCCACAGGAGGGGAAGTTCGTCGTGGTGGACGGCACGGGGGTGATCTTCCGGATACTGGCGGAGCGCCCCGCCGAGTTGCCGCTGGTGCGGCTCGCCGAGCCCGGCCCCACGGATGTCGCGACCCGGGGGGCGCTAGCCGTGCTCGCGTCGTTGACTCCGCAACTGCGGGAGCTGTTGACCGAGATGGTGGTGGACGGCCCGGCCGAGATCAAGCTGCTGCTGCGGGGCGACCGGGTGATCATCTGGGGTGATGCATCGCAGAGCGAGACCAAGACTCGTGTCGCCACCGCACTGCTGGAGGTCGAGGGCAACACCATCGACGTCAGTGCGCCCGACGTGGTCACGATCAGCTAGCGGGTGGTGTGCAGGGCGGGAGACCGTCTCGACACGCCGGGCAGGTCCTTGGATCGCAGCGCGCCGCCGCATACGTTTCGGGGGAGGCTTAGCGGTTGACATAACTCTAAACCTTTAGTAGAGGGTGAGGGTTGACCTTGCCCTCCTGAAACAGCGGATGTCGAACGCGGTCTGGTCGGGCCGCGCGACCGATGCCCGACAAGCTCGAAGGGCCCGACAAGCTCGAAGGGAAGGCACCCGATGACACCTCCGCACAACTACCTGGCGGTCATCAAGGTGGTCGGCATCGGTGGCGGTGGGGTCAACGCCGTCAACCGGATGATTGAGGTTGGCCTCAAGGGCGTGGAGTTCATCGCGATCAATACCGATGCCCAGGCGTTGCTGATGAGTGACGCCGACGTCAAGCTTGATGTCGGGCGGGAGTTGACCCGGGGGCTCGGCGCGGGGGCCGATCCGGAGGTCGGCAAGAACGCCGCCGAGGACCATCGGGACGAGATCGAAGAAGTGCTCAAGGGTGCCGACATGGTCTTCGTGACCTGTGGCGAGGGCGGCGGCACGGGGACGGGTGGTGCCCCGGTGGTGGCCAATATCGCCCGGAAGCTGGGCGCCCTGACCATCGGCGTGGTCACCCGCCCCTTCTCCTTCGAGGGCAAGCGCCGCCAGATGCAGGCCGAGGAAGGCATCGAGGAGCTCCGTAACCAGTGCGACACCTTGATCGTGATCCCCAACGACCGGCTGCTGGCCCTCGGTGACCGCGGCATCAGCATGATGGATGCTTTCCGGCAGGCCGATCAGGTGCTGCTCTCCGGTGTCCAGGGCATCACCGACCTGATCACCACGCCGGGTCTGATCAACCTCGACTTCGCCGATGTCAAGAGCGTGATGACCGGGGCGGGTAGCGCACTGATGGGCATCGGCAGCGCCCGCGGTGACAACCGCGCGGTGGAGGCAGCGGAGTCCGCCATCTCCAGCCCGTTGCTGGAACAGAGCATGGATGGGGCCCGGGGGGTGCTGCTCTCCATCGCCGGCGGCTCCGACCTCGGCCTCTTCGAAATCAACGATGCAGCTCAATTGGTGACCGATGCGGCCCATCCGGACGCCAACATCATCTTCGGTGCGGTGATCGATGACGCGCTCGGTGATGAGGTACGGGTGACCGTCATCGCCGCCGGATTCGATGGAGGCACCCCCGCCTACAAGCCCGTCGAGACGGCGCGTCAGGCCGGCCAGGAGCCGGCCGCAACGTCCCGCGGCACCTCTTCCCCGGGGTCCACCCCGCCGACGCCGCCGGTCCAGCAGCCGCGCCGCGTGCTCTTCGACGACGTCGATGTCCCGGATTTCCTCAAGAACGGCTCATAAATACGCATGGTCAATCTTTCGGGCGTGGCGCACGACGAGCGCCACGCGCAGTTGGCGGCCGGCCTGGCCGAGTTGAATCAGCGGATCACTGCGGCCTGCGCGACGGCCGGCCGGGATCCGGCCGAGGTGACAACGATCGCGGTGACCAAGACCTATCCCGCCAGTGATGTTCTGCTCCTGGCCCACCTCGGTGTCTGCGATATCGGGGAGAACCGTGACCAGGAGGCCGCGCCCAAAGCGGCCGCCGTGGCGGCCGCGGGGGTGGACGTACGGTGGCACTTCGTTGGTCGGTTGCAGCGCAACAAGTGCCGCTCGGTGGTTGAGTACGCCGACATGGTGCACTCGGTCGACAGCGTCCGGCTGACGGAGGCGCTCGGTGCCGCCGCGCAGCGCCGCCGGGATCGCCCCCTGGACGTTCTGGTGCAGATCAGCATCGACGGTGACCCGGTGCGCGGGGGAGCGGTGGCTGGCAGCCCCGATGCCGACCACGGGCTGGCGGCGGTCGCCGAGGCGGTCGCCAAGCAGGAGCAGCTCCGGTTGGCCGGGGTGATGGCGGTGGCGCCGCTGAGGTGGGAGCCGGAGGTGGCTTTCGCGCGGCTGGCCGAGATTTCCGCTTGGCTGCGGGGCGGGCATCCCGATGCCACCGTCATCTCCGCAGGCATGAGTGGTGACCTAGAGGTGGCGATCGCGCACGGGGCGACACATGTGCGGATCGGCAGCGCGTTACTCGGAATGCGTGATCCCCTGCGCTAGCCTTGGGCGGGCAGCAAACTACATCTGTGTTGTTTGAGGCGCTTCCCTTCGGCGGGGGGCCGGCGCGCCGGCAGTTCACCGGCCGCGTCAGGGGAGAAAGTCTCAAGTGGTGGACACCGCGGTGTTCACGTGCGGGACTAGCGGCACGGCAGGGGGCGCGTGCCGCACGGCGGACGGAGGGGCGCGGCGATGAATGCACTGCGCAGAGCGGGGGTCTGGCTTGGCCTCGTAGAAGAGGACGACGACCGGACGTACGACGACGCACGTTACGACAAGGGCGGCTACCGCGACTCGGCCTACCGGCAGAGCCGCTATGCAGATGAGTTCGCCGACGACGAGGAGGACGCCGATGAGCCGGCGCTGCCGCGCGCCCGCTCGGGCGATCGGAGCCGGTTGTCGGAGCGGGTGAAGGCCCGGGGCGTTGATTTCGATCGGGCGGAGCCGGACCGGTCGGAGCGCATCGACCGAGCTGCTGTGCGGCCGATCACGCGGCCGACGAGCCCCGAGCCCTCGCCAGCCCTGACCTACCACACCCGGGACAATCTTGCGCTCGCGCCGCAGGTACGTGAGCGGGCGGTCGTGCCCAACGATGAGCAGCGCTACCAGATCACCACCTTGCACCCGACCACGTACCGGGAGGCGCGCACCATCGGTGAGCACTTCCGCGACGGGGTTCCAGTGATCATCAACCTCACCGAAATGGAGGAGGCTGATGCCCGCCGGCTGGTGGATTTCGCCGCCGGCTTGGCGTTCGGCCTGCGCGGTACGATCGAGCGCGTGACCAACCGGGTGTTCTTGCTCTCACCGGCCAACGTCCAGGTCACCGCCGAGGACAAAGCCAAAATAGCCGAAGGTGGCTTTTTCGGTCTGAGCTAGCGTGCCCGACGCTGCTTGCCAAAACCCGACCAAGGGATCTCGCCTGCCGTGTTGTCGATCCTGTTTCAAGTGCTGTATCTCCTCGTGTATCTCTTCCTTTTGGTGCTTTTGGCTCGATTTGTCCTAGGGGCTGTGCTGCAGTTCGGCCGGCGCTGGCAACCGGGGCGGGGGGCATCAGCCGGATTGGAAACAGTGTGGAGCGTCACTGATCCGCCCCTCAAAGCGTTGAGGCGTGTGATCCCACCATTGCGAATTGGTACCGTGAGCATCGACCTGGCCTCGCTTGTGCTCCTGGTTATCCTGTTCGTGCTGATGGCTTTCGTGTTAACGCCGTTGATCAGGTCAACTAGCTGACCAGCG
>DASULK010000103.1:0-8805 GCA_036278255.1 Micromonospora sp.
TGGCGGGAACAGTAACGACACCACGACCAAGGCGGGGAAGGCGCGGGAGACCCGGCTGATGTCCCTGTCCCGCAACAGGTCGGGGACGTACTGCCGCTTGTCGGTCTGTTCCACGTCGAACAGCCAGCCGACGTGGGCGTATGCCAGCCCCTTGGCCAGGGCGCGGGTGCTGGTGCCGAAACGCCACGGCGAGTGCGGGTCGCCGTCCTTGTCCGAGAACTTGTGGTGCTTGCGGTGGTCAGCCACCCAGGTGTCGACCGGGCCTTCGATGGCGAGGCTGCCAGCGACGGCGAGGGCGACCCGCAGCGGCCGGTTGGCCCGGAACGAGCCGTGGGTGAAGTAGCGGTGGAACCCGACCGTGATGCCGTGCCCGGAGACCAGGTACATGACCACGGCGAGGAGCACGTCGAGCCAGGAGATCCAGCCGTACAGGGCAGCGACCGGGATCGCGGCCACCATCGCCAGGAACGGCACGGCGATGAAGATCCCGAGAATCACCCGCTCAGTGAGGCTCTGGCGGAGATCCGACTCGGTGCCCGGGTCGGCTTCGGGCTGGTTCCACGGCGCGCGAGCCGAGCCGGCATCGAAGTGCACCGGAGGGGCGTCGGAGAGTGGTACGGCTGTCGAAACAGTCATGCAGATCCTGTCAGGATGAGAAGGTCGGATCGGGGTGTGCCCGGCCTGCGCGGCTGTCCCGAGCGCGCCGTGGGCAGGTCAGCCGCGCCGGGAGCACATCGGTGAAGGCCACGTTTCGGGGTGCCCTGTCCAGGCCGTCCCCAGGCGCCGGACGGGCCGGTCGGCTCGGCTGGCATTTCACCCGAGCGATCAGCGGTTCCCGGGCACCGGGCGATGACGTCAGGGGTGTTCGCGTCGGCCAGTACCCGCCGACGCCGGATGTCCTGTTGAGATGCTGAGCCACGTCGGTCCCGACCCAACCGGGACCGACGTGCAGTGATCGGCCGGGGGCCGGTCTCAGATCACCCTGACCCGCTCGGCCTGGGGGCCCTTCTGGCCCTGGCTGACGTCGAACTCCACCCGCTGGTTCTCGTCGAGACTGCGGTAGCCGGTCCCGTCGATGGCCGAGTGGTGGACGAAGACGTCAGGTCCGCCGCCGTCCGGTGCGATAAAGCCGAAGCCCTTCTCGCCGCTGAACCATTTCACGCTGCCCTGAGTCATGCACTACTCCCTGGTGAGACACTTCGCGCGCACACCGCACCGTGCGGCTGCACCTGATTGCAGGAAGGCGCTACACCAGGTCCCGAGGCTCGGAATAGAAGAAGACGCCCGCGGTCATACTCCCACGGGCGTCCGAGACGTTCGAGGAATGCAACTGCGCACCACAATCGCGTCTATCGTAGCACACGCGTTCAGGGCGGCCCTGGAGACGGTCCTTATAGCGTTTTACAGGTACTGGCCGGTGGTGGCGCTGTCCGCGACGGATACTTGTACCGTCACCACGTTCGCGAGGTTGACAACCAGACCATTTTCCTTCGCTTCCCGATCGTACCGGGCCTGCGTCAAGACCAGGCTGCGCCGCTCATCCACCGCGCGAGCGATCGCTGTCAGTGCCTCCGCTTCCCCGGCGAAGTCCCGGCTTATGACTGACACATCTTCCCCGCTCACGGGATGCAATCGAATAGCAAGTACTTTGGCGGATACGACAGGTCCCTTCCAGGAATTGACCAGGCCCTTTGCTTCCTTCATCGGGTTTGTCCGCGGGCCATGACGTACGGTTCCGACGCACAATGCCCGCGAGTCGTCCGGGCGCCACAGTCGTGCAGACGTACGCGATCCCGGCCGCCAGACACACCATCTGGAACACCTACCGCCGGCCGGCCCGGCGCCGCGCTTCCTCCAACTGCAGGCGGGCGGCGCTGGCGGCCCCGGCCGCGGCCGGGTCGTCCGGATCAGCGGCAGAGATCTGGTCGAGCAGTTCGGCCTTTCGCTCGTAGAAGGAAAACCGTTCGGCGAGCGAAGCGCCGCGGGTGATCAACTCGTACCCGTCGCGGCGCAGTTCGGCAGCGGCCGCCTGCTGGCTCTGCGGCCCCTGCTGGCCGGACACCGGGTGCTCGCTGGTGTCCAGGTCCGTCGATTCCCGGTGCCGGATCACCCACCAGTCGAGCACCCGTCCCCACCGCTCGGGATCATCAGCGCCAGCCGGGAGCCGCCGCGCCGGCCGGCCGCCGGGACCGGCCTCGGCGTCGGCACGAAGCAGCGCATCCTTCCACCGCCGCTCGACCTCGGCGAACCGTTCGTGCGCGGTCTGCCGGCTGATGCCCAAGGCCGCGCCGATGGTCTGCCACGACGCGCCCCGCTCACGCTCGTAGACCACTGCGCGCTTCAGCACACCGCGAGCGTCATCCACGAGCTGCACAGCCCGTTCCACGACCTCGCCCGGACCGCTTCCCCGGTCGTCAGCGGAGACCAAGCCCCGGGCGTAGTCGCTGAGCTCCTTCGCAGCCGCAGACAGCGCGAGTCTCGCCCGGGCCTCACGGCTGTACCGATCATCCACCCTGTCAGGTTAGACCTGACTTGCCCATCCGTGAAGGTCTCGGCATTACCGGCCGGCCGGACTCGGAGAGGCCGTCGGCGCGTATCGTCGGTCTGGCCGCCCGGGACCTCGGTGGCGCTGTGGTGCAGCAGCATCGAGGATGACCGGGGGACGAGATGATGGAGAAGCCGGCGGTCGCTCCATCCCGCGAGCGCATCGAGTTCGTTCGCCGGCTCTGGCCGGCGCAGGCTCCCCAGTTGGCGCAGATCCAGGCAGAGGTGCGCCGGTGGCTGGCATCGATCGGCCTGACCGGAGCGACGCAGGAAGACGTCCTGCTCGCTGTCAACGAGGCCGCGAGCAACTCCGTGGATCACGCGTATCCCGCGGCGACCGCGGACGGCGCCGTCGAGTTGATCTTCTGGACGGAACCGGACGTGGTCTGCATCGAGATCGTCGACCACGGCACATGGCAAACGCCCGCGGCCAAACCCGAACGCGGCCGCGGAATCCCCATGATGCGGCGGCTGATGGACTCCGTTCTGATCCACCACGGGCCCACCGGCACGCGAGTGCTCCTTCAGCGTCGCCTGGCCGAGGATCCCGTCGGCGGCGAGATGGCGAGCCGGCTGGATCGAGCCGGCGGCTACGCCGGGACCCGACCCTTGTCGCGATCTCGATGACCCGGAGATCCGGATAGTCGCCAGGTCGACGTGCTGCCGCGGAGGGGGCCGAGGACGACGTCGGCGGCGATGGTGCGGTTGACGACGCCGAGGGCGACGTCGCCGAGGCGCTGCTGGGTGGGCGGCCACGATCTCGCGGAGAACCTGCTCCAGGGCCGGCAGGGCGGCTGCTGACCGTCCCGTCGAGCCGTTACCGTCACCGTCCGTTACACGCCCTTCCCTTGCTGCATCCTGATCGCGTAACCTCCGCAGTGCGGTGCTACTCCAGATCCCGGCGGCCCGTTGCATGGGCCCGCAGCATCCCGCGAGCCGGCCAGCTACCGATCACGGTGCTGCGTCGCGACATGAGCCGATCGGACTAGCACACGTGAGCGAATCCAGCCCAGCGCATCGGACGACCTTGTCGTCGCGGCGCGCTGATGTCCCCTGTTTCTGAGGGGCACGGGGGTCGTCGGCGGCTGTGGGCGGCAACGGGACGGGGCCCACAGTCGTCGACGGCGTTATCGCGACCGCGGAGGGATGCAGCGCCGAGTGGTGCCGATCACCGAGACCGAGTCACGCGGAACGGTCCGAGTTCGGGCAACGACGGCCGCCTCCCGGAGTGGTGGGGCGGGCCGCGCCCGGTAGCCGGCCGGTGATCGGAAGAGAGTCGCCGGCCGGTCGTTCAGACTGGGCGCCGGGCCGGTCTTGAGGTCCACGGGCTCGACACCGGCGAGTACCCTCCCGCGAGCGACCCGCCTTTGGTCCCCCCGTGCCAGGGGCGGGTCGCCCCCCCGGCCGACTTGACTCGACCGGCAGCCTGCCGGCGCCCCGGAGGCATGGTCGGCTCCGGGCTAGGGTGCCTTCCATGGCGGAGATCGAGCTACGGGTCCGGCTGATCGGTGGCGACAGGATCGACGTCACCTACGCACAGCCGGACACAGTGGAGGCAGACGTCGTCGAACACGCCATCTCCACTCTCGCCGACGATCGTGGTGTGCTTCGCAGCAGGCACGGTGGCCGGCTGGTTGTCCTCTTCAGCCGAGGCGTCAGTGCCGTCGAGGTGTCTCCCCGCGGCGCGATTCTGTGATCGGCGCGGCCCGACCGGGCCGCCGGTCAGGTCCCCGCGTGAGTCGCTGCCGCTTGCCCGCGACCGTGCAGGTGGGCCGGGTAGTCCGGCACCTCGGCCAGGGTGAACGGCGGATACCGGTCCGTCCCGAGGGCGCTGTAGCCCTAGATCAGGAGGTCGACGGGTCGAGCGATGCGTCGATGCGGACGGGATAGGGGGTTCTGTTCTCGGTCACGGGGTGCTCGCCGGGTCTGGGCTCTGGATGCTGCGGGGCGCGACGGAGATGACGATCTTGCCGCGGGCCTGCCCGTCCAGCAGGTGGCGAATGGCCGAGGCGGCCTCGGTGAGCGGGTAGATCCGGTCGATCGCCGGGGCGAGCTTGCCGGCCTCGATGAGGTCACGGAGGGCGTTCAGGTCGGCGGCGTTCTCCGAGGCGACGAAGGTGCCCAGCTTCTGGCCGATGAAGGGGGACAGCAGCTGGGCCCGGATCTGGCGGCTGGTGCCGCCGAGCAACCGTCCGCCGGTTTCGCCGCCGATGATGATCAGTCGTCCCCGCGGGGTGAGGGCGCGCCGGAGAGAGGAAAGCCGGGCGTTGCCGCCGATGTCGAGAATCACGTCGTAGCGGTAGCCGCCGTCGGCGAAGTCCGTACGGGTGTAATCGAGGACATGGTCCGCGCCCAGGGCGCGCACCATGTCGACCTTCCCCGTGCTGCACACGCCGGTGACCTCGGCCCCGAACGCCTTCGCGATCTGCACCGCGAAGCTGCCCACGCCGCCGGACGCGCCGATGATCAGCACCTTCTCGTCTGCCCGGACGCGCCCGTGGTCGCGGACGGCCTGCAGGGCGGTGCCCCCGGAGACCGGGACGGCGGCCGCCTGGTCGAAGGAGATGTTCGCCGGCTTCAGGGAGAGCTTGTCTGCTCGGGCAGTCGCATACTCCGCGAAGGTGCTCGTGGACATCCCGAACACCTCGTCTCCTGGTGCGAAGCCGGCCACGTCGGCACCGACCGCCTCGACCGTGCCGGCGAGGTTCCGGCCCGGGTTGGCGTACTTCGGCCGGCGCAGACCGAAACCTGCCAGCCGGATGGGATATGGCAAGCCGGACATGATGTGCCAGGTGCCGCGGTCCACGCTGGCCGCATGCACCCGCACCAGCACCTCGCCGTCGCCGACGACCGGCCTGTCGATCTCCACCAGCCGAAAGAGCCCCTCGGGCGCGCTGCCATAACGGTCCTGCACGACCGCCGTCATGGTCCTCCGGCCGATGGTCGGTCCGGGCCGTGCACTCAACCGGTCATACTTGCCAGCCGTCATCGTGACCCCCGCGTAGTTCTCGATTTACGGCGTAAGTTCTAGCGTGAGTTTCTACTTACGCCGTAAGGTTGTCAAGGCTTGATGGAGAGGATGATGCAGATGAGCGTCTCGACCGCGGGAGGCCGCACGCCGCGCATCCCGTTGACCCGGGAGCGGGTGCTGCACGCGGCGGTCACCCTCGCCGACGCGAGCGGGTCCGAGACGCTGAGCATGCGCAAGCTCGGCGAGGCCCTCGGGGTCGAGGCGATGTCGCTGTACAACCACGTGGCCAACAAGGAAGACCTCCTCGACGGCATGATCGACGTGGTCTTCGCCGAGATCGATCTACCCACCGGCTGGGCCGACTGGAGGACAGCGATGCGTCAGCGGGCGATCTCGGCCCGCCGGGTCCTGTCCCGCCACGGCTGGGCCATCGGCCTCATGGAGTCGCGGAGCTCGCCGGGCCCGGCGACGCTGCGCCATCACGACGCCGTCATCGGGTGCCTCCGGGATGCCGGCTTCTCGATCGAACTGGCCGCGCACGCATTCTCGGTCGTCGACAGCTACATCTACGGGTTCGCGTTGCAGGAGCGCAGCCTGCCGTTTCCCACGCCGGAGCAGACCGCCGACCTGGCCCAGGACATCCTGGCGAGCTTCCCCGCCGACAAATACCCGCACCTGGCCGAGCTGACGGCCCGTCACGTCCTGCAGCCCGGCTACGACTACGGCAACGAGTTCGAGTTCGGACTCGACCTGATCCTCGACGGCCTGGAGAGGATCCGGAAAGGCCGCAGGGTGACCGGTGCCGGGCCCAACCGTGAGCAAACCGTGAGCAATAAGGGCGTCAGTCCCAGCCGGTAAGCAGCACCGCCGGCCGGCGCCGCCCATCTCATCCGAGTCGGATGGATATGTTCCGACCGTGGGCCACAGCCGACTGCTTCTGCCGGGCCCGGGTCGGCCCGGCAGAAGGCGTAGAGTCCATGCACCGAGGATTTCCGCAGGCTGACTGACGTGTCCGCGTCACCCCGGCGCCCAGCTATCCAGCTCGATCCGGATTGGGACGGGTGGACGACATGACGTCGACCAGCGACGCTGTACCCACGACCTCGACTGAACCGCCACATTCTCGTACCGAAGCCAAATCCCGGTCGCGGCTTCGTCAGACCGTCAAGGGCGTGCTGTCGGTCGTCCTGGTGGGCGCGATCTTCTACTTCCTGTTCAGGAAGATCGACTTCGCGGAGGTGTGGACCGAGATCCGGAGCCTGACCTGGCTCGAACTCGGCACCCTGCTCATCCTCGCCGTCTGGAACCTGCTGACCTACGCGTTCGTGTGGATGTCGGTGACGGTGCCCCGGCTGTCGTTCAGTCGGGCGATGGTGATGACCCAGTCGACGACCGCGGTCGCGAATACCGTGTACGGCGGCGCCGCCATCGGCATCGGTATGACGTACTCGATGTTCGGCGGCTGGGGTTACTCGCGCTCGAGGACCACCACCGCGGTGCTGGTCTCCGGTGTGTGGAACAGCTTCATCAAGCTGGGGTTGCCGGTGCTGGCGCTGGCGCTCGTCGCTCTCCAGGGCGGCGTCGGAGGCGGTCGGATCACCGCGGCCCTGATCGGACTGGCCGGCTTGGTGGCGGCCATCGCGGTCTTCGTGCTGATCCTGCGGAGCGAGGCGACAGCACGCCTCGTCGGCCTGCGGGCCGCCCGCGTCGCCTCGCGGGTCGTCCGGCTCATCGGCCGGTCGCCGGTGCACGGCTGGGACCTTGCCACCGTCAAGTTCCGCTCCCGCACCGTCGAGCTGGTCAGGCAGCGCTGGATCCCGATCACCGCGACCTCACTGGCCAGCCACGTGTCGCTGTACCTCGTGCTGCTGGTGGCCCTGCGCCACATGGGAGTCAGTGACGCCGAGGTCTCCTGGACCGAGGTGCTGGCCGTCTTCGCCTTCGCCCGGCTGGCCACCGCCGTGCCGTTCACGCCCGGCGGGGCCGGCGTCGTCGAGGCCGTGCTGATCGGCGGGCTGGTTGCCGCCGGCGGCGGCCGGGCCGAGGTGACGGCCGCGGTGCTGATCTACCGGGCGCTCACCTGGGGCCTGCCGATCCTCGTCGGCATCGTCGCCGTCCTGTGGTGGCGGCGTCGGTCAACCGCGTCGGGATCGTCCAACGGACAACAGCTCGGCAAGGCGAAGCAGTCGACCGCGGCGGTTCGTCAATGACCGGGCTGCCGCGGACGCGTCGGCGCGCTCGGCTGGAGAGACGGGCATGAGCCCGATCCCGCGGGCGAAGCCGGCCGTCCGCCGGAGGCCGCGGTGAGCGCTGCCGGGGCTCGATCGGCCCGTGACGCGATGCCCGGCACCGCACGGACCGGGACCCTGCGGCGCAGACCGACGGGCGCCCCACCGCCGCTGCCGAGAAAGCTCGGCGCCAGCGGCAAGGGCTGGCTTGGTCTCGCCGGGCTTCTCGCGGTGGCGCTCGTGGCGTTCGTCCTGCGGGGACAGCCGCTGGTTGCCGCGCAGCTGGAGACCTGGTTCCTCCGCTCGATCGCGTCGCTGCGGACGGACTCGCTGACTCCCGCCATGCGCGTCCTCGGCGCGGTCGGCACCGGCTGGTCGAAACCCATCCTCGGCGGGGGCATCCTCGTTCTGCTGATCGTCTTCAGGCGCTGGCGGCATCTGTTCACGTTCTTCGCCAGCCTGCTCGTCGCCGGGATCCTCGGCCTGCTCGTCTACCTGCTGGTGCAGCGGGCGCGCCCGTACGGCGTGACGATCATCGGCGGCTGGACGGGATACGCGGCGCCCTCGTTCCCGATACTCACCCTCGCCGCCGGTCTTGTCGGACTCACCTACTCGATGGTGGTGCCGGGACGGCCCCGCGGAGTGGCCAAGCTCGTCATCGCCGTGGTGATCGGCCTCGTCGCCTTCGCCCGGCTTTACCTGGCGGTCGACCACCCCTCCGACATCGTCTGGGCGGTCGTCCTCGGGGTCGCGATCCCGCTCGCCGCCTTCCGCTGGTTCACCCCGAACGAGGCGTTCCCGGTCACGTACCGGCGCGGCAAGACGGCCCACCTCGACGTCACCGGAGCCAGGGGCGAGGCGATCCGGCAGGCGGTCCAGGAGCAGCTCGGGCTCACCGTGCTGGAGATCAAGCCGATCGGGCTGGCGGCGTCCGGCGGCTCGACCCCGCTGCGGCTGCGGATCGCCGGCGACCCGGACAGCTACGTGTTCGCCAAGCTCTACGCGAAAACCCACGTCCGCGCCGACCGCTGGTACAAGCTCGGCCGGACGATCCTCTACGGG
>DASULK010000104.1:0-19247 GCA_036278255.1 Micromonospora sp.
TGGTATGGGGAGCCGGGTGAGCATGGTCAAGCCCCTCCGCTGGGTAATCCAGGAGGGCTGGACGTAAAACTCGTCCGGCGAGGTACGTCATACGACCACCTGCCGGATCAGCTCGGCGACGCCGATGAGGACTACGCCGACGAGGACGGCAGCGGAGGCACACCCGCTCTTCTTTTGCGCAGCGGGCACGGTGACCCGAATTTCGTGGTAGCTCTCGTCCCAGTCGTCGCGGCGCTCGACGAACATGGCGTGATATTCGGCGGCGGTGAGTTCGCGTCGCCGCCAGAACTCATGCCATTCAGGACGAGCTGGGCGCGTCGCCGCGGCACGTTCGGCGCTGATCCGATCGGCAACCAGCTCACCGGCCGGGTCGCTGAACAGCCCGCCCCGCAACTTGGCGACTTCATCCTCCAAGACTTTCCGCGCCTGATCCGGTGGCAGAACGCCAACCCCCTCGGTGCCTGCCTTCGCGATTCGCGGGTCGTTCTCTGCGGCACCGTCGGCGATGACCAACCGAACCGTTTTGGTGAGGTTGACTGCGACCTTGGCCCCCTGCTCGACGGCGAAGTCGACCACCTGCGCGATGCTGGCCGAGTCGCCGATCGGCAAGATGCGCCAACTCTTGAGCGGACCGTTACTCCGCGCGCGGTTCGCGGCGGCCGCCTCCTCCAGGTCACTGATCAGGTGCGACGCGGCGAGCTCTTTCGCCGCGCGCTGAAGCTCTCTGAGCTCCGCTGATGTCACCACGCCGTCGGCTTCTGCTCGCGCACGCGCCTCAGCCAGGAACTCCTCGTGAACCTGACGTGCGGTGGTCTGGGTCAGGCCGGCACGGGCAGCGAGGACCGCAAGCTGGGTGGCCTCCTCCCCGACGATCCGGCCGTCGGAGAGGGCGTGGGCCAGCAGCGCCCGGTAGTCCCGCAGCCCATCGGGCCGGGGTGGCGGCGGGGATGCCATGTACGGCAGCCGTGCCGTCATGGTGGCGAGCCAGCCTTCGGTTCCCTTGCGCAGCGATGCCGCGCGGGGAGCGATGATGCCGCTACGAGGCAGACTTGGTAGCGACCCCGCCTGTGGCCCCTGCCAGAAGAGCGGCTGCGGTGCTTCGGCGATGAGCTTCGCCAGCGCCGCCGCGAGGGCTCTCGCATCGCCGAGCGCGGAGTGCAGCGCAGCCGGCCATTCCCCGGTGAGCAGGTTGGCAACGTTGTCGAGTTTGTAGCCCCACCGGTCGAGGTGGGTCCGGGAGGTTACGAGTGTGCAGAGCCCGGGAACCTGGGGAAGCGTGACGCCGAGACGACCGAACTCTGCAACCAGGAACTTCTCCTCGTATTCCAGGTTGTGGCTCACCACAATGGCGCCGCTCAGGTAGGCCAGCACGTCGCCCGCGATCTGCTGGAACGTGGGCGCGTGCTTGACGTCCGCGTTGGTGATCCCGTGATATTCGTCGTTGGTGATCCGCAGCCCCGGGTTGACCAGCGTCGAATACTCATCCAGGACGACGCCGTCCCCCCGCATCCGCACGATCCCCACCTCACAGACCCGGGATCCCCGGTTCGGATGCAAACCGGTGGTTTCCAGGTCGAGGACGGCAAAGGTCAAGGCACGCGGGTCGACGCCGCTTTGGCGGGTCAGGTGCCCACGGGTAAACACGATCGGGCCTCCGTCTGAGTGGTGGGATCAGAAAAGGGTGTCGGATGTGGATTTGCCGCGGCGGGTCTTTTTCTTGTCGTGCAGGCCCTTAACAAGCTCTTCGGCGTAGCGCTCGTGGTTTAGCTCGAGCAGCCGGTCGAGGATCTCCCGCTGGACGGCCGGGCCGACCGTGTAGCGGGTGTAGGCACCGGCCTTGTGGAACCCATGGTCAAGCCCCTGCTCGATCAGGTCGTCCCACCTGTACGCGCGGCAAGTCGCCTCGTCGATCTCCCGGTGAATCCGCCGCAACTCCACAATGTCCTCATCGTTGCACCCCGGATCAAAGACCAGGTTGTACGTCGCAGTCAGCCCCGCCTGCCGGCTCAACATCACCCCCCGTCGGTAGATGTCCAGCCGATCCCCCAACTCCCGCAACTCCGTGGTCAGCTCCGGCAACGCAAACGTCTCAAACACATCGGTCGGCGTGTAGCGAAGGTCGGTTTTCATCGACGACGCCCGACTGACCGCCCACCAGTAGTGCGGCGAGCTCGACAACAACCCCAGCATCGCCGTGTCATCCGTGGCGAAGACATCAAGCGAGTCCGAGAAGACCTGATTGTTTTCCGCAATAACCGGAATAACCGTCTTACTGACCCGCGTGATTACAATAGTGCGCTTTAGGCCCGTGATGGCCCTGATCATGGCAGGTCGCCTCTCGCCATACTGCCACCAGTAATCACGGTACACTTTTCTGTTGTTCTTGTCCCGGTCTGGCTTTACAGTGCGAAGGGCCCGCTCGTAGCATCCAGGATAGCGGCGAGCCCGCTCTTCCGCCCAGTCAAAAAAGTTGATCACCCATCGAGTGGCTAACCCATCTGGCCGGCGGTTAACGTCCTCACCGTTTAAAAACCTGAACAGAACCTCCGCATTCCGCGCATCCCGATCGATCAGCACCTGCGCTTCTTCCTGAGAAACAATGAATCCCTTGCCGGTAATCTTCACCCCCTCGAAACACAAGCCCTTGTTTGCCATAAGCATGTATGGATTGCCACTCACGCGCGAAATGGCATCAAGCGATGACGTAATGCCGCCTACCTGCACGTCATCAGCGATCGGCCTCGCTCCACTCCCGAGGGCAGCACGGCTTGTCCAAACGACGCAATACTCTAGTGCCGCGCTCTTGGAGGGCCACGGCTTACTCTTGATCGATTTGCGGATGGTGACGCCGGATGCTACGAGTCTGTCTAGGCTTATCTCGCGAGCTTCGCCCTGCGCAAGAGTATTTGTGGCAATCAGAGCAACCTGGCCCTCGCCGCCATCAACCAACTCATGGGCGCGCAAAACGAAGAAAGCTACCAAGTCTGCATTGCGCCGCACCCCTAGCGCCAGGACCGCAACGAGGTGTTCGCGGTATGCCTGCCCGCTGGCTCCCGTGATTTTGGACCCGTGCAAAAACGGCGGATTTCCGATGACAGCGTCGAAGCCGCCTTGCTCGAAAACCTCGGGGAAGACTAGGGGCCAGTGCATTGGGTTACGGTCGAAGGAACCAGGTACGTGGTCAGCGGCAAGCCACTTCGTGGCCTGCTCGCGGGCATCGTTCTCATCGATCTTGCCCTCGACGACGTCGTTAGCGAGGTTGGCGGCTTCGACGGAACCGACGTTCAGGCCGCGCTCGCCCTTGCTCGCATTGGCGAGGGCCGCGCCGACGGCCAGGTCGGCGAAGAGGCGGAGTTGCTCCGTCTTCGCCTCGGCGTCGCGCAGCAGTTCGCGCTTCTTGGTTAGTGCCGCCATCGGATCGTCGCCAAGTTCGACCTCGGCGATCTGTCGGCGCTCGGCAGCCACTTCAACGAGGGCGCGAATGCCGGAGGTCCAGTCCCAGAGCGCACCCTCGTGGACCTTCCGGCCCTGCTTCGGGTCGAGGTGCATGTACCTCAACTGCTCGACGGAGGTAATGCCGAGCAGGGAGTCGCCGGCGACGAGGCGGTCGTCGAGGAAGGTGAAGGGGCGCTGCGGGTCCATGGAGACCAGCCAGAGCGAGAGCTTTGCCATCTCGACGGCCATCGGATTGATGTCCACGCCGTAGAGGCAGTGCTCGATGATCTGCCGGCGGGCCTCGATGACCAGCGGGTCCTCGTCGGCATCCGGCCGGCTTTCGCGGGGGGCCGGGTGACCCGCGACGGGATCAAGCCTGACAGCCCAGAGTGGGTCACCCGGCCCCCCACCCGCCGGACCCGCCTGCAGATAGGACTGTGCCCGTTCATCACCTTCGCGGGACCACGCCTCGATGAGTCGGTCGCCGAGATAGCGAGCCGCAGCGACGAGGAAAGCCGCTGACCCCATCGCGATATCGGCGACCTTGAGCGCGAGGATCTGCGCACTCGACTTGAGCTTCCACTGCGCCTTGTCCGCGGTCTGCAGCGGGCCGGGCTCGTATACCAGCGGCTCCAGCGCCCCCTCAACCACCTGCTCCGCGAGGAACCGGGGCGTGTAGTGCGTACCGGTGTTTTTGCGCAGCGCCGACTCGGTGACAAAAAGTGCGCCAGGCAGAATGACGACCGGCAGGCCGCGCAGGTCTTCGCGGATGATGCCGACAAACTGCAGCAGCCGCTCCGTCAGCGGGTAGTCGCCTCCGGTGACCGCGAGGAGCTTCTTGCGAGCCTCTTCCTGCTCGGTCGCTTCCAGCGGCGCCAGCTTCTTGGTCAGCGCCGCCGTCGAACCAATCTTGTATTTCTCGGCGAGCAGCTTCGCCAGGCCTGCCACGTCGGTGGCCCGCCCGGCGAGGGCCTCCAGGTCGGTGAGGAGAACCTCCTCCTCCAGCCCCTCCTTGCCGATCAGCCCGACCGTCACGTCCTCGGCGCGGAAGCCTTCGAAGGAGAGCAGGCCCTCGTAGACGTACCCGATCTGCTCCACGTCGAGCGACCGGAAACTGACCGTGCGGCGCTCCCGGGACCGGCCCCGTCCAATCTCGACATACTGCACGGCGCGGAGCATGTGGAGCACGGTCCGGTCGTCGATGTTCAGGGGAAGCCACGGGTAGGCCTCTGGGTCGAAGAGCGACCCGTCGTGGCCGTGCAGAGTCAGACGGGGGTGGTTGATGCCGCGGTAGACGGCGTTGAAGAGGGCGAGCAGCCGATGCCAGGCGGCGGAGCTGTGCTCCAGGTCCTCCTCGCTGCCTTCGATAACCCGCTCTTCCAGTTCGTCGCAGAGCCGGCCGGCCGAGTACGCCATGGCGTACAGATCGTTGTCGGCCGGGAGAAGTTTGCGTTCCTCGGCGAAGAGCAGGAAGACGATCCGCATCATCACCGCGACCGCACCCCGGTAGACGTCGTGGGCGTCGACGTCCTGCAGCCCGCGCCTGTCCTGCTCGCGGTCACGGACGTCGCTACGGCCGATCGCCGCGACCAGCAACTCCACCGCCTGGCGGACCCGGACACCGAGCGCCTCGGTGATCTCCTCCTGGCTGTCCAGGCTGTTGCGGAGCAGCGGCACCAGCCGCTCGGCGTCCGGCACGCCGAAGAAGCGGCGGCGGGACAGCAGGGAGACGAAGGCGCGGACGACGATCCGCTCGGCGGCCTCCGCCCAGGAGACCGCGTCGAAAACGGCGGTGGTGGTGACGCCGCCACGCGGCGCCCAGACCAGGGCCCACCAGCGGCCGTCGGTGGCCAGACCGAGCTCGATGCCGTGGTGGCGGCAGAGGTGCGCCAGCCGGTCGGCATAGGTGGCGGCCCATGCCGAGTCGGCGACCCGGGCGGTCGGTTGGGTGCCGGACGGACACATCATGCCGAGCAGCCGTACCGTGTCGGGTTTGACCTCCTCGCCCGGTTCGACCAGCGCGAACGAGGGCCGGATGGTGGTGTCGTGTTCGGCGACCTCGACGGCGAGGCAGTCCAGGCCGTCTTCGTGTAGCGCGTTGTCCCAGCCGAGCAGTTCCCGCAGCACGTACCCGATCCAGGCGTTCTGCCCGCCGGCCGGGTCGGCCAGCCAGGTGGCGTGTTCGACGCGGAGCCCTTCCCGGGTCTTCTTGTCGAGCGGGTCGAGGTTGGGCCAGGTGTCGCGGAGTACCGGCAGGCTGAGGAACGGTCCGCTGACCTCGACCAGGCTGAGCCAGTCACGGTGCTGCTGGACACTGTCGGGCGCGGCCGGGCGTCCCCGAAACATGCGGCTCATCGGGTTGCCTCCCGCTTCGGTACGACGAAAATCACGGCCACCGGGAACCGGTGCGGTTGGGGATCGCGGTAGCGGGCGGCGATCGCCTCCAGCTCGCGGTCGCGTTCGACTTCCAGGCCGGACAAGCGTTCCTCCCAGGTCTGGCGGTCCTTGCGGTACTGCGCGAGTTCTTCCTTGCTCTTCTGCCACCGCTCGGCGTCGGCGAGGCTGAACAGCGCGTTTTCGCCGTCTTCCTCTGGGACGGAGAGCGCGCCGCGCAGGGTGGCGGCGAACTGGTCGAGGTTGTCGATGATGCGACGCTGTTCGGCCTCCTGCCGGGCGGCGAGGGCACGCTCCAGCGACTCCTGCCGGGTTCGGGCGCGCCAGTCGATCGCGGCGAGCAGCCCGTCGGAGATCCGCGGCCACCGTTCGGCGAGCCGAGCCTGCACCAACCCAGAGGCGGGGGTGCCGGTGTCGAAGGCCCGGTCCAGGATGCCGCCGAGGGTGGTGAGGTTCTCCAGCCGGCGGAACCGGCCGGACTCCGGCGCCCAGCCGCCGGCGTAGAGGACCTCCTCATGCAGCCGCACCCCGTCGGCGCCGACCAGCACGAACCGGGAGTACGCCCCGACCAGCACCTCCTCCAACGCCGGGTCGTCGCTGACCAGGGCGGTGACCCGGTGCAGTCCGATGTCGCTGTTGGAGACGGCGGCGCGCAGCAGTCGGGTGGACATGGCGACCAGCGGATGGTTCAGGTGCGCGAGCACCACCTCGCTCTTGGCTTCCGCCATCTCGCGGGCGACTTGCTGGTCGAAGGTGATCGGTAGCTGGCGGGGCGGCTCGTCGTCCCGTTTGAGTTTCTCGGTCAGCCCGGCGGTGGCCCGCTGCCAGGAGCCGGTCAGCGGCGGCACCTCGTAGAGCCCGTCGATCGGGTGCTTGTCGTCGATGTGCTGGTGCAGCGGCTGCTGGCGGGCCAACTCCAGCGCGGTGTCCACCACCCGCTTCACAGCGGCGGGGGTGATACCGAGTTGGTCGACCGTCTTGTCCAGATCGGCTCGTAGCTTGCGGACCTGCTCGCGGACGTTGGACTCGCTCGGCAGACCCTTGGTTTTGCGGGTCTTGCCCGCGTTGTCCACATCGAAGTCAGTGGCCTCGCCGAGCATGCGCCGCTGAACGGCGTCGGCGAGCACAGCGTTGACCGAGCCGAGGTCGGCCTCCATCCGGGCAACCTTGGTGGCGACCCGGGACAGAAACTCCAGGTCCGCTTCGAATTCGTCGACCGCGTGCCCCCAGCCGGTGCCGACGAAGTGCCGCACATCCGGGGCTGTGGTCTGCCCGTACCGGTCGATCCGGCCGATACGCTGCTCCAGCTTGTTCGGGTTGAACGGGATGTCGTAGTTGACCAGCCGGTGGCAGTACTTCTGCAGGTCGATACCCTCGCTGGCCGCGTCGGTGGCGAGCAGGATGCGGACCGGGTGCTCAGTCGGGTCGGCCTGGAACGCCAGCCGCAACTGCTCGCGCTCGTCGGCGCCCATGCCGCCGTGCAGCAGGGCGAGCCCCTGCCCGCCGAGCCCTTCCTGACGGAGCAGTTCGGCCAGCCAGAGCTGGGTGTCGCGGTATTCGGTGAAGACCACCACCCGCTCGTTGGTCCAGTGTTTCCCGTCCGGCTGGCAGACCGCCTTCAGATAGTTGATCATTTCGCGGGCCTTGGCGTCCGGCTGCGCCTCGTGGGCCAGCGCCCACTGCTCCATCTTCTCCAGCAGCGCGATCTCATCAGCGGTGGCGTCCGGCTGCATCGGCCGGGCGCGGCCGAGCGCATCGTCCTCAGCCTCGGCGAGCTGCTCGTCGTCGTACGTGGCGATGTCGTCGAAGAACTCCTCCATCCACTCCGGCACCTCGTCGGCCAATGGGTGGTTGGTGGGCGCCTTACGGCTGCGGAGCGTCTCCAGATAGACGCCGATGGTGTGCGCGAAAGCGGCCGGGCTGGAAAATAGCCGCTTTTTGAGCAGTAGCGTGACCAGGTCGGTGGCTTTGCGGCCCCGCTGGGTGGTGAGCCGCTTGCGGCGCAGCTCGGCGAACTCCTTGAGCAGGCCGTGGATCTGCCGTTCGCTGTCGGGGTAGGTGACCGGGATCGCTCGCGGTTGACGTTCAACGAAGCGGGGTGTGCCGTCGGCCGTGACGATGTCGCGCTTGAGTCGGCGGACCACCGTCTCCTTCACCGCAGACGGGTCCGGCTCGACACCACGGGCGAACCGCTGGTTGTCGAGAATCTCCAGCAGGGCGGTGAAGGAAGCCTGATAGCCGTTGTGCGGGGTGGCTGAGAGGAAGAGTCGGTGGGTGAAGTGTGGCGCGAGCCAGCGGATCAGTTTGGTCTGCTGTGAGTCGACCGCGTAGACCTGTTTCGGGGCGGCGGGGGCGACGTGGTGCGCCTCGTCGAGGATGAGCAGGTCGAAAGTACGAGGATGCGTTGGCCCGTCGGCGGGTAGCACCTCGTGGAGCAGCCGCTGCGCCTTCTGGCCGCGCAGCCACGGCAGGCTGACGATGCTCAACGGGAAGACCTGGAACGGGTTGGCGGCCGAGCCGTGCGTACGCCGGACCTCGGCGCACCGGGCGGTGTCGATGATGGTGAAGTCGAGGCCGAACTTCTCCGCCATCTCGTCGCGCCACTTCACCGTGAGACCGGCCGGGCAGACGATCATGATGCGCCGGCCACGGTGGCGAAGCAGCAGCTCCTGCGCGACCAGGCCCGCCTCGATGGTCTTGCCGAGACCGACGTCGTCGGCGAGCAGCAGGTTGACCCGGGGCGCGTCAACCGCCCGGGCGACCGGCTCCAGTTGGTAGTCCTCAATGGCGACGCCGGAGCGGAACGGGGCCTGCAGCGTCTTGACGTCGGCGGAGGTGACCGCCGACCAGCGGACTGCGTCGAGGAAGGCGGCCAGCCGCTCCGGCTGGTCGAAGCCGCCCTCGGTCACCTCTGGTAGCGAGCCGCTGGGCAGTACTCGGCAGCCCGGCTCCACCTCCCAGATGACGTCGAGGGTGTGGCCGTAGCGGCCGTCCTCGACGCTCTGCAGGCTTACCAGGCTGCTGTGCTCGGTCGCCTCGATGTCGCTGACCACCCACCGCTGCCCGCGTACCGCGACCAGCGCACCGATCGTCGGCTTCTCCGTGGTAACCCTCGGCATCATCGTCCCTTGTTCGGTCGGTCCCCGTCGCGCAAGCAACCTATGCGCTGCATTGACGGAAGTCGAGTCATCTAAATGGCTTGTTTTCTCGGTTCACAGGCTCGATGGGTGAGTCGTTAGGCTCGGCCCAGCTCAGCCACCGGGTCACGGCGGAAGAGCAACATCTCCACCAAATCCGGTGTCCACCGCTGCCCCGACTGCGCCAGTTGCTCGGCAGATCTGGAGAGGAAGGCCAGGTAGATGCGGTACCGGTAAGTGGACCAGCGCGGTCCCCGCCACAGCCACTCCGGCGGGCGTGCCTGCGCCGCGTACGGTTCGTCCCTGCGTCGCTCCCAGAACCACCTCATGCGGCCCGCCAGGCGTTTGTCCAGAATCATCGGCTGCGGGCCTGCCACGTCACCCGTCTTGCCCGCGAAGTACAGAAACTTGGTGAAGAAAGCGGGACCCAGCTCCGGGATGCTTCCGCGTTCGATCAGCAGGTCGTAGGCCGCAGCCGCGCCGTCGCGGGCAAGAACGAAGACCGCTTGCGCGAGCCGGTGTCGGATGTCATCGAGCGTGGGCGCCGGACGTCCCTGCTTGCCATCAAGCACCCACGACAGCCGGGTCGGACCGTACCCGAGATCTCCCTGGCCCCAGACGAATGAGGTGACCAGCAACGGCAGCCAGTCTCCGGTCATCCTGCACTGATCGGCGGCGTTAATCACGTCGCCCCTGCTCAGGTTCGCCGGTCCGGTCGATCCAAGGTGTGGCGGCAGCCAGGTGATGACCGCTGCCCACTGCTGGGCGTCTACCGAAACCGAGTGTCGTGCGATCAGAACCTGCAGGTCGTCGTCGCTGGACCGCTCTGCCGTGCGGAGGCTCCTCTGTAAGTCGCAGAGTTGGCGCTCCAGCCACTCCTGCTCGTGGTAACGAAGCCCAGCGTCGACAACGCCTGCGTCAAACGCTGCCGCATCCTCGGGAAGGTCGTTCAATGCTCGGTCCCATCAATCAGCGTCGTATACAGCCGGATGGAGGGTGCCGCTCGCCAGCCCATCGGCGGTGAGCTGGACCAGCTCCGCCCCCACGGACGTCACGTCCCGCAGTGCTTTGTTGAAGAGATCCAATTGACGGAAGACTTCGGCGTAGCGTCGTTGGTCCGGCAACGGCAGCCGGGGAATCTGTGCCCGCCGAACGTCGAACCGGGGTGTTCCGGAGAGGCTGCTCGCCTGCCGTTCGTTTGTTGAGGTACGGAGCTGTCCGGCCAGGAACCAGGGATCGAGGACGGCGGGGTCCGGTCGAAGCAGGTAGAGACCGTCCCCGAGCAGTGCGCCATCTGCGCCTACCACACGGGCGGCGAGCTTTCGGGCCATCATCGGCACCACGACATCACCGGCCTGCACTACGACTTCGGGTGTCAGACCCCCCTCCTGTCGGCCCGATGCATTCTGGCCGTCCAGCACGTCCTGCACCGTCAAGACCCGCCGCTCGTCGGCAGCGCCACCGGCGGTCCCATCACGATCCACAGCAGCCGTAGAACGGATCGGGCCGATAAACTGCAGCGCCCCGAGCTTGGCCAGTTCGGCGACCGGCACGGCCAGCGGTGCGGCAGCACCGTTCCTGCGAGCACCTGTCTCCGGCAGCAGCTGCGGCAGCTCGGCTACGAGGGCGGTAAGTCTTTCCCGAGTACGGGCCAGCTTCTCGCTGGTCTCGGCCGTGCCGGATGCCGGCTGCTGACGGGCGGGGGTCAGATCGACATCATCGCCGAGGAGCTTGATAGTCGGCACGGTCCAGGCGAAGCCCGGCTCCTCAACCGTTGCGTTCGGGTTGACGGCGTACTCACGGAATGCCTTCAGCACTTCCGCATATGCCGCCGTCAGGTCTCCGTCGATGACACCGGCCGCGTCAATGAACAACACGTTGGCCGGCGGTGACGCGTCTGGCGCGGGGCGTTGCAGGACCCACAGGTGCAGCGGTACGCCGTGTGGCGCGGCGGCGCGCGCTGGCAGCGCAATGACGCAGCGAAACGCACCGTTACGCAGCAGCTCTGATCGAATCCGTCGGCCGGCCCGGCGGCCGGCTACGGCAGGCGGCATGAGGAGGACGGCATAGCCGTCCGGCCGGAGGTGGGCAAGGCAGTGCTGCAACCAGGCCAGCTCGGGTTCGGTGCGCGGCGGAAGTCCGTACTCCCAGCGTGGGTCGTGGGCGAGCTCCTCCTGCCCCCAGTTGGTCTGGCCGAAGGGTGGGTGGCAGATCACCGCGTCGACCGCCAGATCGGGGAAGGCGTCGGCGCGCAGTGAGTCGCCGGCGCGTACTCCGCCGTTGATGTTACGCAGAGCCAGCCAGAGCCCGGCGAGCTCGGCGGCCTGCTCGTCGAGTTCCTGCCCGTACACGGCTGTGCAGCCGGCGCGGACCGCAGCGTGTAGCCCTCCCCCGGTGCCGCAGGCCGGGTCGAGCAGCGAGCCGCCGCCAACATCGGCGAGCCCGACCATGAGGTCGGCCAGGTCGTCGGGGGTGGCGCGGGCAAGCCCCGCACCGGGTTCGGAAAGGTGCCGCCACAATTCGTCGAAGGTCGCGGGCGCTCCCCGTTTGTCGGCGAGGGCGGCGACCTCCCCGAGCAGCTCCGCAAGGCGCGGGTCGTCCGGCTCGATGGGTGGGGTTTCGCCGCGTTGCCGCGCTAGCAGGAAGGCGCCGACGGCCGCGAGCGTGGCGGCCTGGTTGTCGCCGGCCGCCACCAGATGCCGCCACAGCCGGTCCTCAGTAGAAAGAGTGGGCAGCTTGCCCTGACTGCGCAGCCACGCCTCGACCTGAGCCAGGTCGAACTCCGGGCTGGCCACGGTGCCACCCACCGGGGTGGGGAAGTCCGCGTGCCGTTTGCGCCAGTTACTGACGGCGGCCCGGCCGACGCCAGCCAGCCGGGCGATGTCAGCGGCCGTGACTGTCGGATTCCTCTGCACGCCGGCAGCATACACGCCGCGCAGAAGTTTTGTCTGTTGACAGGATTCACAGCTGATGCTTTCATTGCCTCCGTCACCGAACATGATGGAGGAGAACTCATGCGTAAGACGACCGTTTTTGGACTGTTCCTGGCTGCGGTGGTCGCGCTCGGCTGCGGCGCGGGCAGCGGTAGCAGCGACGACGCGTCCGGTTCCGGAGATGGCAAGGGCGCCGATGCCGACAAGCCGGCGGTCCTAGCCAAGATCGGCGAGCCGGCCCGGGACGGAAAGTTTGAGTTCACGGTGAAGACCGTGAAGTGCGGCGTCGCCAAGGTGGGCGACAAGTACCTCAATGAAACCGCCCAGGGCCAGTTCTGCCTGATCACCGTCAACGTCAAGAACATCGGCAAGGAACCGCAGCACTTCTCGGACAGCAGCCAGAAGGCCTTCGCCGCCGACGGCACCGAGTACTCCACCGACTCGGGGGCCGGTCTCTACGCCAACAAGAACGCCGACACGCTCTTCAACGAGATCAACCCCGGCAACCAGGTCACCGGTGTCCTCGTCTTTGACATCCCGAAGGACGTGAAGCTCACCAAGCTGGAGCTGCACGACTCGCCCTTCTCCGGCGGGGTCGAGGTCGCCCTCAGCTGAGCGTCTCGCCGGCCGGTTATTGACGAGTTGGGGCGGGACACCGCGCCCGCCCCGACTCGCCCACCACCACGGCGTTGTCAGGAGAAGTCATGCGTTCACACGAGTTCGCCGAGGCGCTCCGCCTCCTGCCAGCAGCGCTACACAGCCGGGCTGAGGCGCTGCACCCCTACCTGAGGTACGGCCGCTGCGACTCCTGCCAGCAGATCGCCGACGCGGTCCACCTGGCCCTGATGGCGGCCCGCTACGACGAACACAACCCTGCTGGACAGCTCATCCGCACCGCCGAAGAGCTCGCTGCCACCCCACATCCGCGAACCCGGCGACTGCGGGGTGGCGCGCTGGCGTTCCGGGCAGACCGGCCGCCACGGGGTGGTCAACCGCTGGGTGGACGTACCCGGCGACCTAGTCGCCGCCACCGACGCAAGCTGGAAGAACAACACCCACGGCATCGGATACGTGGTCAGCAACGGGCTTTTCGGCCTGCACGGCTGGCCGTACGACCGCCTCGACCCGACCGGGCCGTCCCGGCCCCTGATCAACGAACTGCGGGCCGTCGAACTGCTGCTCGCCGGACTCCATGACCGTACTGGTCGACAGCGTCCCGGCCGTCTCCTACCTGCACCGCTGGCAGGCGGGAAAACGCACCATGCCGCCCGGCTACAGCCTGCGAGCACGGTCTCGCGGCAGCAAACCCACCCTGGTCCGGCTCGCCGAACGACTACCCCACCTGCCCGAGGTGACGTTCCAGCACGTCAAGGGCCACACCGGCCACCTGCTCAACGAAGCTGCCGATGCGCTGTCCCGCATGGCCCGCCGGCGCGTACATGAACAGTTCGACCTTCGGTCCCGTGCCAAGGACCTAGTCAACGCTTTCCTCCGCGACTGGCACTCAAACAGCGCCGCGACATCAGCGCCAGGCCTTCGAGCCCTTCAAGAAAGCAGCGGATAACGATGACCAGAACGCATCGTCCAATCGGGTTAGCCGCCGCCCTTGCCATTGCCATCGCCCTCGCTGGCTGCGGAGCGGAAGCAGGCCCGGCGGTGGCGGTCTCCACCGGCCGGCCGACACCGACCCCCTCACCCTCTCCGTCAACATCGCCCTCTCCGTCCGATCGGGACGGTGACGGCATACCGGACCACAGCGACCCCTACCCCGACGACCCGAAGAACATCCCCAAGCAGTCGGTCACCGTGCACTGCAACGTTCCCGCCGACAGTTTCCTACACACCTTCGTGATTCACAGCGACCAGACCGGAAAGCCAGACTTCACGGCAATATGGGCAGCCAAGGCCACCTCGTGTGAGGTAGGGGGCAGCGTCCTTCCAGTCACCGACTTTGAGAAAGCTGCGCTCAAGACACCCGGCTACAAGGCCAACGACCTGACGAAGCTGTACCAGACCTGTGTCGAGGTCGACCCCGACGCGGCCAACCTCGGGTACGAGGATGCCTTGATCGAGTCTCAGGTAGCCGAAATCAAGGCGGCATTGGCGCTGTGTCCAAAACATCCCCTCGCCGCCAAGTACCGGCAGGCAATCAAGCCGATCGAGGCTGACCTGAAGCTGAAGGCGCAGGGCCGACTGTTCGACGACGGCACCTACCTGGTGGGTAAAGAAATCCGCCCCGGCACCTACTACACCACCGACGTCCGCAACTGCTACTGGGAACGGCAGAACCGCTCCGGCGGCATCATCAGCAACGACTTCATCATCAGCGCCCGCCGAGCCCAGGTGACGATCCGGTCGTCCGACTACGGCTTCTACACCGAAGGATGCGGCACCTGGAGACCGGTGCGCTGATCCCCCCATCCAAAGTCCAAAGGAGTTTCCATGCCTGCTCCTACACCGCCGGCAGCTGCTGAAGACGGCTGCCCGCCGTCAACCGATTTTCCCGCGTTTGGCCCCGCCGAACCGGAAGTAGTTGAGCAACCGAGGCCAGCGGCTGCACGGCCGAACCGAATGCTCATCGTCGCCGGGGCGGTGGCAGCTTTCCTGCTGGTCGGGACCGGCATCGCCATCGGCGAAGCGATCGGTTCACCATCCAACAGCTCTGGAAACGACGCCGCGGCCCCCGAGTCCCCGTTCCCGGCCGCTAAGAAGAAGTGCGCGCCCTCCTCCGACCATGCCCACCTGGGCGACGAAGGGAAGTCGCTCACTCTCGCTGGTCAGGGCGAGAAGAGCGCGGGTCTGCCGTACACCGTCATTACATGCGTCCTGGAAGCGGTGAAAATCCCCGACGCCGTCATCGCACAGATGGACTCCACCCGCGCCCTTGATGGGCGACAGACGGCTGAGTGGAACGACATTCAGGCCTCGTGGACCTACCACCCCAACAGCGGCTTGAAGGTGATCCTGACGTTTTCCGGTTCCGCCTCGAAGAAGTGACGGGGGGTTGCGCCGTGACCAAGGAACAGCCGCTCGTTGAGCTGATCTTTGATCGGCTAAACGACGACCACGACGTACCGAGCGAGACGGCCGAGGTGATCCTGGCCGCGCTGAGCAGCGACGACGACCTGGCTGCGGCCCTTGACGGGCAGACGACCGAGCTGGCCACGCAGCAGGCGGCGGCTGGGCCGCCGGCACACCTCTACCTGGACTCGGTCACCGTCGCCGGGTTCCGCGGCATCGGCCCCGAACGGAAGCTGGCCATCGAACCCGGGCCTGGCCTCACCCTCGTCGTCGGCCGCAACGGCTCCGGCAAGTCCAGCTTTGCCGAGGCCATCGAACTGACCCTGACCGGGGACAGCGCCCGTTGGGCCGCCCGTACCAGTGTCTGGCGTACCGGCTGGCGTAACCTACACGCCCCGCACCCCTGCGCGATCACGGTCGAACTCCGCGTCGACGGGCAGGCCACCCCCATCCGCGTACGCCGCTCCTGGCCCGACGGTGGTGACCTTGCCGATGCCCAGGCGACGGTCACCGGCGGCGACGGCGCGGACAGCCTCGAAAGGCTCGGTCTGGCCCGGCCGTTGGAGCTCTACCGGCCATTCCTCTCCGCCGCCGAGCTGGGCAAACTCGTCAACGGTACGCCCAGCGAACTTTTCGACGCGCTGTACGCGATCCTCGGGCTGGAGTCGCTCATCGCCGCCGACCGGCGGCTCCGGGAAGCCATCCGGCCCTTGGAGACCTCTATCAAGGAGACCCGGGAACGGCGCGGAACGCTTCACGCCGAACTGGACGGTATCGACGACGAGCGGGCCAAACGGGCGGCGCCGGTCCTCGCCGAACCACAGCCCAAACTCGACCAGTTCGACCTCGACCAGCTCGACGCGATTCTCGCCGAGCCGTTGGACGCGGTCGCTGACGCCGACGTCGACGTCGACGTCGCCCGGTGCCGGCAGCTGGCCCAGCTCCCCCTCCCCCAGCCCGAGTCGGTGGCCGCGCTCGCCGAGCAGCTGGTCGCCGCCTGCGCCGAGGTGCGGCGGTACGACGAATCCCGCTCGCAGGCTTCGATGCGTACCGCCGAACTGCTGCGGCTCTCCCTCGAACACCACGCCGAGCAGGGCGACGGCCCCTGCCCCGTCTGTACGGTCGGGGTGCTGGACCAGGCTTGGCGGGAACGCGGCACCGCCGCCCTCAACGAGCTGCGGGTCAGCACCCTCAACGCTAAACGCGCCACCGAGAAGCGTGCCGAGCTGGCCCAACGGGTCCGTGCCCTGATCGGCGGCATCGACGTGCCGGAGGCCGCGCCGGACGGCGTACCCCTGACGGAGCTGCAGGCGGCGGTGGCCGCGCTGCGGGCGGTGCCCTCCGCGCCGGACGAACTCGCCGCCCACCTGGCCGCGCACTACCCGGCGGTGGCACGGGCGGCCGAGGTGGCCCGGACCGGCGCCGAGGAGTGGCTGCGGCAGCGCGACAGCGGCTGGCAGCAGGCCGCCGACGAGCTTCGAGCCTGGCTCACCGCCGTGCGCGAACTACCCGACCAGCAACGCGACCTGGCGATCCTCAAAGCCGCCCGCAAATGGCTGAGCAAGGCCGGCGACGAGATCCGCAACGCCCGGCTGGCACCGTTCGCCGAACACGCGCAGCAGATCTGGCAGCAGCTGCGGCAGGAAAGCAACGTTGACCTCGGCGGCATGACCCTGACCGGCTCCCACACCCGCCGCAAGGTGGTCTTCCCCGTCAGCGTGGACGGCGCCGACAGCGGCACCGTGGCGCTGGGCGTGATGAGCCAGGGCGAGATGCACGCACTCGGGCTGGCCACCTTCCTACCCCGCGGCTGCGCCGCCGAAAGCCCGTTCCGGTTCATCGTCATCGACGACCCGGTGCAGAGCATGGACCCGTCCAAAGTTGACGGCCTGGCCCGGGTACTGGCCGAACTTGCCCGCGAGCGGCAGGTCATCGTCTTCACCCACGACAGCCGGCTCCCCGAGGCGGCCCGCCGGCTGGAAATCGACGCCGACGTGCGGGAAGTGCTCCGCGCCGAAGAGTCGGTGGTGACGCTCCGCCCCAGCCTGGACCCGGTACGCCGCTACCTCGACGACGCGTGGGCGGTGGCGAAGTCGACGGAGGTGCCCGAAGACGTACGCGGGCCGGTTGTCGCCGAACTGTGCCGCTGCGCGCTGGAAGCGGCCAGCCAACGGATCATTTGGCGGACACAGGTCGGGCGTGGCGTACCGCACGCCGAAATCGAGGCGGCGATCGGCGCGGCGAGCCGACGGCTCACCACCTTTTTCGCGCTGGCGTTCTTCGACGACGCCGATCGCGGCGGCGAGGTGCTCGGCCGGCTCAAGAATCGGTACGGCGGGTGGGCCGCCGACGCCTACCAGGCGTGCCGTAAGGGAGTGCACGGGGCGTACGTCGGTGCCCTGCCGGCCCTGGTCAACGACACCCGGCGGCTGACGGAGAAGCTGACATGACCGGGCAGCAGGTGACGCCGGAGCGGTGGCTGACGGTGGCGGACCGGATGCTGAGCGGCTCGGGTGGGCTCGGGGCGGCGGCGGTGGCCGGCGGGTGGTGGCCGCGGGCCTGCGCCTGCCTGATCCGGTTGGCGTTGGAGGCCGGTATCGAGGCGTACTGGCAGCGGGTCAACCCGGCAGTGGTCGCCTGCACGCGGGGGCGGACCCGGCTGTTGCTGCTGCGTGCCCGCAACGGGCCCGGACTGGCGGTGGCACGGCGGGCGGCGTACGCGTGGGCGACGCTGTCGCAGGCCACCCACCACCGCGGATATGAGACGGTTCCGGCCGCAACCGAGCTCCGCCACCTGCACACCGAAGTCACCAGCCTGCTCGACACACTGCAGCGCTGCGGCGTGGGGCTGTCATCCCCGTATCGGCGTTAGTTTTCAGACCTGGCAGGAAAAAGTACCTCCTACCAACCAAGATCGCTGACATCGATCCTCGGGAGATCCTCGCAAAGAGATAGAGGTGTCGCCTCCCTGAACCCTCCAGGGATGGAGGCCGACTCCCGCCGGACGCCGGAGAGTCGGGCTACCCGCTGTGGCGGTGGTCAATTCTCCATCATTTTGGTGGCGATCCTGGGTCAGCACAGGCGGTCTGCAAGCCAGTTATGTGTTCGGTGAGCTGGCCGATGAACACCCTAGCTCCGGCCTCTTCACCTTCAGGGATCTGAGTCATCTGCCAGATCAGGTCGGCGTCGACCGCCGTGCCGCTGCCATCACGCATTCCACACGTGAGCATGTCCGAATTGAAGAAGGTGTTGTAGGCGAGGATGCCGCCGAAAACCATGACGAGCGCGACGACCACCGCGATGATGATCGGCCGCTTGCTGGACGGTGCGGTGGCGGGAGCGGGGCCGGGCGTGCCGGCAGGAGGTGTGGCCTGCTGCCCGATGGGGCCTGCGGGCTGATCAGGATACTGCGGGGATGCCGGCGGGTAGGGGCCGTGCTGGTGGGGCGGATTCTGGCCTTGGTGTTGGTCGGTCATGACGCGCTCCTGGTTCAGGGCGGTGATTCATCGGGATGATCAAGCTTCGGGTAGAGCGGGAAGGTGAGCTGCACTGTAGAGGGACGCGCCAAGTCAGCCATCGTCTCTGGCCGTTGCCCTGGGCTGAGGCCCACACCTAGACTCGGCGCTGGTGGGCCGTAGCGCAGAGGTCGTCGCGCCTTCCTGTCAAGAAGGAGGACGCCGGTTCGATTCCGGCCGGCCCGACTCCGACGCAACTGCTATCCCGGCTGAACGTGCCGTTCCGGTCGGACGACTGTCCGATCCCGATCCTGGTCGCCGCCCTGCCCCACCACGACCGGGCCGCGCAACGGCCCTGCGGTAGCGGACTGAGTGTCAGTCCTCTTCGGTATGCTGCTGCGCGGCGAGGCCGTAGCGCAGAGGTCGTCGCGCCTTTTTTTGCAAAAGAGGAGGACGCCGGTTCGAATCCGGCCGGTCTCGCCACCCACGCACCCGTCAAGGAGGCACGTTGTCCGTCGACCGTGCCGAGCTGGCGGCCTGCCTGGCCGTGCTCGCGCGTCTCGACGACGCTGACCTCGACGACGCGGTCCGGCAGGAACTGGAACGTGCGGTGGTGGCCGCCTCCCGTGGGGTGAAGAAACGGGCGAAGGCGCGCCGTTCTGCGCGCACCCGTGAAGCGGACCGGGCGTTGCTGGCGAAAGCCACCCGGTTCCACACCGAGATTCCGGACCCTACGCCGGCCGATGCTGCCACCCCGGTCGACCCAGCGCCCGGAAACTCCGCCCTCATCCGGGCCCGCCACTGCTACGTCTGTAAATCGGCGTACCGGCAGGTCGACGTTGACTACCACCTGATGTGCCCGCCCTGCGCCA
>DASULK010000105.1:0-3314 GCA_036278255.1 Micromonospora sp.
ATATCCTGACATCTGTAGCAATTCGATCGGTCAGTGGCAGCTGATTCGATAGATGTGGCCTTCGGAGAGTCTGATGATTGTGGCGAAGTTCGTAACAGGCCCTAAGGTCGGTCACAAGCTGACGTTGATCTCAGACAGGCAGATGGCATGACCAAGCGTCAGCGCGCGAACGCGCGACTCTGGCTCCCGTCTGTGTCAACCGCCGGTCTCGGCGGCCGGGAGGGTGCGCCGACGCTTCGTCGGCGTCAACGTCGGTCGTCCGGTGGGGCGCTCCACGTTGACGCCTCGGGCGCGTTGGCGCGGTGTGGCAGCTGCCGAGGCCGGTGAGGGTTCGGGACCTGTCTGGCTTCCGGGTAGCGTCTGAGGCGCGGGTCCGGGTTGTGGCTTGTCCGAAGGTCCGGCTGTGGGGGTTGGGCCGGCCGCGCTGGAGTCAGTAGTCGCCCCCCGTTGCCCTCCCGGGCCCGCCTCGCCCTGATCGGCCTGGTTGGCCTTCGCGGCGTCGGCGACCAGCTGTCGGTAGACGACATCAGATAGTCGCCGGCGCAGGCAGCGCAGGGCCTCCAGCGGCGTCTTCCCCTCGGCCCGCTTGCGCTGGTAGTACCGGCGGCCGGGGGTGTCGTGGCGGATCTGGCAGACCGCGGCGATGTAGAGCACGTGGTTGAGCCGCCGGTTGCCGGCGCGGGAGAGCCGGTGGCGGATCTGCTCGCCGGAGGACGCGTCGATGGGGGCGGTGCCGGTCCAGGAGGCGAAGTGGTTGCGGTCGGGGAACCGGGCCACGTCAGCGACGTCAGCCAGGATCCGGGCGGCGCCGGCCGGGCCGACCCCGTAGATGTCCATTAGCCCGGAGCCCGCGGCGGTGACCGCCTCGGCCAGCCGCCGCTTGAGCGCCTTGAGTTTGCTGTCGAGGGTCTCGACCTCGGCGATCAGCTCGGCCGCTACCGCCCGGCGGGTCCGTCCGGTCAGGTCCCGCGGGCGGACCGAAGCGAGCAATGTCCTTGCCTGCAAGGCGGACAGGTGCCGGGGTGCGCCGGCGGGGATCAGTTCGGCCAGCAGCCGGTGCAGCTGGTTCAGCGACCGGTTCCGACTGTGGGACAGCTCATCCCGGCGGTCAGCCAACAGCCGCAACACGGCCAGGTCCTCGTTGACGGTCAGCTGCCGCAGCCCTCGGGTGCGCAGCGCCACCATGACGATCGAGTGGGCGTCGGTGGCGTCGGTCTTGCGGCCGTGTCCGGTGTCGAACACGCGTACCCGAGCGGCCAGCTTCGCCGGCACATCCAGCACGCTCTCGCCGTCGGCCAGCAGCCGCGCGGCTAATGGCCGGCCGGCGCCGTGGGCACCTTCCACCGCCCAGACCCGGTCCGGCCACTGCCGCACATACCCCAGCAGCCGCCGGTAGCCGGTCTTGTCCATGGGAAACCGTCCCGTGGCCAGCAGGATCTCCCGCTCGTCGCGCACCTCGATCGTCGCCGACCGCTTGTGCGGATCGGTTCCGATGATCACCCGTCCCATCCACACCACCCGCCCCTGTGCCAGTACCGGATCTGTCGACCGGGGAGGGCAACGCTTCTTCGAGCGGAGCAGACCCGTCTTGAGCCACTCCCGGCCAGCGGTGCCCGGCAGGACCGCACGCCAGAGGAGAGCCACACCAACCCACACGGTGGGCAGCCGCGAGGAAGAGCGTCCCGCCAGACACCTCGACCCGAGCCTGGCCCAGCCCGAGCCGTGGCACCAGTGAACAAGAAGCCGGTGGTCGGTCCGCGTCGGTCGGCACACCTCACGGGATCGTTCGGCGAAGTCGGAGGACCCGGCCGGCACCACGCCGACGAGTAGTCCGGCGGGGTCGCGCAGCACGGTCCACGTCCTCCCGTCGGACACCTTCTCTGCTCCCGGCCGAACCAGTCGGACTACCTCCGCGTCCACGTCATCGGCTCCAGGTCGACGTGGAAGCGAGCGCCGTCGGTGCCGATGTCCTGCAGGCCGACCACCGATAGCGACGCGGGGTCCACCAGCGCGAGCGCCACAGTCACTACGACGCCTGACGCCGAGGACATCCGAACATGCCGCTATCCTCTCGGCTACGGTCGCCTTGTGGACGACGTTACGGCGACGGCACTGCGGGAGATGGTCGACCTCACGGACGACTTCCCAGATCAGTTCAAGCCAGAATTTGAACCGGGCTACTGGGCCAGGGTGCAGGATGGCGCGGAGCGATGGTACGTCCAGTTCGAGGGCGACATCAGCGACAACGAGTTCACGGTGCTGGGCCACACGGCAGCTGACGCGGTGCGTACTGCTGCCCGTGAGGCGCAAAGTCGCGTGTCCTGACTAAACAGCCTGCGAGTGATCATCATGCCGTTGCCTGACCGTTACTCGGTGCACATCCATGACCGCAGCCAAGTCGAGTACCGGGACGTAGACCGTACAGTGATCCTGCCTGCCGGCATGCTGGACAGCGAGGTCTATGTCGGCCAGCACAAAGTCACAGCGGGAACTCTGGACCCGGCCGACCGCCACAAGGTCATCGAGCGGGTGTACCACCACCTCAACGTGACCCGCGCGATGGATCTACGGTTCCTCAACTCGGACGGATCGCAGTGGCGACCCCCAGCACGTCCGGCCGGGACGATCACGGACGCCGTCGACCGCGTCGAGCCCGAAATCTGGCCATTGCTGCGGCGGATACTCACTCCCCGGCGCCGATGATGCTGCGGTGGAACACGCATCATCTGAATAGCGTCGGGTGCCAGATCCATGGCACCGATTCTCTCAGCCATAGTGTCCGCTTCTGCTGCGGAGCGCGCTGACGCGCGACCATGCCACAGGTCGGTCGATCGCCTTGCGGTGGCGCGGGGCTAGGGGTGAACGGGCTTCTCCCAGACCGATATGTGGCTGCGGCTCTCGCCGGTGAACGGGGCGCGGTGCCAGTCGCTCCACCGGTGGCGCAAGCGGAGCCCGGCGATCCGGGCCATGAGGTCCAGCTCGGCAGGCCAAGCGTAGCGGTGGGTGGAGGCCCAGGTGCGCAGCTGGCCGTCGAGGTTCCAGTAGTGGCGGGAGAGCGCGAGCTGGGCCGCGACGTCGTACTCCTCCACACCGACGTGGTCGGCGGTGGCGATGAAGACGTGGGTGGTCTCGCCCGGCGGTAGTCGGCGCAGCTCCGGGACGTAGTTCTCGATCAGGAAGCAGCCGCCGGGACGCAGGTGCGCGGCTGCGTTGGCGAAGGCCCGGACCTGTTCGTCCTGGCTGGTCAGATTCGTGATCGTGTTGCGGAGCAGGTAGACCAACGCGACCGGCGCACCCGCGGTGGCGGTGGCGAA
>DASULK010000106.1:0-2986 GCA_036278255.1 Micromonospora sp.
GCAAGCAGATCGGTCGAAAGGGGTTCTGCGGGGAGGATCGCGTCCGCTACCGGCAGAAGGTCCGCCGCTGCCTGGACATCTTCGCGCTGATGCTCGACGATTTCCGCTTCGACGCCGACCGCCCGACCACCGGGCTGGAGATCGAACTCAATCTGGTTGACCCGTCGGCCGAGCCGGCCATGCGCAACGCCGAGGTCCTCGCCAATCTCGGCGACCCCGCCTTCCAGGCCGAATTGGGCCAGTTCAACCTGGAGTTCAACGTCCGGCCCCGACTGATCGAGGGGTCTGGCTTCGCGGACTATGAGGCCGACCTGCAGGCCCGGCTCGGCCACGCCGAGGAGCGGGCGATCAAATCCGACGCCTCGATCATCCTGATCGGGATCCTGCCGACACTCACCTCACGCCATCTGGTTCTGGAGAACCTCTCCGCCGATGAGCGCTACCGGCTGATCAACCAGCAGATCGTTGCGGCCCGGGGCGAGGACTTCGGGCTGGACATTCGGGGTGTCGAACGGCTGCAGGCCCAATCCGACTCGATCGCACCCGAGGCGGCCTGCACCAGCCTGCAGTTCCATCTTCAGGTCGCGCCGGATTCCTTCGCCAACTATTGGAACGCCTCGCAGGCGAGCGCCGGGGTCCAGGTGGCGATCGGTGCCAACTCTCCGTTCCTCTACGGAAAACAGTTGTGGGCCGAGACCCGGATCGCGCTCTTCGAGCAGGCGACCGACACGCGCCCGGACGAGCTGAAGGCTCAGGGGGTACGGCCGCGGGTGTGGTTCGGCGAGCGTTGGATCACCTCGATCTTCGATCTTTTTGAGGAGAACGTTCGCTATTTTCCGTCGTTGCTGCCGATCTGCGACGACGAAGATCCGGTCGAGGTTTTCCGTAACGGCGGGGTGCCCCGGTTGGCGGAGCTGCGGCTGCACAACGGCACGGTCTACCGGTGGAACCGGCCGGTCTACGACATCATGGCCGGACGCCCGCACCTGCGGGTGGAGAACCGGGTGCTTCCGGCGGGGCCCACGGTGGTCGACATGCTCGCTAACGCCGCCTTCTACTTCGGGCTGGCCCGCGAGTTGGCGGAGGATGACCGTCCGGTCTGGAGCCAACTTGCGTTCGGTATGGCGGAGGAGAACTTCCATGCCGGAGCCCGACGCGGTATGGCCGCAAGGATCTACTGGCCGCGGCTGGGAGATGTGCCGGTCACCGAACTGGTCCGCGACGTCCTGCTGGAGAAGGCCCATACGGGGTTGGACCGCTTCGGGGTCAACCCGGCAGACCGGGACCGGCTGCTCGGCATCATCGAGGAGCGCTGCCGCGTCGGCCGCAACGGCGCGGTGTGGCAGACCGAAGTGGTGGCTGCGGCCGAGCGGCGGGGGCGGGACCGTGTCGCCGCGCTCCACGAGATGCTGCATCGGTACGGCGAGTTGCAGCGCACCAACGAGCCGGTCCATACCTGGCCTGTCGAGTAGGTGTCGGACCACCTGCCCCCGGTGGGCCCTGCCCTGCTGCCCTGATCCGGAAACGTGGCGTATTCACTGTGTCCGGCGGCCGGTACGGCGTGGCTTCCGTTTCGGCTCGTCCTGCTTACCGTTCCCCTTCGACGAGGCTGGGGCGGGGATTTCCGGGGTACCGGTGTCGGTCGCCGGGTCGGGCGACGACGGGTCGGACTGATCGCTGGCGGCTGGGGCGTCGGTTTCGTCGTCCCGGTCTTCGCCACCGGGGCCGGGTTCGCCCGCCGCACCCTCCGGTACGGCTTCCGGATCGGGTGCCGATCCGGCGGCCGGCGGTTCGGTGCCGGTTGGCTGGGTGGGGATCAGCGGTGGCGTGGTGGCTCTGGGCCGTTGTGCGAGGGCCGCCACGATGACCGATCCGGCCAGGCCGGCCAGCGCCGCGTAGAGGGTGGTCAGATGTGCGGAGAGGTACGCGGAGATTTGTCCCGCCGGGATCTCCACCAGCCGGGGCGCGGCGAAAAAGTACGCGGCCGCGACCAGTAGCGGACCGGCCGCACCGGATACGGCGGCCCCGACCCGGGCCTCGGGTCGCCGCGCTGGTCCCCGCGCCGCCAGCACGCCGATGACGACGGCGGTGCCGAGTGACAGCACCGCGCCGGGCCAGTAGAGATAGCCGCGGAAGAAGAACCGCCCGCTGTCGGAGTTGATCTGCCAGATCCCCAATTGGGCGTCGGTCGGCGTACGTCCGAGGGCGACCTTTTCGATGATCGCGAGCAGAGCCAGCAGCCACAGCCAGGAGATGGTGGCGATGAGGTTGTTCGCGACCGCCCGGGATGAGAGTGCCCAGAGCGCCACGACGAGTCCGAGGGCGACGCCGACCGCGGCATACCCGGCCGCGACCATCTGTGCCGGGGCAACGTGCGTAGGGGTTGCCGAGTGGGCCGGTACGGCTACCAGGGCGACTGTGATGAGTGCGCCCACCGCAGCCGCCACGGCGAGGGCGACCCGCCGCCGCAGGCTGGTTCTTCCCTCACCTGCCGTGGCGAGCTGTTCGGCGCAGACGGCGCCGATCACGGCCGAGGTGGCGGCGATCCATACCACCCACGTCAGCCCGGCCAGCCCGGTGCCGAGGTTGTCGTCGGATGCCAACCACCCGACGATGCCGAGTCCGTACCCCAGACCCAACTGGGCGGCGCCGGCACCGGCTGCCGCGCCGACCGCGGTTGCTATCGATCGTCCTGAGCCTCGTACCGCCATGCCGGGCAGCGTAGACCACCTGTCCCGGCGGACAAGCTCACCAGAGGCGTCGTCGGTGGCTGACCATGGCGATGCCGGTCATCGAGATCAGCAGGCCGAGCACCCCGGAGAGAATCAAGGATCGCCGGTATGCGGGGGGCCGGACGTGCGTTTCTGGGCGGGTGGATTCGGAGGCGGCGGGGCCGGAGTCTCCCGTACCCGGCTCGGCCGTGGTGCCGGGCGTCGACCCGGCGCTGCCGGTGCGTGTGACCGGAGGTAGCAGCGGACTGACCTCG
>DASULK010000107.1:0-46484 GCA_036278255.1 Micromonospora sp.
ACCGGCGCGAAGACGCTGGAGCGGGAGCAGGAGATCTCGCTTGCCAACAGCATCCTGGAACGGATCACGCAGGTGGAGCGGGCCCTGGAACGGCTCGACGAGGGCGGCTACGGTTGGTGCGAACGGTGCGGCAACCCGATCCCGGTGGAGCGGCTCGCCGCCTTCCCATCCGCCACGCTCTGCGTGTCCTGCAAGCAACTGGAGGAGCGACGCTGAACGCCGGAGAGGAGCAGTTGACCGCAGCACGCCCGGCGGACAACGAGCCCAGCCCGCCGCCCGTCAGCGGTGGATCCCATCGGGCGAAGTTGATCCTCGCTTCCGTCGCAGCCGTGGCGCTCCTGGCCGATCTCGTCACCAAACACCTGGCGCTGGCCGCGCTGGAGAACCGTGAGCCGGTGCGCCTACTCGGCGGCGCGGTCTATCTGACGCTGGTCCGTAACAGTGGCGCCGCCTTCGGACTCGGCGCAGGACACACCTGGATCTTCCCCCTGATCACGATCGTGGTGGCCGGTTGGATCGGGTGGATGGCGCTGCGGCTGCGATCAATGCCCTGGGCCGTCTCGCTCGGTCTGATCCTCGGTGGCGCCCTCGGCAACCTCACCGACCGGATCTTCCGGGCACCCGGGGTCTTCCTCGGACACGTCGTGGACATGGTCAGCCTCTTCGATCCGTACGGGCAGGTCTGGCCGGTGTTCAACCTCGCCGACAGCGCTCTGGTCTGCGGCGTCGTGCTGGCCGTCCTGCTGGAACTGACCGGGCGCCAACGCGACGGCACCCGGATCAGAGCCCGCGCTGCCGACGACAACAAGGATGGCGGGCGAGGTGCATGATGAGTGCGACGGGCGGCCCGGTAGTCCGGCCGGCTGGCGAACGCCGTTCGCTGCCGGTGCCGGACGGATTGGACGGCCTGCGCTTGGATCAGGCGGTCTCCCGACTCTTCGGGCTGTCCCGCACCACGGCCGCCGCGTTGGTTGAGGCGGGCGACGCCTTGGTCGACGGGATGCCCGGGACCAAGTCGGAGAGGGTCCGAGCGGGCGCGTGGCTGGAGGTGACGCTCCCCGCTCCAGAGCGGCAGCCGAGCGTCCCCGCGCAGGCGGTGCCGGGGCTGCAGGTCGTGTATGCCGATGACGACGTCGTGGTGGTGGACAAGCCGGCCGGGGTCGCCGCCCACCCCAGTCCGGGCTGGACGGGGCCGACGGTCATCGGTGGGGTTGCCGCCCTGGGCCACACCATCGCCACCAGCGGAGCAGCCGAGCGGCAGGGGGTGGTGCACCGGCTCGACGTCGGCACCACCGGCCTGATGGTGGTGGCCAAGAGCGAGCTGGCCTACAGCGTTCTCAAGCGGGCCTTCAAGGCGCGTGAGGTGGGGCGGCGCTACCACGCGGTGGTGCAGGGCCACCCAGACCCGCTCCGTGGCACGGTGGATGCGCCTATTGACCGGCACCCCGGCCACGACTACAAGTTCGCCGTCGTCTCGGGTGGCAAGCCGAGCATCACCCACTACGACACGATTGAGGCGTTTCCCGCCGCGAGTCTGCTCGAGGTGGCGTTGGAGACCGGCCGTACCCACCAGATCCGGGTCCATTTCTCGGCGCTGCGGCACCCCTGCGTCGGGGACCTGACCTATGGTGCCGACCCGACCCTGGCCGCCCGACTCGGGCTCTCCCGCCAGTGGTTGCACGCCCGCGAACTCAGCTTCCGGCATCCGAGGACGGAGCGGGAGGTGCGGTTCGTCAGCGACTACCCGGATGACCTGGCTGCCGCGCTCGCCGTTCTGAGTGGCTGAGCGGTGCGGATCGACCCGACGCCCCCGCACCTTGATGCAACCTCACCCAGCCGGGGAGGCACCCACCGGCGTCTGCTGGTCTGGTCGGCATTCGTGCTGGTCGCTGCGGTGCTGGCGGTCGCCCTTCTCACCGACGGCCGGCGACCCGTTGAGGACCTGACGGTCGGCGACGTGGTCCGCGTGGGGGTCTTCGACGGCGACTCGATCCCCGACTACCTCCGCTCCAGCCGCGCGGAACTGGCGGAACTCGTCGCGGAAGCGTCCCGCGTCGAGCCGGTGGAGATCTACGCCCTGGTCGCCTTTACCAGCTATCTGACTCCCGACCAGCTCGGAGCGGTCCTCTCCGATGTAGCGGTGTCAGAGGCCATCGGTCGGGTGCCGTTGCCGGACACCCAGACCCAGATCGTGCGGATCGCGACGGCGCGGATCCCGGCCGACGTGGCGATCGGAATGACGGAGATCGCCGAGCGCAAGGACCGCGAGGCGCAGGATTACCGTGATCGGAGCGGCGCGTTGAACGGCGGTGACCGCGAGCTGCGCCAGCTCTACGACCATGCTGCCGAGGTCGCAGACGCCGAGGCGAGCGCCTACCGGGCATACTGCGCCTGCATATACGCCGCGGTGGTCCGTGCCGCGCCGCCCGAGTTGAAGCAGTTGGAGTCGCGGACCGAGGTGCGCGTCATCGACCCGGCCGCGGAGCTCCGCCGACTGGACCGTGCGGTCTTCCTGCCGCCGCTGCCCGAGCAGGCCGATATGGTCCGTCCCGTCGGTGACGATCTATTCTCGGATGCGGACGGCTCGGGCGGGACGGGGGGAGGACGTGGGCCGGGCGCGGGTGGGATGGCCCAAATAGGCTTTCCTCCGTAGCCTGTCAACGGATCGAGGGTGTTGGGGAGGGGACAAGCCGTGGAGGGCGCCGAGAGCGGCTGGGGTCGGCCTGTACCACCGCGCTGGCGGCGTGTGCTGCTGCGTGGCCGGACGGGTGATCAGCCGGAGCCGGCCGAAAGCTCACACACCGCCGCCCGTACTCCCGTTGACGATCCTCATGAGACCTGGATCGGCAATCTCGCCGAAGAGCGGGCCGCCGGCATCGGCCGTCCCGTCGACGTCGGCTACACCGCGGGGCCGGCTCTCCCGGCGGTTCCGGCTCGCTACCCGACGGACCGCGGACCGGGCCCCGGCCCTGCCGACGAGAGCCGGTATGTCGACCCCCGCTACCCCGCTGAACCCCCACCAGTCACCGAATCTCGCTACGCCATCCTCGACCGAGGATATTCGGCGTATGCGCCGCCGCCGCGGATGGCACCCGCCCCGGCGGAGACGCCACCGCGGATCGTGCCGCCGCAGCCTGAGCCGTCATGGACGGCGCCGGCCCAGCCTGAGCCGTCGTGGACGGTGCCGCCGCAGCCTGAGCCGTCATGGACGGTGCCGCCGCAGCCTGAGCCGTCATGGACGGTGCCGGCCCAGCCTGAGCCGTCGTGGACGGCGCCGGCCCAGCCTGAGCCGTCATGGACGGTGCCGGCCCAACCCGGGCCCCGTACGCGTCCGGCGGAGATCGGGTGGCGGGATGAACGGCCGGACGGGGAGGTGGATCGGGCGATCTCCCTGATGCGACGCGACCTCGGCGGGCCCCGGGTGATCGCTTTCGCCAACCCCAAGGGTGGGGTCCACAAGACGACGGCGACGGTGCTCGCAGCAGCAACCGTGGGTAGCGTGCGGGGCCGCGGGGTGCTGGCCTGGGACGACAATGAACTGAGGGGCACGCTGGGGCTGCGGGCCGGCAGTGCCCGGCACGCCCGTACCATCCGCCACCTCGTCGCCGATCTCGCGCTCGTGGAGGCCGAGCACGGCCCCAGGCTGGTCGCGCGGCTCGACGACTACCTGCGACACGCCTCCGACGGCTCGTACGACGTGCTGGCCGGGGAGGAGAGCCCACGGTTCGCCCAACGACTCGACCAGCACACCGTGCGGCGGGTGACCGAACTGCTGCGCCGTACCTACGATGTGATCTGCGTCGACACCGGAAACAATGTCGAGAGCAACAACTGGCAGACCGTCATACAGGCGGCGGACCAGTTGGTGGTCACCACGGTGCCGCGGGAGGATGCCGCCTTCACCGCTGATTGGATGCTCGACCTGCTGCATGAGACCGGGATGGGGGAGCTGGCCGCCAACGCGGTGACCCTGCTCTCCTGCCCGACCCCCGGCGGGTCGCCGCTCCTCGACGATCTGAAGCGACACTTCGCGACCCGGACCCGGGCGGTGGCGGTGGTGCCCTACGATCCGGTGTTGGAGAGCGGTTCCTCCATCGAGTACGCCCAACTGCAGCACGAGACCCGCCAGGCATGGTTGAAAGCGGCGGCCATGATGTTGGAGCCCTTTGTCCGCTGAGCGTGCCACCTCAGAGCCGGTGGTTCCGGGGCAGGGCGGCGGGGTGGATGCGGAACCTGAGAGGATCGCCGGGTGACCGCGCACGCCAGTGATCCCGACCGGACCGACGCCGGATCGCAGGAGGGCCCGGCCCCGCCAGCGGCTGCTGGGCCGGCGGCTTTGACGGCGGAGTGGACCGAGGCCCCGATGGCAGCCGGGCCGCCGCACCCGCGGCACGGAAGGCGGCGAAGGCTGGGGGTCGGCGCCATGGTGGCGCTCCTCCTCACGTTGCTCGGGGCACCGCTCGGTCTGCTGTGGCTGATGGCCGCGCCCCGGGTGCCGGTCGTCAAGGTCCCCGACGGTGTCCCCGACTGGCCGGGGTGGCGGAGGGGATCGATCCCGGTGCAGCCGCAGCCCGAGGAGTTCGTCGCCGCCGACGGGTGGTTCAGCCTGCTCGGGTTGGGCTTCGGGGTGCTGGCCGCGGTTGCGGTGTGGGCGGTCCTGCGTCGTCATCGCGGCGCGGTCGGGCTGGTGGCCGTGGTGTTCGGTTCGCTCGGTGCAGCATGGTTGGCCTGGTGGCTCGGTGCCGAGATCGGGCTGGCCCAGTATCACCGGCTGCGGGACGCTGTCGACGTCGGCGAGGTATTCCAGATGCCGCCGAAGCTCAGGGCTGGGGACGTTGAGTGGTGGTTCGGCTTACTGCCGACGCCGCGTGGTGTGCTGCTGCTGCCGGCCTTCGGCGCAGCGGTCACCTACACCTTGCTGGCCGGCTGGTCCCGTCATCCCACCCTGCGGCCCGAGCCGGAACCGGCTTGGCTCTCGGCAGCGTCGCAGCCCGGTGGGGAGCCGGTACAGCACCCGACTAATTGGGGCTCGATGGCACCGCAAACTCCGCCAGCGTCGCCGGCACCGCCCGTACCTGGTGAAGCAGAGCCGCCTCCCGGCTGAGCATCCGCAGTTCGGCGCGGAGCCGGCTGGTGGTGTCCGGGGCGGCCAGCAGCGACTGCCGGTCGTCGACGGTCAGCAAGGTCGCCGCCGCCACCGCATGGGAGAGCACCGCCGGATCCTCCGGCAACTCTTCGGCGACCGGGCCGGGGCGGATCAGCTGCAGGTACCGCCGGAACAGCGCCAGCACGTGGGGCGCGAGCAGGTGGGCCATCTCATCCCGATCGGGGGGCTCGGGCAGCCACTCGACCTCGGCGGCCAGATACGCCGACGAGCGGTCCACGTCGATGATCCGGAAGCGTCGATCACCGACCGCCACCAGATCGAAGCGACCGTCGGGCAGTTCGGTGATCTGCTGAACCCGGGCGCTGCAGCCGATGTCGTGCAGGATCACCTCGGCCCCGTCGCCGGTGACCCCCGCCTTCGTTTCCACCTCCCAGCCGCGCCGGATGGCCACCACACCGAATTCGCGGGGCAGGGATTCGGGCAACCCCATCAGGTGTCGGACCAGTGCCCGGTAGCGTTCCTCGAAGACGTGTAACGGCAGGACCAGCCCGGGGAACAGCACGGTCCCCAGCGGGAAGAGCGGCAGCCGTGAGGTCACCGGTCGAGCGTAACCGGTTCTTGTTGATCATGCGGCGTCCGTGCTGCCGGGGGCGGCGGTGCCACCCCGGATGGATATCGGCTCGTCACGGCCCGCGTCCCGCGCTCTGGACGGCTTCGGGCGCAGCCGCGATTGCCGCATAGACTCGCAAGGGTGTTGAACCGGATTGACCTGCGTGGGAATCCACGCGACCTGCGTCAGATGCTGCCCCGTGCCCGCGTTGACGTCTCGGCGGCGGTCGAGCAGATCCGCCCGATCGTCGAGGCGGTCCGGGAGCAGGGACTCGCTGCGATCCGGGACGCTACCCAGCGCTTCGACGGGATCACCGTCGACCGGTTGCGTGTGCCGGCCATGGCGATCGCTGCCGCCGAACGTGCCCTCGATCCCGATGTCCGTGCCGCGCTGAACGAGAGCATCGAACGCGCCCGACGGGTGCACAGCGACCAACGACGTAACGATGTGACCACCCAGGTCGTCGCCGGTGGCAGCGTGGTTGAGCGGTGGCTGCCGGTCGACCGGGTCGGACTCTACGTCCCCGGTGGCCTGGCGATGTACCCGTCAACGGTGGTGATGAACGTCGTACCGGCCCAGGTCGCCGGAGTCCGGTCCCTGGCGGTCGTCAGCCCACCGCAGCGTGACAATGACGGCCTGCCGGATCCGCGGGTGCTCGCCGCCTGCGCGCTGCTCGGCGTCGATGAGGTCTATGCGGTCGGCGGTGCCCAGGCAATCGCGATGCTGGCCTACGGAGCGGCCACCGACGATGAGGGGGCCGGATTCTGTGCCCCGGTCGACATGATCACCGGACCGGGGAACGTCTGGGTCACCGCCGCCAAACGCCTGCTGCGTGGTCTGGTCGGCATCGACGCCGAAGCGGGCCCGACCGAGATCGCCATCCTGGCCGACGACACCGCCGATCCGGTGCATGTGGCGGCGGACCTGATCAGCCAGGCTGAGCATGATCCACTTGCGGCGAGCGTGCTGGTCACCCCGTCGAGCGCGCTGATCGACGCGGTGGAGCGTGAACTCGAGCGCCAGGTCGCGACGACCAAGCACGTCGAGCGGATCACTGCGGCGCTCACCGGTGAGCAGTCCGGCGCGGTCCTCGTTGATGACCTCGAAGCCGGGCTGCGGGTCGTCGACGCGTACGCCGCCGAACACCTGGAGATCCAGACCCGCAACGCTCGAGAGTGGGCACTGCGGGTGCGTAACGCCGGAGCGATCTTCGTCGGGCCTTTCTCCCCGGTTTCGCTCGGCGACTACTGCGCGGGCTCGAATCACGTGCTCCCCACCGGAGGCTGCGCCCGGCACTCGTCGGGGCTGTCGGTACAGTCGTTCCTGCGCGGCATCCACATCGTCGAGTACGACGAGGCAGCGCTCCGGGACGTGGCACCGCACGTGGTGACCCTCGCCAACGTCGAGGATCTGCCCGCACATGGGCAGGCGGTACAGGTCCGGTTCCCCGGCGAGCGCGAGGAGCGGGTGTGACCAGCCTCGACGATCTGCCGCTCCGTGACGACCTGCGGGGCCGGACTCCGTACGGTGCGCCGCAACTGGACGTGCCGGTACGGCTCAACACCAACGAGAACTCCTACCGGATTCCCGAAGCCGTGGCCGAGGCGATCGGCAAGGCGCTCTGGGCCGAGTTGCGCGACCTCAACCGCTACCCGGACCGGGACGCGGTGGCGTTGCGCGGTGACCTGGCCGACTACCTGGGGCATGGGCTGTCGGTGGCCAACGTCTGGGCCGCGAACGGCTCCAACGAGATCCAGCAGCAGCTACTGCAGGTTTTCGGGGGACCGGGGCGGACCGCGCTCGGCTTCACCCCGACCTACTCCATGCATCCCCTGCTGGCGCTGGCCACCGGCACGGCCTGGGTCGACGGCCGGCGTGACGGCTCCTTCCAGCTCACCGTGGAGGACGCGACGGCCCAGATCGAGGAGCACCGACCCGATGTGGTCTTCCTCTGCTCACCCAACAACCCGACCGGCACCGCGCTGGACCCCTCGGTGGTTGAGGCGGTGCTGGCCTGCGCGCCCGGCATGGTGGTCGTCGACGAGGCGTACGCGGAGTTCGCCCGCCCCGGCACCCCGACCGCTCTGACGCTGCTGCCCGGCCACCCGCGACTGGTGGTCAGCCGCACGATGAGCAAGGCCTTCGGGTTCGCGGGCGGGCGGCTGGGTTACCTGGCGGCCGACCCGGCCGTGGTACAGGCCGTGCAGTTGGTCCGGTTGCCGTACCACCTCTCCGCACTCACCCAGGCCGCGGCGCGGGCCGCGCTGGCCCACCGTGACACCCTGCTGGCCAACGTGGAAGCGATCAAGCAGCAGCGGGACCGGATCGTGGCGGCCCTGCGCGAGCGCGATCTGACGGTGGCCGACAGCGACGCCAACTTCGTCCTGTTCCGGGTCCCTGGTGACCAGCGGAGCGCCTGGCGTGCGCTGCTGGAGCAGGGCGTGCTCATCCGCGACGTCGGGCTGCCCGGCTGGCTGCGGGTAACCGCGGGGACTCCCGAAGAGACCGATTCATTCCTAGCAGCGATGGAGTTAGTGTGAGGAGAACTGCTCGGATCGAGCGGACCACCGCCGAGACCAAGGTCCTGGTCGAGCTTGATCTTGATGGTACCGCCAGGGGCGAGATCAGCACCGGCATCGGCTTCTACGACCATATGCTCCACCAGATCGCCCGTCACGGCGGCTTCGACCTGACCGTGCAGACCGTCGGCGACCTGGAGATCGACGGGCATCACACCATCGAGGATACGGCGTTGGCGCTGGGTGCGGCCTTCAACCAGGCGCTCGGCGACAAGGCGGGCATCCGCCGGTACGGCAGCGCCACCATCCCCATGGACGAGGTGCTGGTCCGAGCGGCGGTCGACCTCTCCGGCCGGGCGTACGTGGTGCACGACGAACCGGAACTGGCGCCGTACATCGGACCGGTCTACCCCACGAGCATGACCCGACACATCTGGGAGTCATTCGGGCAGGCCGCCCGCATCACGCTCCACGTCGACGTCCTGCGGGCCGCCCGCCCCGGCAGCCGGCCCGACGCCCACCACGTGGTGGAGGCGCAGTTCAAGGCGGTGTCGCGGGCGCTGCGCGAGGCGGTGTCGCCGGATGTGCGGATGGCCGGGGCGATCCCCAGCACGAAGGGTGCCCTGTAGTGCAGACCCTGCTGCCGGTGGCGCTCTTCGCGCTGGCCGGTGTCCTCGTCGGCGGCGCCTGGTCGATGCGCCGCCAGGGGGCCAGCCGGGGAGCGGTGGTGTTGATCGGCGCCCTCGCCCTGCTTGCCCTGGTCGGCGGTGGTCTCTGGCTGCTGCCCGGGAACCGTTGATGGCTCTTTGCCGCCAATCGCGAGGACGGGGATATGAGTAAGGAGCGGGCCCGGCGGCGGGCCGCCCGGCAGGCTGAGGCGGAACGGCTGCGGGTGGCGCGGGCCAGGGAGGTCGCGCGCCGGGAGCGCCGGCGGGCGCTGCTGGGCCGGCTGCGGCCCCGTCTGGTCGAGCGGCGTACCGGGCGCCTCTTCGTCCGTCGCAGCCGCGGCGAGCGGGCCGCGATCGCGGTGGCCGCCCTGGTGGCCCTGGCCGCCATCTGGCTCTTCGTCGCCGATCCGGCCTTGCGCCTGCTGTTGACCTTGGTGATGTTGCTCGGTCTGCCGGCGGTCGTGGTGATCGCCTTTGACCGCCGAATCTAGCTGTGGAGATGAAAGATGAGCCTCACTCTGCTTCCCGCCGTCGATGTCGCCGACGGTCAGGCTGTCCGCCTCGTGCAGGGGGCCGCCGGCACCGAGACCAGTTACGGCGACCCGGTGGAGGCGGCGCTGGCCTGGCAGCGCGACGGGGCCACCTGGATTCACCTGGTGGACCTCGATGCGGCCTTCGGCCGCGGATCCAACGCCGAACTGCTCGCCGAGGTGGTACGCCGGCTGGACATCGCGGTGGAGTTGTCCGGCGGGATCCGCGATGACGAGTCGTTGACCGCCGCGCTGGCCACCGGCGCCGCCCGTATCAACATCGGCACCGCCGCACTGGAGGACCCGGAGTGGTGCGACCGGATCATCGGCGAGTACGGCGACCGGGTGGCGATCGGGCTGGACGCGCGGGGGCGAACCTTGTCGGCGCGGGGCTGGACCCGTGACGGCGGTGACCTCTTCGAGGTGCTGGAACGGCTGAACAAGGCGGGCGCGACGCGCTACGTGGTCACCGATATCACCAAGGACGGCACCATGCGCGGACCCAACCTGGACCTGCTGCGCGAGGTGTGCGCGCAGACCGACGCGCCGGTGATCGCCTCCGGCGGCGTGTCCACCCTGGATGACCTGCGGGCGTTGGCGGCGCTGGAGCCGCTCGGCGTCGAGGGTGTGATCACCGGCAAGGCGCTGTACGCGGGAGCATTCACCGTCGCCCAGGCGCTGGCCGTACTCGAAGAGGCGGCGAGATGAGCCAGGACGGCGAGACCGGCCGCCCGGTGCGGGTGATCCCGTGCCTGGACGTGGCGGCCGGGCGGGTCGTCAAGGGCGTCAACTTCGTCAATCTGCGCGACGCCGGCGACCCGGTGGAACTTGCGGTCGCCTATGAGGCCGCCGGAGCCGATGAGCTGACGTTCCTGGATGTCACGGCCTCATCGGAGAACCGGGGCACCACCCTCGAGGCGGTGCGCCGTACGGCGGAATCGGTCGCCATCCCGGTGACCGTGGGCGGCGGGGTGCGGCAGGTCGCCGACGTGGACGCGCTGCTGGGGGCCGGTGCCGACAAGGTCGGGGTCAACACGGCCGCGATCACGCGGCCGGAGCTGATCGCGGAGATCGCCGCCCGCTTCGGCCGTCGGGTGCTGGTGCTCTCCCTCGACGTGCGCCGTGCCTCGCCCGGCAGCACCGCCAGCGGCCTCGAGGTGACCACCCACGGCGGCCGGCGCGGCACTGGCGTCGATGCCCTCGAGTGGGCGCGGCGGGGTGCCGAACTCGGTGCCGGCGAGCTCCTGCTCACCTCGATGGAGACCGACGGCACCAAGGCCGGGTTCGACCTGGAGCTGATCCGTGCGGTCCGTACGGTGGTCCAGATTCCGATCATCGCCAGCGGCGGGGCCGGATCGGTGGAGGATTTCGCGGCGGCGGTGACGGCGGGAGCCGATGCGGTCCTCGCCGCAAGCGTCTTCCACTTCGGTGAACTGACCGTGAGCGCCGTCAAGGAGGGGCTGCGCACCGCCGGCCATCCGGTTCGCTAGCGTCGGGGGAACCATCCGCTACGTGAGAAGGCCCCTCCCATGACCGCTACCGCCGCTCCCAGCCTCGACCCGGCCGACCCGCTCGGCATCGACGCGCTGCTCACCGCCGAGGAACTCGCAGTGCGGGAAACCGTCCGGCGGTTCTGTCTCGACCGGATCCAGCCCCACATCGCCGGCTGGTTCGAACGTGGCGAACTACCGCAGGCGCGCGAGCTCACCCGCGAACTCGGCGCCCTGGGACTACTCGGCATGCATCTTGAGGGGTACGGCTGCGCCGGCATGAGCGCGGTGGACTACGGTCTGGCCTGCCTCGAACTGGAGGCGTGCGATTCCGGGATCCGCTCGCTGGTGTCGGTGCAGGGATCGCTGGCGATGCAGGCGATCTGGGCGTACGGCAGCACCGAGCAGAAGGAGCACTGGCTGCCCCGGATGGCGGCGGGGGAGGTGATCGGCTGCTTCGGTCTGACCGAGCCCGACCACGGCTCGGATCCCGCTTCGATGCGGACGGTGGCCACGCGCGACGGATCCGACTGGATCCTGAATGGACGCAAGATGTGGATCACCAACGGCAGCATCGCCGATGTGGCGGTCGTGTGGTCCCGCACCGACGACGGGATCCGAGGCTTCCTCGTCCCGGCCGGCACCGCCGGTTTCACCGCCGTGGAGATGAGACGGAAGCTGTCGTTGCGCGCCTCGGTGACCAGCGAACTCCTCCTCGATGAGGTGCGCCTTCCTGCGGATGCGCTCCTGCCGCTGGCACGGGGCCTGCGTGCGCCGCTGGGCTGCCTCGGTGAGGCCCGCTACGGCATCGTCTGGGGTGCCCTCGGCGCGGCCCGGTCGGCTTTCGAGGCGGCCCGGGAATATTCCCGTTCTCGAATCCAGTTCGGCCGCCCGATCGCCGGATTTCAACTCACCCAGGCCAAGCTCGCCGACATGGCCCTGGAGCTACAGAAGGGCCTCCTGCTCGCATTGCATCTCGGCCGGAGCAAGGACCGTCACGGCCTGCATCCGGCGCAGGTGAGCTTCGGCAAGCTCAACAACGTCCGCGAGGCACTGGAGATCTGTCGTACCGCCCGCACGATTCTCGGCGCCAACGGCATCTCGCTGGAGTATCCGGTGATCCGGCACATGAACAACCTGGAATCGGTGTTGACCTATGAGGGAACCTCGGAGATCCATACATTGGTCATCGGGCAGGCGCTGACCGGGGTGGCCGCCTTCCACTGACCGTCCGTCCCGGCCTGGTTCGCCCCGCCAGCCGGGCCCAGGTTACGGACCGCCTTCGGGTGAGCGGCGCGGCACCGGTGGGCGGCGGCGGGCGACGAATTCCTGCACCGCGACCGCGTGCTCCTGCGCGTCGAGCGTCCAGTCGCCGAGGCTGGGCGTGTGCCTGCGGTTCAGCACCCCGTGGATGGTGTCCACGGCGGTGGCGAGCGCCCGGTGCGGCCGGGTCCGCCACAGCTGTTCGCCGCTGGGGGTGACCCGGAACCAGCCGTCGGTGACGCTGATCAGGCCGGCGCCGATCAGACGGCGTACCGCGGCCTCCAGCTCGTCACGGGCCGGGATCGTGTCCTTGAGGTGGTCGGCAGTGGTCAAGACATCGGCGAGCCGGACACCCTCCGGGCGGCGACTGGAGGGGGAGCGGCGGTGGCGTCCGGCCCCCCCGGCGATGACCAGTGATACGAAGACCCATGCATCGGCCCGGAGCCAACCATTGTCGACCATGGAGAGATAATGCCGTGTGAACGGCCGGGACGGAACGGCCTGGGGCACCCCGTTTCGGAGGCTGGAATGGATTCTTTTTCCGGCCGTGCCCTCACTCCTGGCCGTTGGCCGGGGTTGGCGGGGGTGTGACCGCTTCGGTGGCCGGTGCGACGGTGAACATCGGGATGAAGAGCTGGGCGAGGGGGCCGATCGTCAGCGCGTACGCGACCGTCCCCATCCCGAGCGTCCCACCGAGCAGCCAGCCCACCGCCAGTACGGCCACTTCGATGAACGTACGGACCACCCGGATGGAGCGGCCCGGTCGCCGGGCGACGAATCCGGTCATCAGTCCGTCCCGTGGCCCGGGTCCGAGCCGGGCTCCGATATAGAGGCCGGTGGCCACGCCGTTGAGCACGATTCCGGCGAGTAGCAGACCGATCCGGGCGGCGAGGTGGGTGAGGGTGGGCAGCAGCGCGAGTGCCGCGTCCACGGCGAGGCCGATGACCACCACGTTGCTGATCGTGCCCAGGCCGGGACGTTGGCGCAGCGGGATCCACAGCAGCAGGACCACAGCGCCGACGAGGATCGTGACCGTGCCGATGGAGAGTCCCGAGTGCCGGGACAGCCCCTGGTGGAAAACGTCCCATGGGTTCAGGCCGAGGGCCGACCCGATCATCAGGGCCATGCTGATGCCGTAGAGCACCAGGCCGACGTAGAGCTGCGTAAGTCGGCGGATAAACCGTCGACCGGTGCGGGCGGAGCGGGGTTCGGGTCCACTCGGCTGGAATATCGCTGGCAGTCGCTGGTAGAAGTTGCCAATTACGGTCACCCATGCCACTCTTGGGGCCACTTGTGGGAAAATAAAGTGCCAGTTGTGCAGGAGTGGCTATGACGAGCACGATTCGCGGTCCACAACTCGTCCGGTTGCTCGGCCACTGGCATGCCCTGCCGGGGCGTCGGCGCCGCCCCGACTACGCCGCGCTTGCCGCCGCGATCCGCAGCCTGCTCGCCGACGGCCGTCTCCCGCTCGGAGTGCGGCTGCCCGCCGAGCGGGAGCTGGCGCAGTCACTGGGGGTCAGCCGCACGACCGTGAGCGCCGCCTACCGCCAGTTACGGGAGACCGGCCACCTCAGAAGCCGACGCGGTGCCGGCAGTTGGACCACGCTGCCCAACGGTCATCGCGTGGCCAGTTACGGGCTCTGGGCTCCCGAGGATGATCTCAGCATGATCGACCTCGGCGTGGCCGCGCTGGCCGCTCCGCCGGAGCTGGTGCCGGCCGCGCACGCCGCTGCCGAAGACCTGCCCCGCTATCTCGGCGGCGCCGGATACCACCCGACCGGGATCAGCGAGCTGCGGGAGGCGATCGCCCAGGTATACACCGCCCGTGGCTTGACCACCAGCCCTGAACAAATCATGATCACCAACGGCACTCAGCACGCCCTCGACCTGGTGCTGCGCCTGATCGTGCCCCCCGGAGCCCGCGTACTGGTCGAATCCCCCACCTATCCCAACGCCCTGGCCGCCCTCGCCGCCCGGCGGGCCCGTATCACCACCCACGGCCTGGCGGTCGACGGCGAGGGCTGGGATCCTGAGCTGCTGCTCGGCAGCCTGCGCCAGGCGCGACCCCGGCTGGCCTACCTGATCCCCGAGTTCCAGAACCCGACCGGACACCTGATGTCCGCGAAGTTGCGCCAGCAGGTCGTGGCTGCCGCACACGCCAGCGACACCGACCTGGTCGTCGATGAATCGTTCGTGGATCTTCCCTTGGATGGGATCTCGGTGCCCCCGCCCACCGCGGTCTTCGACCGGCGCGCCCGGGTGATCTCCATCGGCGGGATGAGCAAGCCCTACTGGGGCGGCCTGCGTATCGGCTGGGTGCGGGCGTCGGCGCCGCTGGTGCAGCGTCTGGCCGCCGCCCGGGTCGGGGTGGACATGGCCAGCCCTGTGCTCGACCAACTCGTCGCCGTACACCTGCTCGCCGAGGCACCGGCCATCGTCGCCGCGCGCCAGGAGCAGTTGACCGCGCAACGTGATGCTCTGGTGGCGGCGCTGCGCGCCTCGTTGCCTGACTGGCGGGTGGCCGTGCCGAGCGGTGGTGTCACGCTCTGGGCCGAGCTGGACGGACCGATTTCCAGCGCACTGGCCCGCGCCGCCGAGGAGGTTGGGGTCCGGCTCGCGCCCGGCCCGAGGTTCGGCCTGGACGGCACCCTGGAGCGGTTTCTGCGGCTGCCCTTCACCCGGCCCGCCGCTGAGTTGGTGGAGGCGGTCGACCGGATCGCGACGGCCCGGTACGACCTCGATCGCACCAGCCGCCCACGATGGCGGGAGCCCGCGGTCATCGCTTGAGTGACTGCTGCGTCGACCAAGGGCTCGTGGTCGTGTGCAGCGATAGAACCACGACCACAAGCCCTTGATCGACGGGGAAGGGGTGGGTTAGCGCGAGGCTAGAGGCCGGAGGGTTGGATCAGATTTCGGCGAGGCTGCCCTCGTACATCTTCTCGATCTCTTCTGCGAAGTTGGCCTCCACGACCCCGCGCTTGATCTTCAACGACGGGGTCATCTCGCCGTCCTCGATCGTCAGATCGCGCGGCAGGATGGCCACCTTCTTGATCGTCTCCCAGCGGTTGAGGCGACCGTTGAGCTCCGCGACGTAACCGTCGATCATCTTGCGCACCTCGGGTGAGGTGACGATCTCGGAGTACGGCTTGCCGGCCAGGGGGCCACCGGCAGCCCAACCGGAGATCGCCTCGGGGTCGAGGGTGACCAGCATCGTGCAGTAGTTACGGGCCTGGCTGACCACCATCACCTGCGAGGTGTAGGGGCACACCGCCTTGAAGATGCCCTCGATGTATGACGGCGCGATGTACTTGCCGCCGGAGGTCTTGACCAGATCCTTCTTCCGGTCGGTGATCGTCAGGTGGCCCTCGTCGTCGAGTTCGCCGATGTCGCCGGTGCGGAAGAAGCCGTCCTCGGTGAAGGCAGTGGAGGTCTCCTCGGGCAGGTTGTGGTAGCCGCGCATGACCGGCGCGCCGCGCAGCAGGATCTCGCCGTCCTCGTCGATGCGGCATTCGAGGTCGCCGAGCGCCTGCCCAACCGTACCGATCTTGAGAGCGCCGGGCCGGTTGACGAAGTTGCCGGCGCTGGCCTCGGTTAACCCGTACCCCTCCGAGATCGGCAGGTTCGCTGCGGCGAAGAACTCGCTGATCTCCCTGCTCAACGGTGCGGCGCCGGAGACCATCACCCGGATTCGTCCGCCCAGCCTCGCCTGCAACTTGCTGAAAACTAGCTTCTCGGCCAGCGCGTAGCGGAGCTTCAGCCAGCCCGGGACCGGCTTGCCCACCTGCTCCAGCGCGACCTTCTCCTTACCGATCCGCAGGGCCCAGGTGAAGATCTTCGCCTTGGCGCCGCCGCCCTCGGTTGCGGTGGTGACCGTACGGTTGTAGACCTTCTCGAAGATCCGGGGCGCCCCGCACATCAGCGTCGGTCTGATCACGTCGAGCAGATCGACGAGTTTGTCGAGCCGACCGTCGACATAGGTGGGCACCCCGACGTGGATGACCCCGCAGAGCAGGGTCTTGCCGAACGAGTGGGACAGCGGCAGCCACAGGTACTGCAGGTCGCTCGGCTTGAGCAGGCCGAGTTCGGCCTGGGCCACGCCCTGCCAGCACCAGCCGCGATGCAGCAGTTCCACGCCTTTGGGACGACCGGTGGTGCCGGAGGTGTAGATGAGAGTGGCCAGGTGGTCCGGTGTGATGCCGGCGATGATCATGTCGATGAGGTCCGGTTCGGCAGTGAGCGCCTTGCTGCCCCGTTCCTCCAGCTCGGCGAGCGTGAGCTGCGGCGGGGAGGCAGCCGGGTCGGCGGTGCCGTCGATGAGGACCACATGGGTCAGCGCGGGCAGGTCCTTGCCGGCAATCTTCGCGGCCTGATCGGCATTCTCGGCGATCAGCACCCGCGACCCGGAGTCGGCGATGATGTACGTGGCCTCGTCAGGTTCGGTTGTGGGATAGACCGTGGTGGTTGCGGCCCCGGCGCAGAGCACCCCGAGATCGGCGAGGACCCACTCGAGGCGGGTGTTGGCCAGGATCGCCACGCGTTCCTCGTTGCCGATGCCCAGCCCCCGCAGTCCGGCGGCGATCGCCTTGGCTCGCTGCCCGATCTGCGCCCAGGTCAGCCAGGCCGGGCCGGAGTCGTCCGGGGCGGGGTGGGCGAACGCCTCCTGGTCGGGAGTCGCTGCCACCCGCTTGAGAAGCATGTCAGGAATTGACCGGTATGGAACCTCGAGCGCCATGGCAGGCAGCCTCCGATATCAATGCGTGATCAGCGTCACCTTGTTGCGGTTACCGCAGGGTATTGCCTTCCGGGGCGATCGGCCATCCCTCGAACCGCCGAGGTGCCGGCGGGTACCCGGATGGCGAGTGTGCTCTTCGCTGCGGGAAGACCTGCGTCCGGGGGGCCGACGGAGGGGTGGCGTGGCCGGGCGGGGATGGTCCCACCGCCCCCGGAGCTACTGCTAGATTTCCATCCATAGATATTTGAAGGCCCTTCCCATAGACTCTCCTCGATCTGCCTGACCGAGGTGGATCAGGAAGGAGTTGGGAGATGAGGCTCCCAGACATGAGGCGCGCCCGTCGACTCGCGTTCAGCATCTTTGTCGCGGCGACGACCGGTGCGGTGCTGACCGCGGGACCCGCGGCAGCCGCTCCGGCAGAGGGCGAGATCAGGCTCGCGAACGCTCCGAACGCGGTAGCCGGCAACTACATCGTGGTGCTGAAGGACGACGCCGTCGGCGGCAAGGTCGGAACCGCCCGGGCCGCCGCAGCCATCCCGAGCAAGGCCAAGGAACTGGCCGGCCAGTTCGGCGGCAGCGTGGGTCACGTGTACGACGCCGCGCTCAACGGCTTCAGCGTGCGGATGAGCGAAGCCGCCGCCAAGCGGCTGGCGGCGCACCCGCACGTCGCCTACGTCGAGCAGGACCAGGTGGTTGCCCTCGCCGCCACCCAGACCAACCCGCCCTCGTGGGGCCTCGACCGCATTGACCAGCGGAACCGGCCGTTGGACAGCCGGTACACCTACCCGACCACGGCCAGCACCGTGCGGGCCTACATCATCGACACCGGCATCCGGGCCAGCCACACCGACTTCGGCGGCCGCGTACTCAGCGGCTACGACGCCGTCGGCGGCGGCACCAACGACTGCAACGGCCACGGCACACATGTTGCCGGCACGGTCGGCGGCGCCGCGCACGGCGTGGCCAAGGCGGTCCGGCTGGTGCCGGTGCGGGTGCTCAACTGCGCCGGCAGCGGCACCAACGCCGGTGTGATCGCCGGCGTGAACTGGGTGACCAACAACGCGGTCCGCCCGGCCGTGGCGAACATGAGCCTCGGCGGCGGCGCCAACACGACGCTGGACAACGCGGTGGCCAACTCGATCGCACGGGGCATCACCTACTCGATTGCCGCCGGCAACTCCAACGCCAACGCCTGCAACTCCTCGCCGGCTCGGGTCAGTTCGGGGATCACCGTCGGGGCGACCACCAGCACCGACGCCCGCGCCTCCTACTCGAACTACGGCTCCTGCGTGCACATCTTCGCGCCGGGCTCGTCGATCCGTTCGGCGTGGCACACCAGCAACACCGCCACCAACACCATCAACGGCACCTCGATGGCGGCACCGCACGTGGCTGGCGCGGCGGCGCTGGTCCTGGCCGCCAACTCGTCGTGGTCGCCGAGCCAGGTCCGTAGCTACCTGCTCAACAACGCGACCACCGGCGTGGTTGGCAGCCCCGGCACCGGCTCGCCGAACCGTCTCCTCTACGTCGTCAACTGACCGGACGCAGCGGGGAACGTCGTCCGCTCCCCGCTGCGCCCTGCCAACCCAAGGTCCTCCTCTGTTTGCAGAGGAGGACCTTGTCGTCTCTCCGGACCCACCCGGACCCGCTGCTTCTCCGAGCCGGGCACAACAGGCCGGTCAACGGCTGGTGCTGATCTGAGTCGATACCGCGCTAGAGGCTGAGGTTGGCGGTGCCGAGCCGGTCGGCCAGAGCAGGCGGGCCCTCCATCTGGACCCGGGCTACCCGCTGCCGGCCGGTGAGAAAGAGCGCCAACTCGCCGGGCGGCCCCACTAGGCGTACCCGCTCGCGGCCGGCACCGGTCGTCGCCTCGCCGTAGCCGGGGGCCGTGATGTGCACGGCGGCGGGGAATCGTCGCAGCCGCAACCGTCCCACCGGCGAAACCAGCCGCCACAGCGCCGCCTGTTGGCCGGCCGGCAGATCCCGTGACTGCCAGCCCGGCTGTGCACGGCGGACATCCTCATGGTGGATGAAGAACTCGACCGTATTGGCGATCCGGTCGGTCAGCGGATTGCTGACCGGGCTCCACCAGGGCGGGCGCCGGACGAGTTCGACGAGCCGGGGGAACGGCTGCGCCGCGACGGATCGACGTACCCGCTCGCCATAGGCCTGCATCGGCCGACAGAGGATGCCGAGGGCGGCGTCCGGGCGGCGTTCCCGCACCACCAGATGCGCGGCCAGGTCCCGGGTGGTCCAGCCGACGTTGACGGTCGGCGCGTCCGGACCGACCGCCAGAAAGAGTTCGACCAGCGCTTGACGTTCTGAGCGCGCGTACCCTCGCATGCATCGATCGTAGGGCTGACAGAGGTCGGTGGCGCGGCGGAAGGCTGCAACGGCTGTGATGGCCGACACGGCGGATACCTGCTCGCGGCGGGGATCCGGGCTCGGCAAGGATGGGCAGTAAGGCGACGGCGGGCGGCGGAAGCTTACGGGGGCGAGGATGGCGAGTCGGACAAGTGGTGATGTGCTTCGCAGGGGGCTGCGTGTCCTCGGCCGGGCCATCCGCGAGGAGCCCCGGATCTTCGCCGTCGGAGTCGGCGGCAGTGTGCTGTTCGGCCTGCTCATCATCGCCAGCGCCTTTGTGGTCGGCGCCATCGTCGGTGAGGTGGTGGTGCCGGCGATCGAGCAGGGCCGCGCTGACACCGGCCTGGTGGCCCTCAGCGCCGCCGCACTGATCGCGATCAGCCTGCTCAAGGTGCTCGGCATCTTCGGCCGCCGGCTCGGCGCCGGCTACATGCAGTTCCGGCTGCAGGCCAGCTACCGGCGCCAGGTCACCCGCCGCTATCTGGAACTGCCGCTGTCGTGGCACCACCGGCACGCCACCGGCACCCTGCTCTCCAACGCCAACTCGGACGTGGAGGCGACCTGGTTCCCGATCGCGCCACTGCCCTTCGCCGTCGGTACCGTGGTGATGCTCGCCACCGCGATCGGTTCCCTTTTCGCCACCGACTGGGTGCTCGCCCTCGTCGGCCTGGTGATCTTCCCGGCGCTCTTCGCACTCAACGTCGTCTACTCCCGGCAGATGGCGCCCCGCCAGGCCCGCGCCCAGCGGCTACGCGCCGAAGTCAGCGCCATCGCCCACGAGAGCTTCGACGGCGCCCTGGTGGTCAAGACCATGGGCCGGGAAGCGCACGAGACGGCCCGCTTCGGCGCCCGGGCGGGTGAGCTGCGCGACGCGCTGATCTCCGTCGGCCGGCTCCGTGGCTTCTTCGACCCCATGCTGGAGACCCTGCCCAGCCTCGGCACCCTCGCCGTACTGCTCGTCGGGGCCGCCCGGCTGCGCCAGGGCGCCATCAGCGACACCGAATTGGTCAGGGTGGCGTTCCTCTTCACCGTCCTCGCCTTCCCGGTCCGGGCGATCGGCTGGGTGCTCGCCGAACTGCCCCGCAGCGTCGCCGGGTGGGAGCGGGTGCGGCAGGTGCTCACCGCGACCGGGCAGATGCCGTACGGCGACACCACGCTGGACCGGCACGGCGGCCGACCCGCCACTCTTGCCTTCGACCGGGTCGGTTTCGGCTACGAGTCAGCCGACCCGGCCACGCCCGCACCACCGGTGCTGCACGAGGTCACCTTCACCGTCCCGGCCGGCCGCACGGTGGCGCTGGTCGGACCGACCGGTGCCGGAAAGTCCACGATCGCGTCGCTGGCCGTGCGATTGGTCGACCCACAATCCGGATCGATCACCGTCGACGATGTGCCGGTGCCGTCGCTGACCGCCGACTCGCTTGCCGACACCGCAGCCCTGGTCGCCCAGGTACCGTTCGTCTTCGACGACACCGTCCGCGCCAACATCACCCTCGACCGGCCCGGCATCACCGACGAAGAGGTGTGGCGGGTGCTGCGCCTGGCCGAGGCGGACGGGTTCGTGGCGGCCCTGCCTGACGGGCTGGACACCATGGTCGGCGAGCGGGGCACCTCGCTCTCCGGCGGCCAACGGCAGCGGCTGACGCTCGCCCGGGCTCTGGCCGGACGGCCTCGACTCCTGGTGCTCGATGACGCCACCAGCGCCGTCGACCCGCGGGTGGAGGCGGCCATCCTGTCGGCGCTGCGCGCCGCCGCGACGGCCGACGGCGCGGCCGCGGCGTCGATCCTGGTGGTGGCCTACCGGCGGGCCACGATCGCGTTGGCCGACGAGGTCGTGTACGTCGAGCAGGGCCGGGTGATCGCCCGCGGCACCCACGAAACCCTGCTGACCACCACCCCCGGCTACGCGGACCTGGTCACCGCCTACGAGAAGGCCGAGGCCGAGCGGGAACCGGCGTACGACAAGGAAGAGGTGGCGGCGAATACGAGTCCCGCAGCCGTGAGCGAAGAGGTGACGGCATGAGTGCCGAGGTTCTGGCGGCGGACCGGGCCGAGAGCACCTGGCAGACGATGCGCCGGGGCCTGGCGCTCTCGCCTGAACTGCGCACCGGGCTCGCCGGCACCCTCGGTCTGGCGATCGCGTCGATGGTCGGCCGGGCCGCCGTCCCCGTCGCCGTGCAGCAGGGCATCGACCGGGGCCTGCGCGCGCCCGGCGGGCCGGACCTCGGCGTGGTCGGGGTCATCGTGGCGCTGACCGCGGTGGTGCTGGTGGTGACCACCCTCTGCGGCTATCTGATGATGCGCCGGCTCTTCACGGTGAGCGAGACCGCGCTGGCCAACGTGCGTACCCGCGGCTTCCGGCACGTGCATGACCTGTCGATGCTGCATCAACAGTCGGAGCGGCGCGGCTCGCTGGTCTCCCGGGTCACTAGCGACGTTGACCAGATCACCCAGTTCCTCCAGTGGGGCGGGGTCATCCTGCTGATCAGCGTTGGCCAGGTCATCGTGACCTCCACTGTGATGGCGGTCTACTCCTGGCAGTTGACCCTCGTCGTGTTCGCCGCGTTCCTGCCGGCCGTCCTGGTGATCCGGGCGTTCCAGAAGCGCCTCGAGGCCGCCTACGGCATCGTCCGCCAGCGGATGGGGGCGATGCTGGCGGCGATCTCGGAGAGCGTCGTGGGCGCGCCGGTGATCCGGGCCTACGGGGTTTCGGCCCGCACGGCGCGACGGCTGGATGAGACGATCGACGGGCAGCGCCGGGCCCAGCAGCGGGCCCTGCGGACCAGCGTGATCAGCTTCTCCTCCGGGGAGATCGCCGCTGGGGTCGCCCTGGCCAGCGTGGTGGTGCTCGGGGTCCGGCTCGGCGTCGATGATGCGTTGACGATTGGTCAGCTCACCGCCTTTCTCTTCCTGGTGACGTTGTTCATCCAGCCGGTGCAGATCGCCACCGAGGTGCTCAACGAGGCGCAGAACGCCATTGCCGGGTGGCGGCGGGTGCTCGACGTGCTCGACACCGAACCGGACGTCGCCGACCCCGGTGGGCAGGGCCTCGACATGCCGGAGGGTCCGATCGACGTCCGTTTCGCCGACGTCTGCTTCGCCTATCCCGGCGGCCCCGAGGTGCTCACCGACGTCACGCTGGAGATTCCCGCGAAGACCCGGGTGGCGGTGGTCGGGGAGACCGGCAGCGGCAAGACCACCTTCGCCAAGCTGCTCACCCGCCTGATGGATCCGTCCCGGGGGGAGGTGCTCCTCTCGGGCGTGCCGCTGCAGCGAGTCCGGTTCGCTTCGCTGCGTTCGCGGGTGGTGATGGTGCCGCAGGACGGGTTCCTCTTCGACGCGACGGTGGCGGAGAACGTCCGGTTCGGCCGCCCGTCGCTGACCGACGAGGAACTGGATCTCGCCTTCACCGAACTTGGCCTCGGCGACTGGGTGGCGGGGCTCCCCGCCGGCCTGGACACCCCGGTGGGGGAGCGGGGCGAGGCGCTGAGCGTCGGGGAGCGTCAGCTGGTCGCGCTGGCCCGGGCGTATGTCGCCGACCCCGACCTGCTCGTGCTGGATGAGGCGACCAGCGCGGTCGACCCGGCGACCGAGGTGCGGCTGCAGCAGACGCTGGACGCGGTCACCCGGGGGCGGACGACGGTGGCGATCGCGCACCGGTTGTCCACGGCGCAGGCCGCCGACGAGGTGATCGTGGTGGACCGGGGTCGCATCGTGCAGCGCGGCCCGCACGCCGATCTGGTCCGCGACCCCGATTCGATCTACGGCAAGCTGTACGCCTCCTGGCTGGAGCAGACCCGCTAGGCCGCGGCTTCGCCATACCGGCAGCAGGCGTCGGGGCCTGGCGGGCTCAACTCGTCGGACGTGGCTGCTGTCGGTCAGTGACGGTCAGTCGAGGTGGTCGGAGGCGCCGGGGAGATCGCCGGTGATGTAGCGCTGGATGGTGGGGGCGAGCGCGGCGACCACGGTCTCCGGCGGCGCGGAGGCGAGCGGTTCCAGCCGGATGATGTAGCGCATCATGGCCAGCCCGGCGATCTGCGAGGCAACCAGCGCGGCGCGCAGCGGCACCTCGCCCGGATTGAGGTCGAGTTGCTTGAACACCCGCCGCAGGATCTGGGTGACGAGGAATTCACGCAGCATCCGGGCGGTCCAGTCATTGCTCATCCCCGAGCGCAGCAACGCCACCCCGCCCGCCCCGGCCGGAGAATCCCAGACGCTGAGGAACGTGCGTACGAGCCGTTCGCCGATCTTGTCCTTGCCCCCGACGACGACCTGGGGCAGCAGATCTTCCGGGTCGATCGGCGAGTTCATGACGGCGAGGAAGAGCTGGTCCTTGGTGCCGAAGTAGTGGTGGACCAGCGCCGGGTCGACCCCGGCACTACCGGCGATCGATCGGATGGAGGCACCGTCGAAGCCGCGTTCGGCGAACGCCTCCCGCGCCGCGGCCAGGATCGCCTCGCGGGTGTCCGGGTTTCCTGGCCGCCGTCCGGTCCGCCGCCTCATGCTCCTTCTCACCGTCCCTCGCTACCCACCCGTTTCAGCCGGTGCGTCGCCGCAGCGTGGCCGCGGCGAGTACCAGCGCGACCACCACTGCACCGGCTACTACGGCCACGTCGCGCCACAGCGTGCCGGTCGGCTCGGCGTGGGCGCCCACCTCCTGCAGGGCCTCGACCGCGTACGACAGCGGCAGTACGTCGCTGATCGCCTGCAGCCAGCCCGCCATCTGGTCGCGGGGAACGAAGAGACCGCAGAGCAGGCTCTGTGGGATCACTACGACCGGCATGAACTGTACGGCCTGGAATTCGGTCTGGGCGAAGGCGCTGCAGAGCAGGCCGATGGCGACCCCGAGCACCGCGTTGAGCACCGCGATCGCGATGACCAGGCCGATGCTGCCCGCCGTGGTCAGATCGAAGAGCCAGTACGCCACCCCGGCCGCGATGCTCGCCTGAATCGCTGCGGCCAGGCCGAACGCGATGCCGTAGCCGAAGAGTAGGTCGAGTTTGCCCAGCGGGGTGGTCAGCAGGCGTTCCAGGGTGCCGCTGGTGCGTTCTCGCAGCATGGCGATGCTGGTCACCAGAAACATGATCACAAAGGGGAAGAGGCCGAGCATGATCAGCGCGACGCGGTCGAAGGTGGAGGGCTGCCCGGGCGGTGTCGGCTGATTGTCGTACATGTAGTAGAGCACTGCCAGCAGCAGCGCCGGCACCGCGACCAGCATCGCTATGGTCCGTCGGTCGTGCCGGAGTTGACGCAGGATTCGACTGATGGTGGCACCGAGGATACGGGCATTCATCAGAAAACCTCCTGGTTGGTGCGGGTCCCGTCGGTCTGGGATGTTTCGTCCGTGCGGACCAGACGCAGGAACGCCTCGTCCAGGTCATCGGTGCCAGCGGCGGCCCGTACCGCGTCGGGGGTGTCGTCGGCGATCAGTCGGCCGTCACGGATGAGCAGCAGCCGGTCACAGCGGCGGGCCTCGTCCATGACGTGGCTGGAGACCAGGAGGGTGGTGCCGGCGGCGGCCAGCGCATGGAATCGGGCCCAGAGGTCGGCGCGTAGCACCGGGTCCTGGCCGACGGTGGGTTCGTCGAGGATGAGCAGTTCAGGCTGGCCGAGCAGTGCGCAGGCCAGGGAGGCCCGGCTGCGTTGGCCGCCGGAGAGGGTGGCGACGAGTTGGGTGGACGCCTGCGATAAGCCCACGTCGGCGATCGCCTGGTCGGCCTCGGTGGCGCCCAGCCCGTACAGCGCGGCGAAGTAGCGGGCGTTTTCCCGGACGGTCAGGTCGGGGTAGACGCTGGGCGCCTGGGTGAGATAGCCCAGTCGGCGGCGCAGGGACGCCGAACCCGCTGGCTCGCCGAGCACCCGGACCGTACCGGAGCGGACGGTCTGCACCCCGACAACGGCGCGCATCAGGGTGGTTTTTCCGCTGCCGCTCGGGCCCAGCAGCCCGGTGACGCTGCCGCGGGGGATGTCGCAGCTGATGCCGTGCAACACCCGCCGCTTCCCGCGTTCGACGACGAGGTCGTGGACCTCGATCGCGTTGTCCATGTGAGCCTCCAAGAAACTCAACAACTGATGAACTCAACGCTAGATGAAATCTTGTACCCGGACAAGAACTTGATTACCGGCCGTTTCACCCCGGCCTTCGCCACCAGTGTCGGCGCCATCACCGCCCATGGTTGGCTCTGCGGCGGGTACGGCCGGCGACATACCGCTCGACGGGACGGGGCTGCCCGCATCGCAGCCGCGTACGGGACAATCGGGTGTGCCCGTACCTGACCTGCCCGCCGCCGGCCCGCGGCCAGCACCGCCCGGCCCCGCCCGACCCTCCGCCCTCAACCCGGCGATCGCCGCACGGCTGCGCCGCACCGCCGACGGCCTGATCGCGGCCGTCGTCCGTGACCACGACTCCGACGAGGTGCTGATGCTCGCCTGGATGGATGACGAGGCGCTGCACCGCACCCTGACCACCGGCCGGGCCACCTACTGGTCACGCAGCCGGGGAGAATACTGGGTGAAGGGCGCGACGTCGGGCCACTATCAGTACGTGCGTTCGGCGGCGCTGGACTGCGACGGGGACGCCGTGCTGATTAGCGTGGAACAGGTTGGGGCCGCCTGCCACACCGGCCGCCGTACCTGCTTCTTCGACCAGCTTCCGGTCACCTCGGGCGAGGAGCGGCAATGACCAGCGGGGTCGTCAGTCCCGACGAAACCACCTTCGGCGAACTGGCCCGGACTCGGCGGGTCGTGCCGGTGATCCGGCGTCTGCTCGCAGACGGGGAGACCCCCATCGGGGTCTACCGCAAACTGGCCGGGGGACCGGGGACCTTCCTGCTGGAGTCGGCCGAGCAGGGCGCCGGCTCGGCCGGGACCGCCTGGTCGCGTTACTCCTTCATCGGGGTACGCAGCGTCGCGACCCTGGTCGAACGGGACGGTTCGGCCTCTTGGCTGGGAAACCCGCCTGCCGGGCTGCCGCTGGGCGGTGACCCGGTACGGGTTCTGCGCGAGGCGGTAGCCGCGCTGGCCGGTCCGGGCCTCGACAGTGCCGGGCTGCCGCCGTTGACCGGGGGCATGGTCGGCTACCTCAGCTATGACCTCGTGCGGCGGTTCGAGACGCTGCCGGAGCTGGCTGAGGACGATCTCGGTGTGCCGGAGCTCGGCATGATGCTCGCCACCGACCTGGTGGTGCTCGACCACTTCGACGGCTCAGCGATCCTGGTGGCCAACGCGATCCTGCCGGATCCGGCCGGTGAACCGGAGGCGGCGGGTGGGGAAGGCCGGGACGACCGGGAATCCCAGGTGCGGGCCGCCTACCACCAGGCGGTCGGGCGGCTCGACGCGATGACCACCGCCCTGTCCCGCCCCATCCCGCCGATGATCTCGACCGTGGAGCGGGGGTCGACCGGCCCGGTAGCCAGCCGGACCGTCGACGGCGCCTTCCCGAAGGCTGTCGAGGAGGCGAAGGCGGCGATCCGCGCTGGCGAGTGCTTTCAGATCGTGGTCGCCCAACGGTTCGAACGACCGACCACCGCCGACCCGCTCGATGTCTACCGCGTCCTGCGGACCACCAACCCGAGCCCCTACATGTACCTGCTGCGTTTCGACGACTTCGACATCGTGGGCTCGTCCCCGGAGGCCCACCTGAAGGTGACCGTCGGGCCGGGCGGGGAGCGGCGGGCCATGCTGCATCCGATCGCCGGCACCCGCCCCCGTGGGCGCACCCCGAAGGAGGACGCCGCGCTCGCCACCGAACTCCTCGCCGACCCGAAGGAGCGGGCCGAACACGTCATGCTGGTCGACCTGGGCCGCAACGATCTCGGCCGGGTCTGCGCGCCGGGCACCGTGGAGGTGCCCGAGTTCGCCATGATCGAGCGGTACAGCCACGTCATGCATATCGTCTCGACCGTGATCGGCACGCTCCGCGCCGATCAGAGCGCCTTCGACGCCCTGGCCGCGACCTTCCCGGCTGGCACCCTCTCCGGGGCCCCGAAGGTGCGGGCCATGCAGATCATTGAGGAGTTGGAGCCCACCCGCCGGGGCCTCTACGGCGGCACGGTCGGCTACTTCGGCTTCGGTGGCGACATGGACATGGCGATCGCGATCCGTACCGCCCTGATCCGGGACGGCCGGGCCTACGTGCAGGCGGGGGCCGGGGTCGTCGCCGACTCCGACCCGCACGCCGAGGAGCAGGAGACCCGCAACAAGGCAGCGGCGGTCCTGGCTGCGATCGGTGCGGCGGAGACACTCCGGCCCGCCCGATGAAGGAGAGAAACGTGACGCGTCGGAACCTGCTCGTCGCGCTGCTGCTCTGCGGTGCCGGCGCCGGCCTCGGTCTCTTCGCGGTCACCCGCGGCTGGGCGGTGGAGTTGCTCGACCGTCCGGCGCCGCTGCCCCGTCAGCAGGTGGCGCAGACCGGCGGTGATCTGCTGCCCTGGCTGCCGCCGCTGGCCCTCGCCGGGCTCGCCGGCGCGGGTGCCGTGGTCGCCACCCGGGGGGCGGCGCGGCGGCTGATCGGCGTACTGCTGCTGCTGGTCGGGCTGGCGCTGGTCGGCGGCGGGGCCTACGGTGTGACGCTGCCGGACCGGACGAACCTCGCCTGGCCGGTGCTCTGCGCGCTTGGTGGCCTGCTGACCGCCGGTGGGGGAGCCCGCACCGCACTGCGGGGACACCACTGGCCGGGCATGGGGGCCCGCTACGAACGACGACCGGAGCGGGATGCTGCAGCGGCGACCGGGACCACAGCCACTGGCCGGGCCGAGGGCTTGGCCATGACCGATGCCTGGGATGCCCTCGACCGCGGCGAGGACCCGACCGATCAGCCCACCACGCTTCCTTGATGCCCGCCGAAAACCATCCGCCGCCCGAGAGGTAGGCCGAGGGGCGCTAGTGGCGGTCGGTGATCTGCCCCTTACTGGGGGTCCGGCATTATTCCTGATCCCATTGTGTGAGGTGCGCCCCACCCCGGACTCTTCCTGCCGGATACCGCCGCCTAGCATCGGCGCATGACGCCCGGAGAGGGGAGTCCAGTTGGTGGTTGCTAAGCATGTGCACCCGGAGCGGGGCGCTTCGGAGCCGTCGCCGTACGCGAGCGTGCTCGACGAGATCGTCGCGGGAGTGCGGGAAGATGTCGCGCGCCGGGAGCAGGAGATTCCGCTGGAGCAGATCCGGCGGCGGGCTGCCGCAGCTCCGCCGCCGCGCGATGCCTACGCGATCCTGCGCCGTCCGGGTGTCGGTGTGATCGCCGAAGTCAAGCGGGCATCGCCGTCCAAGGGACAGCTCGCCCCCATCCCCGACCCAGCCGAGCTGGCCGTACAGTACGCCGCCGGTGGCGCGCGGTGCATCAGCGTGCTGACCGAAGGCCGTTGGTTCGGCGGTTCGCTCGATGATCTCGCCGCGGTGCGCGCTGCGGTCGACGTTCCCGTGCTGCGCAAGGACTTCATCGTCTCCAGCTACCAGGTGCACGAGGCCCGGGCGCACGGCGCCGACCTGGTTCTGCTCATCGTGTCGGCGCTGGAGCAGAACGCGCTGGTCGGTCTCCTCGAACGGATCGAGTCGCTGGGCATGACCGCCCTGGTCGAGGTGCACGACGAGGAGGAGGCCGACCGGGCACTCGAAGCGGGCGCCCAGGTAATCGGCATCAACGCCCGCAACCTGCGCACACTGGAGGTCGACCGGTCCGTCTTCGAACGGATCGCGCCGGGCCTGCCGAACCACGTGATCAAGATCGCGGAGTCGGGGGTCCGTGGCCCGCACGACCTGATCCGCTACGCCTCCGCAGGCGCGGACGCCGTACTGGTCGGTGAAGGCCTGGTGACCCAGAAGAGCCCCCGCGAGGCGGTGGCCGAGCTGGTCAACGCCGGCAACCACCCGGCCACCCCCAGGCCGGCCCGGTGACCCCGCCGGTGGCGGCCGACCCGGTCGCGCTGCCTGACGCCCGGGGCCACTTTGGCCGGTACGGCGGACGGTTCGTGCCCGAGGCGCTCATCGCCGCGCTCGACCAGCTCGACGCCGCCTACCGGCAGGCGAAGGACGACCCGGGGTTCCAGAGCGAGTTCGCTGCCCTGCTAACCGACTACGCCAACACCCCGTCGCCGCTCTACCGGGCCGAGCGGCTCTCTGTGCAGGTCGGCGCGGAGGTGCTACTCAAGCGGGAGGACCTCAACCACACCGGCGCCCACAAGGTGCGCAATGTGCTCGGCCAGGCGCTGCTGACCAAGCGGATGGGCAAAACCCGGGTGATCGCGGAGACCGGAGCTGGCCAGCACGGGGTGGCTAGCGCCACCGCGGCGGCGCTGCTGGATCTTGAGTGCGTGGTCTACATGGGCGAGGTCGACACCGAACGCCAGGCGCTCAACGTCGCCCGGATGCGGATGCTCGGCGCTACGGTGATCCCGGTGACCACCGGCTCACGCACCCTGAAGGACGCGGTCAACGAGGCGCTGCGCGACTGGGTCGCCCACGTCGACCAGACGCACTACCTGCTCGGCACCGCGTCGGGGCCGCACCCGTTCCCGGAGATGGTCCGCGACTTCGTGCGCGGCATCGGCGTCGAGGCCCGTGAGCAGTGCCAGGCGTTGACCGGCTGGCTACCCGACGCCGTGATCGCCTGCGTCGGCGGTGGGTCCAACGCCATCGGCATCTTCCACGCCTTCATCGGCGACCCGGACGTGCGTCTCTACGGCTTCGAAGCGGGCGGTGCGGGCGTCGCCACCGGCCGGCACGCCGCCAGCATCACCGGCGGCTCCTCCGGTGTCCTGCACGGCACCCGCACCTACCTGCTCCAGGACGACGACGGGCAGACCCTCGACTCGTATTCGATCTCCGCGGGCCTGGACTACCCGGCGGTGGGCCCGGAGCACGCCTGGCTGCACGACACCGGCCGCGCCACCTACTCGCCGGTGACCGACGCTGAGGCGATGGAGGCATTCCAGCTGCTCTGCCGAACGGAGGGCATCATCCCGGCGATTGAGAGCGCCCACGCCCTCGCCGGCGCACTCAAGATCATTCCCGAGCTGGCCGCGGAGTTGGGGCGCGAGCCCACCATCGTGGTCAACCTCTCCGGGCGGGGGGACAAGGACGTCCAGACCGCCGGCGGCTACTTCGGCCTGCTGGAGGCGCAGACATGAGCATCTCGGTGGCCTTCGACAAGGCGCGGGCCGAGGGGCGGGCCGCCCTGATCGGCTGCATGCCGGCCGGCTTCCCGACCGTGGAGCGCAGTGCCGCCGTGATGACCACCATGATCGAGGCCGGCGTCGACGCGATCGAGGTGGCGCTCCCCTACTCCGACCCGGTGATGGACGGCCCGGTCATCCAGCGCGCCAGCGACATCGCCCGTGCCGCCGGAACCCGTACCGCCGATGCGCTGCGAATCGTGGAAGCGGTCGCCGGCTCCGGCGCTCCGGTAGCGGTGATGACCTACTGGAACCCGGTGGAGAAGTACGGCGTCAACGCCTTCGCCCGCGACCTGGCCGCCGCCGGCGGCACCGGACTGATCACCCCGGACATCATCCCGGAGGAAGCCGGCGAGTGGCTCGCCGCCTCCGACGCCCACGGACTGGACCGCACCTTCCTGGTATCGCCCTCCTCCACCGACGCGCGGATTGCGATGACCGCGGCGCACTGCCGGGGCTTCGTCTACGCCACCGCGATCATGGGGGTCACCGGGGCCCGGAAAGAGACGTCGCAGGCCGCGCCCGTACTGGTCGCGCGGACCCGCGCGGTCACGGACCTGCCGGTCGGCGTTGGGCTCGGCGTCGGCACCGGGGCGCAGGCCGCCGAGGTCGGTGCCTACGCCGATGCGGTCATCGTCGGCAGCGCCCTGATCCGCAGCCTGCTCGATGCGCCTGACGAGGCGACCGGGTTGGCCCGGCTCCGTGCGGTTGCCGCCGAGTTGGCCGACGGCGTCCGCGCCGTACGTCGCTGATGCCGCGACGCGTCGACGGCATGCCGGCGCGGATCTCCTTCCTGCTCGCTGGCGGAGACCGGCTCCACCGGCTGCGACGCCCGGTTTTCTGCGTCAAACCGTCGCGCCGAAGGTGATGCGCCGCCAATCGGGTCGACGTGGCTACCGCAAGAGCACCGTGCAGCGGTAGCGTGTGCATCCGTGACCCTCGCCTTGCTCACCCCTCAGGCAGCTCTCCCCAGCCCCACCACCGCGGCCTGGGAGCTCGGCCCGCTGACGATCCGGGCCTACGCGTTGTGCCTCCTGCTCGGCATCGTGGTCGCCAGCCTCGTGACCGAGCGGCGGCTGCGCAGCCGTGGTGCCCCGCCCTGGGCGGTGCTGGACATCGCCACCTTCGCAGTGCCGGCCGGGATCATCGGCGCCCGCATCTACCACGTGCTCACCTCATGGCAGGAATATTTCGGCGCTGGCGGTGAACCGCTCAAGGCGCTGCGAGTCTGGGAAGGCGGCCTCGGCATCTGGGGCGCGGTGGCCGGCGGGGCGCTCGGCGCCTGGTTCGCCGCCCGTAAAGTCGGCATCCCGTTCGCGATGGTGGCCGATGCGCTCGCCCCGGGGCTTCCGCTGGCCCAGGCGGTCGGCCGGTTCGGCAACTGGTTCAACAACGAGCTGTACGGCGGACCGACCACCCTGCCTTGGGGGCTGAAGGTCTACGAGATGGTCGGGGGCCGGGCGGTACGCGATGCCGCCGGCAACCCGGTGCCGGCCGAGGACTTGCCGACAGCGGACACCCTGGTCCACCCCACCTTCGCCTACGAGGCGCTGTGGAACATCGGGGTGGCGGCGCTGGTCTTCTTCGTCGATCGAAAGCTCAAGTTCGGTCGCGGGCGCGCTTTCGCCCTCTACGTGATGGGCTACACCGCCGGGCGGTTCTGGATCGAGATGATGCGCACCGATGAGGCCAACCAGATTCTCGGGGTACGGCTCAACGTCTGGACCGCGGTGCTGGTCTTTGTCGGCGCGCTGCTCTACTTCCTGCGGGTCCGCGGGCCGCGCGAATACCTGATCCCGGCCGGCGGGGCACCCGCGGCCGAGGCGCCGGAGGGCGCCCAGGGTAGGGACGCCGCCGCCGACACCGGTGCCGCGAAGGCCGGTTACCGGGTGGTCGACGAAGCGGAGTACCGCAGCTATCAGCGAACCGGCGAGGTCCCGGACGACGAGCCGGAGGGCACCTCCACCCGTCCCGCCAACGACGTCCAGTGACCAGACCGTGGTGAAGAAGGGGCCGCACCGATGCGTACGGCGGTGGTGGTAGGCGCGGGGGTCGGTGGCCTGGCCATCGCCGGAGCGCTGACCCGCTCCGGGTGGCGGGTGACGCTACTCGAATCCGATGATCGGATACGGGCCGAGAGCACCGCGTTGATTCTGTGGCCCAACGGGGTCCGGGCCCTGCACGCCCTCGGCCTCGGGGATGGGCTTGCCGCCATCGCCACACCGCTGCCCGACGTTGGCGTACGCCGCCCTGACGGCCAATGGCTGGTGCAGCCACGGGGACGGGCGGATGATCGCGGACCGGTCGTCGTCCACCGTGAGGATCTGCACGATGCTCTCGTCGCCGGCCTCGGGGACCGGGTCGAGATCCGCACGGGGGTGCGGGTCCGCGAGGTGCAGACGTCGGAGGGGGACCTGCCGACGGTGGGGGACGGGCGGCTGACTTTCGAGGCGGACCTGGTGGTCGCCGCCGACGGCATCGACAGCGCGGTGCGGCAGCGGCTGGCCCCGCAGGCCGGGGTGGTGAGTGCCGGCTGCGTGGCGTGGCGGGCGGTGATCCCGTGGTACCGCGCCACCCGGTTCATCGGCGACCATCCGGTGGACGGGGAGGCTCTGGGGGCGGGCTACCGGTTCATCGCCGCCTCACTCGGGCAGCGCGGGGACGCCGGCGGTTCCCGACGCGGCGGCATCTACTGGGTGGCGACCGCGGCCGGTGCCCCCCGCCCCGAGCCCCCCGCCACCCAGCTCACCCTGCTGCGCCGCTGGTTCGCCGGCTGGCCGGCCCCGATCGGGGAGTTGCTCGCCGCAACCGAACCCGACGACCTGATGCAGCAGGAGGTACGCGAGCTGCGTCCGCTGCCGCGGGCGTACTCCTATCCGGCCGGCCCGGGTGGCGTGGTGCTGCTGGGAGATGCCGCGCACGCCATGCCGCACCATCTCGGTCAGGGTGCCTGCCTGGCGTTGGAGGATGCGGCGACGTTGCGGGCACTGCTGCGCGACGCGGTCCCCGGCGCCGCGCTGCGGGCGGCGATCGAGACCTACCACCGGATACGGCGGCCCCGTACCCAGACGGTGGTGCGGCAGACTCGCCGGATGTCGGCGGTGCTGAAGACCCGCGGACGGCTGGCCCTGCGGGCCCGGGACGCCACCCTCGGCACGATCAGTCCCCGTCTGATGAGCCGTGTCGCCACCGAGGCCGCCGACTGGCACCCACCGTCCTGAGTTGACTGCCGGGCCGCGCCGCGTTCGCTCCGTGCCGGTCTCCTCGCCATGGCGGCGGTAGCAGGCTGCGACTAAGCGATGACCCTGCCCGGCTCCGCGATGCAGGCGGTGCCGATGCGGTGGAAGCCGACCCGCTGGTAGACGCGGGCGATCTCCTCGCTTCCCGCGGAGAGGAACACCACCTCGCAGCCGGTCTCCACCAGCCGCCGGGCCAGCGTCGCGGTGACCGCCGCGCCCAGCCCCCGCCGCCGTGCGGCGGGCAGGGTGGCGATACCGGCGATCTCGGCGATATCGCCGACCCGCATCGCCGTCCCGCTGGCCAGCGCCCCCTGACCGGGGAGTTCGGCCAGCGCGGAGAGCCGGCCGCCGGTCTGCGCCCGCTGTTGCTCCTCCTCGGCGTCGGCCGGGGTGAGCGGCACGAGGTGGGCGTCGCGGTCGGCCGGCCCTGCCCGGCCGACCGCAGTCCCGGCGGCGGAGAAACCGAGATTCGCCACCGCCCGGCGGATGGCGATGTCCGTGGCGAAGTTCGGGGCGGTCGGATCGACGAGGCGTACCGGCACTCGGGGCAGTTCTGCGGGGGCCGGCAGGTCCGCGGGGTTGAGGACCATCAGCGGCGCTTCGAGCACCGACAGCCCCGCCGATCGGGCGATGTGGAGCAGTTCCGGGGTGTTCTCATGAACCCACTCGAAGGCTTCCGGTAGGCCGAGGTCGCGTTGCCGGGCGCGTACCGCCCGCACGTCGGCCGCGGTCGGCGGCGTGGGGGAGTCCGGGCGGGGACGGGCGTAGAAGGGCCACCCCGAATCCTCGGCGATGAAGAGCACCAGGGAGCCGAACTCCTCGGTGCGGGCGCTGTCCCGGGGCAGGGCGTCGTAGAAGTGCTCGAGCCGGCGCATCAGGTTCGTGTCGTACACCGCGCCGAGCGTATCCGCGCCCAGGGCCGGAGTCCGGGATTTCGACTTCGTGCCGAAAGGTGTCTCTGCCCGGGCTGTCGGTTGGCTTTTAGTGGGACTCGCCGTCCGAAGCTCTTGACGTCCGAGCAGGTTTGACATTTGATAAAATCCACCCTTCAGGAGGTCGCATGCCCCGCCGTCCCCGTCTGTCAGCCACCGCAGCGGCGGCTGCCTTGCTCGTCACCAGCTCCGCCCGAGGTGCCGAGGAGCCGTCATGATCGGAGTGCACGGCGTCTCGCAGACCTTCCGGACCCGCCGGGGTGACGTGCAGGCGCTCAGCGACGTGTCGCTGCAGGTCGCCGAATCCGAGTTCGTGGCCATCGTCGGCCGTTCCGGCTGTGGCAAGTCGACGCTGCTGCGGCTGGTCGCCGGGCTGCTGCCCGCCACGGCCGGGCAGATCACCGTCGCGGGCACCCCGATCCAGGGGCCCCGCCGGGACATCAGCTTCATGTTCCAGCGGCCAGCGCTGCTGCCGTGGCGCTCGATCCTCGACAATGTGCTGCTGCCGGCCGAGATATCCGGCCTCGACCGGCGGGTCGCCGTGGCACGCGCCCGCGAGTTGCTCGAGCTCGTCGGCCTCACCGAGTTCCACCGGCGGCTGCCGCACGAGCTCTCCGGCGGCATGCAGCAGCGGGTCTCGCTCTGCCGGTCCCTGCTCATGCAGCCGCGGGTCCTGCTGATGGACGAGCCTTTCTCGGCACTGGACGCGCTCACCCGGGCCGACCTCACCGTCGAACTGCAACGGCTGCAGATGCAACACGCCTCGACCGTCCTCTTCGTCACGCACTCGGTCGACGAAGCCATCCTGCTCGCCGACCGGGTCGTGGTGCTCAGCCCCCGCCCCGGCCGGTTGCGCCGGATCCTTGAAATCAACGTTCCGCGACCCCGCTCGCTCGGTTACGACGAGCACGCTCCACATCTCGCCGCCCTCCGCAGCGAACTGCACGACCTGCTCATGGCACCGGCGGAGGCGGTCGCACGGTGAGCAGCGCCGCCACCGCCCCCGCTTTCGCTGCCATGATCCTGTTCGGTGCGATGAGCGCCGTCCGTTTCTACGCCCTGGCCGCCGTCGAACGTCGACTGCTGCCCGGGCAGAGCAACAATGACCCTTAAGGCAGAAATGACCCTCACTGATAAGCCGTCCGACACCCAGCTTGCGAAGATCCCCGCCCCGTGGCTCACCGAAACGGTCGCTTCGGTGTTCGGCGCACTTGGCTTCTCCGCCGCCGCCGCCACAGTGGTCGCCGAGTCGCTGGTCGCCGCCGACCTGCGGGGTATCGGCTCGCACGGCGTCATGCTCGTGCCGATGTACGTCGACCGCATCCAGGCCGGCTCCGTCAGTTGCCGGGAGAGAGCCGAACTGGTCCGGGACTTCGGTGCCATCGCCGTCCTCGACGCCGGACACGCGCTTGGCCAGCTCACCGGGGAGCAGGCCATGCGCCTGGCGGTGCAGAAGGCACGCCAGTACGGCGTAGGGGCCGTGACGGTCCGCAACGCCTTCCACTTCGGTGGCGGCTTCCGCTACGTGCAGCAGGCCGCCGCCGAAGGGTGCATCGGAATCGCCACGGCTAACACCCGGCCCCTGATGCCGGCACCCGGCGGCGCCGCGCCGGTCGTCGGCAACAACCCGGTGGCGATCGGGGTGCCGCAGCCCGGCAGCGACCCGGTGATCCTCGACCTTGCCCTCTCCGAGGCGGCGCTCGGCAAGATCCGGCTCGCCGCCGGTGAGGGCAAGGCCATCCCGGCGACCTGGGCGACCGACAATCAGGGCCGCCCCACGACCGACCCGGAGGCGGCCATCGACGGCCTGCTGCTGCCCACCGGTGGCCACAAGGGCTACGGCCTGGCGCTCATGGTCGACGTGCTCGCCGGCGTGCTCTCCGGCGGCGGCTACGGCCACCATGTCATGGGCCTCTACGCCGACATGTCGGTGCCCAACAACTGCGCCCACTTCTTCCTGGCCCTGGATGTGGCGGCCTTCGGGGACGCCGCCGGGTTCGGGCAGCGTTTGACCGATCTCGCCGATCAGGTGCGGTCATCGAAACGAGCCGCCGGCGTCGACACCGTCCACCTGCCGGGGGATCTCAGCTCGGCCCGGTATACGCAGGCGCTCGCCGAGGGGGTGGCGCTGGAGCCCTCCGTCCTCTCTCAGTTACGGGCAACGGCCGCAGCTGTCGGGGTGCCGGTCGGCGACCCGCCACCGCTTCGCTGACCTGACCGCCCAGAAAGGAGGAGAACCCATGCACGTCAGCTTCGACGCCACCGGCAAGGTCCTCATTGTCACGGGCGGGGCCAACGGCATCGGGGCCGCGCTCGTCAGCGCCTACGCTGATGCGGGCGGGACCGCGGTCGTCTTCGACGTAGAGCGGGGGGTCGACCACCCCACCGGCCGGGTGCATCACTACCGCGTCGACGTCGCCGACCGGGACCGGGTATTCGACGCGGTCGCCGAAGTGCGCGCCGCACACGGCCGCATCGACGCTTTGGTTGCCGGCGCGGCGATCCAGCCGCGTGTCGACGTCGTCGAAATGGAACCGGAGCTGTGGCGGCGGGCGCTGGCGGTCAACCTCGACGGGGTGGTCTGGTGCGCCCAGGCGGTGCTGCCGGAGATGATCTCCCGCCGGTCGGGCGTGATCCTCGTCTTCGGCTCCGGGCTGGGCAGCGCCGGTCACGCGCAGGCTTCCGCGTACGCGGCGAGCAAGGCCGCCCTGGTCGCGTTCGCCAAATCGCTGGCGGCGGAGGTGGTGCCGCACCGGGTCCGCGTCAACGCCGTCTTCCCCGGCGTGGTGGACACCGAACAGTTCCGGGTGGCCAACCCACCGGGCGGCGAACGCGAGCGCTGGGAACGCAGCATCGGCATCGGCGTGCCGGACGACGTGCTCGGCCCGCTGATGTTCCTGCTGTCATCGGCCGCCACGATGACGGGATCTAGCCTGACCCGGGATCGTGCATTCGCGAGGAGGGAACTGTCATGACACTGCAGCGACCGGCGAACGAGCCGTACGGGGAGCTGCGGCCGGCGCGGGAAGCGGCGCCGGCTGTCGGCGGGCTGCCGGTGGGGATCGTCGGTGCCGGCCCCGTAGGGCTGATCACCGCGCTGGGACTGGCCCGGTACGGGATCCCGGTCGTGGTCTTCGAAGAGGACGACCAGCTCTCCCTCGACACCAAGGCCGGCACCGTCCTCACCCGGACACTGGAGGTGCTGCACCGCTATGACGCCCTCACCGAGGTGCTGCGGGCCGCCGTGCGTATCGACGAGATCGGCGAGCTGGACCGGGCCACCAACGCGCGGACCCTCAGCGTCCGGACCGGACTGCTGGTCGAGGACACCCGCTTCCCATTCGTGATCAACATTCCGCAGCACCACCTGGAGCCGGTGCTGGAGCAGCGGCTGAACGCCGTCGCCCCCGGGGCGCTGCACATGCGTCACCGGCTGTTGGACTACACCCAGCACCCCGACCGGGTGGAGGTACGCCTGCAGACGCCGGAGGGCGAGCAGACCGTGCCGGTGCGCTATCTGCTCGCCTGCGACGGTGGACGCTCCGTCGTCCGTGACCAGATGGGTGCCACCGTGGAGGGCACCACCCTCAGCGAGCGCTACATGCTGGTCGACCTCAAGGTGGACCTGGATGTCGCCAACCCCCGCGACTACCCGTACCTGGCCTATTTCGGCGACCCCACCGAGTGGATGATCCTGGTGCGTCAGCCGCACTGTTGGCGGTTTCTCTTCCCGCTGCCGGCCGGGCGGGCCGAGCCGAGCCAGCAGGAGCTGGCGGAGAAGGCCCGCCGGTTCATCGGCGACGTCAGCGATCTGGAGGTGATCGGCAGCAACATCTACACCGTTCACCAGCGAGTGGCCGACCGTTGGCAGGACGGGCGGGTCTTCCTCCTCGGTGACGCCGCCCATCTGATCACCCCCATGTGGGCGCTGGGGCTGAACACCGGCGTCCTGGACGCCTCCAACCTGCCGTGGCGGCTGGCCTGGGTGCTGCGTGGCTGGGCCGAGCCGGAGCTGCTGACCGGCTACCAGACCGAGCAGGCACCGATCGCGGAGCGCGGATCGGGGGCGATGGCCGAGGCGGCCCGCGCCTACATGGAACGCCGGCTGGCCGACGTCGGAGCGATGACCGACGGTGACTGGGGCAACGCCTTCACCCGCGGCATGCTCGGCGTCCGCCTCGACGTCGACGGCACCGGCGACTGGTCGATGGTTGTCCAGGGCGACCGTCCCCAGCCGGTCACCGCCGGCTCCCGCGCCCCCGACCTGCCGGTCTTCGGCCCGGACGGGCGCGTCCACCTGCACGACCTGGTCGCCGACTCGTTCGTGGCGCTCTACTTCACCGACGCGCGCCGGGTGCCGGCGTTGCCCCCGCAGAACTCCCCGGCGCTGCACCACTACCTGGTCAGCCGCTGGGACGCCCCGCACGACTCCGGCCTGCGTGACCGGGCACTCTTCGATCCGGGGGACCGGCTGCGGCAGCGGTTCGGCGTCGCCGACAACACCCTGGTGCTGCTCCGCCCGGACGCCCACATCGCCGCCATCGTCGCCTTCGACCCGCGGGACGCTGCGGGGCGTGCCGGGGCCGGCATCGCCGGTGAGCTCTACATCAAGGTGGCCGGCTGCCCACCGCCGCGGAAGCCGGCTGCCGCCGAGCAGCTCTAGTCCTATCTGAACTGATCCCCTCATCGAAAGAAGGAGATTCGCCATGAGCGACCCCAAGACCATCACCGGCCCGGACGGCCAGCAGATCACCCTCGGCGCCGTCGGCCAGGAGATCGTCTTCGAGAACGATCAGGTACGGGTCTGGGAAATTACCCTGGAGCCGGGGCAGAACCAGCCCTGGCACCACCATCTCAACCCGTACCTGGTGATCGCCCTCGAAGCCGCCGACAACCGCATCGACCCGCTGCAGGGCGGTGAGCCGCGGCTGGTCCATGAGGCGGTCGGCGCGGTGGTCTACCGCGAGCCCGGAGAGATCCACATGCTGACCAACCGCGGCAACACCCGTTACCGCAGCCGCCTGGTCGAGCTGAAGTGTCTGGGCGAGAACCTCATCAAGGGCGAGACGTCCGGGGAAGCGGGGGCGCAGTGACCGAGCAGCCCGCCGTCGTGCCTACCCCGCCGGTGCCCGAAGGCGTCGACCCCGAGGAGTGGGCCAACAACCTCTCCGACCCGTCGCACTACTCCGGGGTCGCCCCCGAACGCTCCCGGGAGCAGCTGCTCCCGGGGCCGGACGGGACGGTCATGGCCCGGTTCCGGGAGATCCTGCTGCAGACCGACGACCTGGACTGGGTCGACAAGACCCTGGCCGGGCTGTCGCAGAAGATGCTCTGGCGCGACGAGGAGACCGAGGCGTCCATCGCCCTGATCCGCTTCCGCAAGGGGGCCGGCATCCCGCTGCGGCACTCGCACGCCTCCAACCAGTTCATGTTCTGCCTGCGGGGCCGCTACACCTACGTGCCGACCGGGCTGACCCTGACCCCCGGCTCCTTCTACTGGAACCCCAAGGGCTGCCTGCACGGCCCCACCCACGCGGAGGAGGAGAGCGTCCTGCTGGAGATCTACGACGGGCCGCACTATCCGACGCAACCGGAGTGGTACACCGACCCGCAGGACGCCCGCTGACCACCGCCGTCACCCGACGGCTTCCCCATTCACATCTTGCAAGGAGATTTCATGGCCAAGCAGCAGGTCACCTCGCCGGAGCTGGCGGTACCCAACGGGCACTTCGCCCACGCCACCATGACGGAGGCCCGCGGCCGGCTGGTCTTCATCTCCGGAATGACCGCCCGTAACAAGGACGGCGGGGTCACCGGCGTCGGCGACGTCACCGCCCAGACCCACCAGGTCTGCCAGAACCTGCGCGCGGCGGTGGAGGCCGCTGGCGGGACCCTCGACGACATCGTCCGGGTCGACGTGTACGTGCGCAACATGGAGGACTTCCAGGCCATCCACGCCGTGCGCCGGCAGTACTTCACCGGTGAGCCGCCAGCCTCCACACTGGTCGAGGTCGCCAAGTTCGTCAACAAGGACTACCTCATCGAGATCAGCGCCATCGCCGTGGTCGCCGACCCGGAGGAGAGCTGATGCGCCTCGCCTCGGTCCTCGGCGACGAAGGGCCGCGCATCGGCGTCGTCCGCGATCAGGGGATCGCACTGCTGCCGGCGGCGCTCGGCACCGTCGACGACGTGGTCCGTGGCGGACCGGCCGCGCTCGACGCGGTCCGTGCCGCCACTGAAGCAGCGCCGGTTGTGCCGCTGCCGCAGGTGCGGCTGGGCCCGCCGCTGCACCGGTTCAACCGTGACATCCTCTGCACCGGGTGGAACTACTGGGACCACTTCGAGGAGTCGCGCGGCAAACGGGAAGGGCAGGATCCGCCGGAACCACCGGCGCACCCGACCTTCTTCACCAAGGGCCCGGACACGGTGATCGGCCCGTACGACGACATCGCCTACGACCCGAAGATCTCCAGCAAGTGGGATTACGAGGCGGAGATCGCGATGGTCATCGGCCGGGACTGCCGCTCGGTGGACGAGGCTGAGGCGATGTCGTACGTCTTCGGCTTCTGTGTGGCGAACGACGTGTCGCAGCGGGATCTGCAGCGGGCGCACGGCGGGCAGTGGCTCAAAGGCAAGAGCATCGACGCCACGATGCCGCTCGGCCCGTGGCTGACCACCGTCGACGTCGTACCGGATCCGGCGGATCTGCGGATCCAGTGCGAGCTCAACGGCGCGCTGCTGCAGGACGCTTCGACCGCGCAGATGGCCTTCTCGTACGCCCGGATCATCGCCGAGCTCAGTTGGGGGATGACGCTGCGGGCCGGGGATGTGATTTTGACGGGTACGCCCGCCGGGATCGGTAACGCCCGGGAGCCGCAGATCTTCCTCGACGACGGGGATGTGGTGGTGACCCGGGTGTCGGGCCTCGGCGAGCTACGCAACCACGTCACGCTGACCACCCTGAGCTGACGTCCGGCAGACGGTGCGGGGAGCTCCGTTCCGCGGGGCTCCCCGCACCGCTTTGGTCCCAGCCGGCAGCGGGTCAAGATGACCGCAGCCGGTCGGAACATGAAGGAGCTAACCGTTCCGTCCGAGGGCGGCGGCCGCGTTGGCCATCGCCACTTGGGCGACGTACTCCGGACCGCGGTGGGCGACCAGGGCGAGTGGGTCTTCGGTGCCCATCGGGAATGGCCAGTCGCTGCCCAGCACCAGGCGCTCCGCACCGAAGACCGTCACCGCCAGGTCGACCACGGCCGGTTCGTGGGCCAGAACGTCCACATAGAAACGGCGCGCCGCTTTAGCCGGCGACAGTGGCAGCGACGGCACCCCGGGGCGGGCGGTGGCGTGCCCCCGTTCCCAGCGGCCCACCACCCCCGGCAGGCAGCCACCGCAGTGCAGCAGCACGAATCGGATCCCCGGAAAGTCGTGCAGGACCTCCCCGAAGACCAGCTGCGCGGCGGCCACCGTCGTCTCCACCGGGTTACCGAGCAGGTTGGTCAGGTAGTACGGCTCCAACCGCGGATCCACGGCGTGCCCGGGGTGCAACTGCACCATCCGCCCGTCCTGATCTAGTTGCCGCCACAGCTGCCGCAGCGCCGGTTCGGCCAGCGAGACCGACCCGCCACCGGCGGAACCGACCACCCCCGCCCACCGGTCGTCCCCGGCGATCCGGTCGTATTCGGCGACCGCCACCTGCGGATGCTCCAGCGGCAGGTAGGCCAGCGGAGTCAGGCGTGGGTGGGCTTCGACCCTGCTGAGGAGCCCCTCGTTGACCGCGGCCACCCACGCCGCGGACTCCGCCGCGGGCAGATGCTGCCGATAGAAGGGTGGGGGGACACTCACGATCGCCTCATCCAGCCCGACCTTGTCCAGGTAGGCCTCCAAGCGGTCGGGACGGTAAAGGCCGGCGGGCCCGACCCGCCTGCCGTCAAAGGCCACAGCCCCGCCGTTTGTCTCGGCGCCGAGCAGTTCAGCGCCGGCCAGGTCCGGGGCCAGGTGGGTGTGCAGGTCGATGCCGGGCAATGGGGGTGTCCTCTCAACAGGTCCGGGTGGCCGTTGCATCACCGCGGGAACGGGTGCGGGTCCCAGGCCACCTCGACCCGCCGGAAACCCCGGGCGAAAAAGATCACGGGCTGTGGCTCTGCGTACGGCCCGCGGCCTTTGCCTGCGCGTCGGCTTCGTTCGCAGCGGTCATCTTGGTGATGACGCGGTCGGTGGCGTGCTGGATGTGCTGGCGTACGGCGGCCACCGCGGCCTCCGGATCGTTGGCGGCGCAGGCTTCGAGGATGGCCAGGTGCTCACGGAGCCGGTCTGGATTGGAGGTGCCGGGGACGAGCGTGGCGAAGCGGTAGCGTTCGCTGTTCTCCCAGACCGGCTGCAGCCCCCGCAGCAGCCACCGGGATCCGGCTGCCCGGTAGATGGTGAAGTGGTATTCGGTGTGCGCGAGCCGGGCAGCGGTGTTGTCGCCGCGCTCCAGCGCGGCCAGATGCTTGTCCAGGGCGGTCCGTGCCCGTTGGACGTCATCAGAGGTGAACCGTTGCGCCGCCCGCTCGGTGAGGATGGACTCCAGCGCCATGCGGGTTTCGTGCGTGTCGATGGCGTCGTCCACCGTCAGCGGCACCACCCAGGCACCCTTGTGCGGCACGATCTCGACCAACCCGAGAACGGCCAGCCGCCGGATCGCCTCCCGTACGGGGCTCATGCTCATACCCAGCAGGTCGGCCATCTCGTTGAGCCGCAGCGGCATGCCGGCACGCAGTTCACCGGTCAGGATCGCCTCGTGCAGCCGGGCCGTGGCCGTATCCACCAGCGTCCGGTGCTGCGGGCGATGGGCCGGCCGTACCGAACCCTCTGTGTTTGTGTCGTTGACGGTCTTCAACCCACGCATTGGCGTCAACGCTTCCCCTCTTCGGCTCTCCGCCCCGACCCGCTCGTCGGTGTGTCGCTGCGATCACTGAGCGAGGCTACGGGCGTCGGGGCGGTCTGTCGCGTTGCGACGCTCGGCGCGTACCGGATCGTTGGTGGAGGTGGTCTGCCGCACTCTGTTCGGCCATGGCTTCTTCGACGTGGCGAGGTCCACCATGTTGACGCATTCTTTTATCAAATGTCAAACACCGTCGACCTGCCCGGCTAAGGACGCGTGGCAACGCTGGCATGGCAGGGTCCGGCGACGGCACCACGCCGGACCCTGCCGGCCACCATGCTCCGCCGGCTACCTGTTGGCCTCGATGTAGGTCCGGGGGTCCTTGTCGCTGGTGTCCGCCCCCTGACCGCCGGGGTGCGCCGCTTTGAAAGCGAGAAACCGTGCCCCCAACTCGCGGCGCAACTCGCCGGAGGCGGAGCGGCGGAAATCCGGCAGGACCTCGTCCTCCTCCTCGGCCATGTGTTCGTCGTTCTCCTCGCGGGCCTTGCGCACCGCCTCCCACCACTGGTCGCTCCCCACCGGGGCCCGTTTCGCGGCAGCGATCGCGTCCCGGATTTCGTTGTGGTCGCGGATCGCGTCGTCGGTCTCCTCCTCGGCCTGCGCCGCGTGGCGCAACAGCTGCGGGTAGAAGACCGCCTCCTCGGTGGCGGCATGCAGATCCAGCAGCGCCGACAGGCTGGCCCAGATCTCGCCCGCCTGCTCCGCGGTGGCCGCATCGTCGAGGTCGGCGAACTGTCGGCGCATCTCCGTGTGGTCATCCATGATCAGATCGGTGATGTCGCGCATCGCCGCCCCCATTTCCCCGTATCAACGACCCCGCCATCGTCTCGCGTCGGAGCCGCCGGCGGCCCGCGTTCGCCCGGATCCGTGCTCTGCCCAAACTGCGATGCCACCCGGTAACGGATGAAGCTGGTGTAGATGGGGCAGACTTGGGGGAATAGGGGATGATGCCCAGGAGTAGAGGGTCCTACCTGGTAGCGGTAGGATCTTGAACCGCGGTCGACGATGCCCGCCCCGACGCCCGGCCTGGTGAAAAACCACCCGCCCTGCGACGTCGGATGTCATTCCGGAATGCTCGACAACGGCTGGCCGAGAGGCATGAGCCGGGAGAGAGACTAGCCTGATGGGCGTGACACGCCGCGCGAAAATCGTCTGCACCCTCGGCCCCGCGACCTCATCCGCGGAGCGTATCCGGGGGCTGGTCGAGGCCGGCATGGATGTGGCCCGCCTCAACTTCAGCCACGGCAGCCACGCCGATCACGAAAAGGTCTACCGGCTGGTACGGGAAGCCGCCACGGCCTCCGGACGGGCGGTGGCGGTCCTCGCAGACCTGCAGGGCCCGAAGATCCGCCTGGGGCGGTTCGCGGATGGGCCTCATGACTGGCGCACCGGCGATGCGGTCGTGATCACCAGTGACGAGATCGAAGGCAGCCGTGACCGGGTCTCCTGCACCTACCGCAAGCTCCCGCAGGAGGTGAAGCCCGGTGACCGGCTACTCATCGACGACGGTCGGGTGGCGGTCGAGGTCACCTCAGTCACCGGCAACGACATCCGCTGCCTGGTGATCGAGGGCGGCCCGGTCTCCAACAACAAGGGAGTCTCGCTACCCAACGTCGCGGTGAGCGTGCCAGCCCTCTCCGACAAGGACATCGAGGACCTACGCTTCGCCCTCGGTCTCGGCGTCGACCTGGTGGCGCTCTCGTTCGTCCGCTCGCCCGAGGACATCAAACTGGTCCACCAGGTCATGGACGAGGTCCGAGTCCGCCGGCCGGTCCTGGCCAAGGTGGAGAAACCCGAAGCCGTGGACCACCTCGACGAGATCATCGCCGCCTTCGACGGCGTCATGGTCGCCCGCGGCGACCTGGGGGTGGAGCTGCCACTCGACCAGGTGCCCCTGGTGCAGAAACGGGCCGTGCAGCTGTGCCGGGAGAACGCCAAACCCGTCATCGTCGCGACCCAGATGCTCGACTCGATGATGGACAACTCCCGCCCCACCCGCGCCGAGGCCTCCGATGTCGCCAACGCGGTACTGGACGGCGCTGACGCGGTGATGCTCTCCGGCGAGACCAGCGTCGGCAAATATCCGGTGCTGACCGTCAGCACCATGGCCAAGATCATCACCACCACCGAGTCGGGGTCGATCACCGTGCCCCGGCTCCAGCACGACCCCCGCACCCACGGCGGCGCGCTGACCGTGGCCGCCTCCCAGATCGCCAGCGCCATCGGCGCCAAGGCCCTCGTCGCCTTCACCCAGACCGGCGACACCGTCCGGCGGCTGTCCCGCCTGCACTGCCGCCTGCCGCTGGTCGCCTTCACCCCGGTGCCCGAGGTGCGTTGCCAACTCGCGCTCTCCTGGGGTGTGGAGGCCTTCCTCATGCCATTCGTGCAGCACACCGACGATATGTTCCGCCAGGTGGACCACGCCCTACTCGGCCTCGGCATGGCCAAGCCCGGCGACTACGTCGTCATCGTGGCCGGCAGCCCACCCGGCATCCCCGGCTCCACCAACACCCTGCGGGTCCACCAACTCGGCACCCTGGTCGACCCAGCGACCGTACGGCCACCATGGTGAGCACCGAAGGCCGGCTCATCGGGCAGGCCGCCGTCGACGAATTGCTCAAACTGCTTGACCTCGACCGCATCGACGACATGTCTTTCCGCGGCACCAGCCCACCGGTCGGCCCGCTGCGGGTCTACGGCGGCCAGGTCGCCGGCCAGGCGCTCGTAGCCGCAGGCCGTACCGTCGACCCGACCCGCTTCGTCCACTCCCTGCACGGCTACTTCGTCCGCCCCGGTGACCCGAACGAGCCGATCTACTACCGCGTCGAGAACGTCCGGGACGGCCGCTCCTTCTCGGTACGCCGCTGCGTCGCCTCCCAGCACGACAAGCCGATCTTCTTCATGTCGGCGTCGTTCCACCGCCAGGAAACAGGCCTGGA